>NZ_JBKJHD010000001.1:0-549627 GCF_046613695.1 Flavobacterium sp. RHBU_24 | reverse complement strand
TTTACTTTGGCCGTTTTTTTATTTCCTGAATCGGGGGTTAGCGGTGTCCAATATCGACCAATGGCCAAAATAGAACCGCTTTAATTATAAGAAAATTCGTTCGTTAAAATAAAAATATGCCGGTTAGTTGTACAATCGGTATACTTTTTTTGAAAAAGTAAACCTTATAACATTATGATTATCAATATTATAGTTTTAAGGATTTTTAGCGGTATGCAGATTACGTTTTTTCACAAGGGCCATAAAACGCCGGTGAAGTCCCTGCCTACTGCCACTGAACATTGCCTACTCTTTCTTCGTCTCACGTTTTTCTTCCCTTACAACCGTATTAGTTTTTTCGTTGTAAATGGCATCATCAATTTTTTGCCCGGTCTTGCTAAAGATATTTATCTTGGGGTCAGAGTGTGTACCGGTTACCGTAATAGGTATCCCTATTAATCCGGCAGGGGGCAGCCCCAGGCGTATGCGCAGGTCAAGCAATCCGTCAAAACTGGTGGTGCCTTTAATAGTAGGCCTGAATAACGAAACCTTAAAAGTAAAGTCGTCTATGTGTATCAGGTTATTGTTTATGGTGGTTTTTACCACAATATTATTAAAACTGGGGTTGTTCAGCTTATCCTGCCCTGTTTTTTTGCTGATACTGCCAAACATCTTTAGCCCGTTAACCTTCACATCGCGTAGGGTAACTATACCGCCACCCTCAAGCGACTCATATATGGGGCCCATATTACCATTAAAATCGCCCTTAATGTTATAGTCTACAGAAATTATTCCCTCGGCTTTTTCGGCGGCGGTAACCAGTTCCCTAAACATGGGTATCTCATTATAAGCCCTCTTCACGCTAAAATCTTTAGCGGTAAAATGAGCATCAAAATTCGCCATAAGCGGAGACTCGTCATCATAACGGGCATCAATGCCTACCTTGCAGCCTATAATATTAAAGATAGTTTTTTTAAGCGTCATCTGTCCCTGGCTTATCCCTGCCCTGCCTGTCAGGTTATTTAGCACCAGGCCGTTGTACTCCACTTTATCGACGTTTGTTATAAGGCTTACGTCGAGGTTTGTAGGCATTACCACCACCCCGCTCATCTTGGGGTTTTCTTCTTTAGCATATTCTACCTCAGTTTTTCGGTCTTTGTTTTCGCCTTCTTTCAGCGCCATAAACTCATCTACATTTATAAGCCTGCTTTTCAGGTTAAACTCACCGTGCAGTGTGCCTTTGCTTTCAAGGAAATAGTTTATGGTATTAAGCAGGTAGCCATTCATGGCAAAGTCGCTTTTACCATAGTGGGCTATAAACTTTTCAAACCACATCTTCTCGTTCTCAAACCTGAAATTGCCCTCATTAATAAAAAACGATTTGGAAAACAGCTCACTAGTCGCCTTTATATTTTTAAGCAGTACCGTGCCGCGGTTATCCAGCTTGCTGTATTGCCCGGTTGTGGCATAGCTTTCGCGGCCGTTAAGGTTCAGGTCAGCTTTTGCATATCCGGTTACATCAAGGCCTTTTTGCGCGAATACCTTGTAGATGCGCCCCACGTTAAGCTCACCTTTAATACGTGCTTTATAAAACATATCTTCAAGGTTGCTTACCGTGGCGTTTACATATACCGGATTGCCCTCAAACACAAACGATGCCGGCGTTACCGATAGCTTCAGCCCCTCATAAGTACCTTTATCATCGGTGATATTTGCCACAAATGTTATGTCCTTTATGGGGTTAGGATAGTAACCGGTTTTCAGCCAGCCCTTTTGCAGGTTGATACTCCCTTTAGTTTTAGGCAGTAGTTTCTTAGATGCGTTGTATATTCCGTTGCTCACAATATCGGTACGCAGCATGCCTTTAAAATGAAGGTTGTTGAGGCCCAGGGCGGCATCTACCTCAGCGAGGTCGAGCGAGCCTTTTACATCGGCCTTAACCGCCATGTTATCCATGCCTTTAGTGGTTACCTTCGCCTTAAAAAAACTTTTTTCGCCCACTTTAAAGTCCAGCCCCCGCAGGTTTATGGCCAGGCGGTTCATATCCAGTGCAGGCAGCTGCCCGCTTACATCCATCTGAAAATCTTCCAGCGGCACCGGCGCCTTGCCGCTTTTTACGTAGCCGTCGCGCACTTTAGCATCAAAGCCCAGGGTGGGCTGTTGTTTTTCCTTTACGTTGTAGCGGCCTTTAAAACTAAAATGCAGGTCGGCACGGCCTTTAATCTCGGTATCTTCCATCCAGGTAAGGTATGGGGGTGGCAGTGTGGTAAACACATCTTCAAGGCGGGTATTTTCACTCGCCGCGTCTATCCCTATATTATAACCGTCGCGCCTTATGGTAAAAAAACCATTAAACTCCAGCGGAAGCCTGTTTATCCGCAACTCGTTTTTCGTCAGTATAAAGGTCAGGGCATTAGTGTTTACACGGGTTATAAGGTCGGCATGTATCTCTTTGCTTTCCAGGTAGGCCACACGGTTATACGAAAAATCGACCGAATCGATATCAGCGTTGGTTTCCAGGTCAAAAATAGCCTCGCTCAGGCCACCTTTACCCAGGTAGTTAACACCGTGTGCATCTACCAGTATTTTTGCAGAGTGGTCGTTGTATACCAGGTGGCAGTTGCGCAGGTCTACCCGGTCCAGCTGTATGGCGGTGCCTTCTTCGGGGTCATCGGGGGTACGGGGCGCGGCCGGGTCTTTTGGGCGGCTCTTGTACACATTATAATTAGCCCCGCCTGCCGTGTTTACCTTTACATTTACAAAGCCCCGGGTTACGTATAGTTCATCTACTTTTACCGTTTTATCAAAAATAAGGCGCTTAAGGTTAATGCCAAAGGCTACCCTCTCGGCCCTTAGGAGCGTATCGTTTTCAAATGGCTTACTGCCCATTAGCGATACATCATCAAGCGACACGCTTAGCGAGGGGAAATGCGTAAAGAATGAAAGTTTTGTATGGTTAAATTCCAGCCTTGAGGTAAGATGCGCATTGGCCAGCTTTTTTACTTCAGCTTCTATCTTTCCGGGAAAAAGCATGGGGAGCAAAAACATAAGCAGCAGCACTATACAAACAAGTATACCAATCCATTTAAGGGTTTTCAGGGCTATTTTTTTTACATTAAACTTCATACGTGTGGGGAAATAAATATAAATAAAGGTAGGTTTTTCCTGTTAAGGCAACATCGCATTTAACGCGGCGTTAATACTTTAAAATAATATTTAGGCGTAATTTGCGGTATAATGATTTTTTGGAAAATATTTTGCAGATAACCGTCCGGAGATAAGCTTCAGTATAACCATGGCCTTACTTTACACTCAAATTAAAAAAACGATACTTTTACTAACCTTTACCAGCATACTTATGTCGTGCCACCAGGAAAACAAAACCGAAGCCATAGGAGATGATAACCCCTTGCTTGCTACATGGGATACGCCCTATGGGGCGCCGCCGTTTAACCTTATAGAAAACAGACACTACCTTCCCGCTATTGAGGAAGCGATACGCATACACAAGGCGGAAATAGAGAGCATTACCCACAACACCGAGGCACCCGATTTTAACAACACTATTGCGGCACTGGATGCAAGCGGCAGTGTACTTACACGCGTGTATGCCGTTTTTGCCAACCTGAACACCGCTGAAACCAATGCCGACCTGCAGCTGATAGCCCAGCAGATAGCCCCTGAGATAACAAAACACAACGACGACATTTACCTGAACCAAAAACTTTTTGATCGTGTAAAACGGGTGTGGGACAAGCAGCTTGAGTATAAGCTAAATATTGAGCAAACCAAACTGCTGGAGGTTAAATACAAGGCGTTCCTGCGAAACGGGGCGGGCCTTAATGCAAATCAAAAAGAGCGGCTGCGCAAGATAAATGGCGACCTGGCCGTGATAGCTCTAAAATTTGGCGACAACGTGCTGGCAGAAACCAATGAATATGCCCTTGAAATTACCGATAAAAAAAGCCTTGCCGGACTGCCGCAGGATGCAATTGCCGCAGCAGCAGAAGAAGCGAAGGCACGGGATAAAGAAGGGAGCTGGGTATTTACATTGCAAAACGCGAGCGTGATACCGTTCCTGCAATATGCCAGGGACCGTAAGCTACGCGAGGAAATTTGGGAGGCTTACCAAAGCCGTGGCAACAATGGCAATGCCCACGATAACCGTATTAACATAGTGCAGCTGGTTAACCTTCGGATGGAGCGTGCGCAGCTGCTGGGCTATAAAAGCCATGCCGACTATGTGCTGGCCGAACGTATGGCCAAAACTCCCGAAACCGTGTTTAAACTGATGGATGAAATCTGGAAACCCGCCCTTGAAAAAGCGAAACAGGAGGAAGCCGATATAGCAAGGCTGCTAAAGGCCGATACCATTGATGGCGGCGTACAGCCCTATGACTGGCGCTACTATACCGAGAAGATTCGCCAGGAGCGCTATAACCTTGATGAGCAGGAACTAAAACCTTACTTTAGCCTTGATGGGGTGCGTAATGGCATTTTCCTGGTGTGCGACCGGCTGTATGGGCTAAAATTTAAGCAGTTTAAAGACGTGCCGGTATACCATAAGGATGTTACTGCATGGGAAGTAACCGACGGCGACGGCAAGCTGCTGGGCCTGCTGTATATGGATTTCTTTCCGCGGGCGGGGAAAAAAGGCGGCGCCTGGATGACCAGTTTCCGCAAGCAAAAAACGGTAGATGGCAAGCGCACAGCGCCCATAATCTCGATTGTGTGCAATTTTACCAAGCCTACCGCCACTACCCCATCGCTGCTTACATTTGATGAGGCGAGTACATTTTTTCATGAGTTTGGCCACGCGCTGCACGGGTTGCTCAGTAACGTTACGTATGAAAGCCTTTCCGGTACCAGCGTGCCGACTGACTTTGTAGAACTACCGTCGCAAATAATGGAAAACTGGGCCGCCGACCCTCAAGTACTGAAGCTGTATGCCAAACATTATAAAACGGGAGAAACAATACCCGACACGTTGATAGAAAAGATGCAGGCCGCCGCAACGTTTGACCAGGGTTTTGCTACAGTAGAGTACCTTGCCGCCGCCTACCTGGATATGGATTACCACAGCCTGCAGCAGCCACTCACCCAAAATGTAATGCCTTATGAAGAAGCGGGAATGGAAAAAATAGGCCTTATAAAAAGCATCATACCGCGCTACCGCAGTACCTATTATAACCACATCTTTAGCGGCGGGTATAGTGCGGGCTATTACAGCTATATATGGAGCGCGGTACTGGACACTGATGCCTTTGAAGCCTTTAAACAAACCTCTATATTCAACCGGCAGGTTGCAGCATCGTTACGTACAAAAATACTGGAACGCGGCTTTACCGCCGACCCCGCCACAATGTATAAATCGTTCCGCGGGTCAGACCCGGATATAATGCCGCTGCTGCGCAAGCGCGGGCTGCTTAAAGAGGGAGTGCGTTTAGGGGATGGGGAGTAGCCTTTTTTACTTTTGCCATTTAGTGAAACCACCCCGGCCTTCAGCCAAAATAGCTTCAATGGGGACTAAAAATTTAAGCCATAAAAAAGCCTCTTATTACTAAGAGGCTTTGTGCTTTAAAAACTTGCGGCTATAAAAACTTTCAACTTATCGCCTACCCATGGTATACCCGGGAGAAAACAATTTTACCGTCTTTAATATCGTAGGCTTCGGCCACGGCCATATCCTCTTCGCCTTCCACCTCACGGATGTATTCTATAAATACCCTGTCGGCATCGGCTGTTATGGTTTGCATCTTGTAGAATAAAGTGGGCAGCCTGTTGTAGGCACCCTGCCACCAGTCGCCCAGGGCGGCGTGGCCTGTTATAAGGCCGTTAGTTTCGGGCTGCGCTGCTTTCAGCTTGGGGCTAAAGTGGGTGGCATCTTCGGCATACAGGCCCACAAGGCGGTTAAGGTCTTTAGCGTTAAAGGCATCCATCCACTCCAGCGCTATACGGCGGGTAACATCGGCAGCCATTATATATTCTTTAGGTTAATTACCTCCTGCTCTGTAAGGTGGCGGTAGTTGCCGCGCGGCAGGTTCTTTTTAGTAAGCCCCGCAAACGACACGCGGTCTATCTTGATTACGTCATATTTAAGGCTTTCAAATATGGCACGTACCACCTTAGTATTTGGCGTACGCAGCTTTATGCCTATCTCAGTCTTTGGCTGCCCCTCAATATAGCTTACCTCGTCTATAAACAGGCGATGCCCATCGAGGGTTACGCCCTGGCTAAGGCTTTCAAAATCTTCGCCCCTCAGGTTTTTGTCCAGCGATACCTGGTATATTTTAAATGTTTTTTGGTTCGGCAATGAAAACTTACGGATGAGGTCGAGGTCATTTGTAAAAATAAGCAGCCCGGTGGTACTCATATCCATACGGCCTATAGGCTCCAGCTGGGCCTTGCCTGCACCACGCACCAGTTCGGCTACGTTGCGCCCGGTCTTGTCGCCCTCCGCATAGGTAGTAAAATTCTTTGGCTTATTAAGCAGCACATATTCTTTCTTTTCGGGCTTAATTTTAGCACCGTCAAACTCTACCTCATCGGTTAGCTTTACTTTGTAACCCATTTCGGTAATTACCTCACCGTTAACCTTTACATTACCGCTTTGTATGTAAATATCGGCATCGCGGCGGCTGCACATGCCAGAGTTGGCAATGTACTTGTTAAGGCGCAGTATATCTTTGTCTACCGGTGCTTTTACAGGTTTTGGTTCGGCATCCTTAGGGGCACGGCCTTTTATAAAAGCTGCCTTGCGCGCAGCCGGCTTAGCGCCCTCGCGGCCGTCTTCTTTTCTCGGGTCAAAAGGCTTGGCCGTTTTTGGCTTAGATGATTTATTTAGTGGCTTAGAGGGCCTGCTGCTTTTTTTCCTGTCGCTACCACCCCTGCCGGCTGATGCGCCACGCCTGTTACTTTCCATGCTGTAAAACTTATTTTGTGCAAAGATACTCTTTTAAGTCTTAAAGTTCGTAAAGTCTTAAAGTTGAAAGTTTTTAAAGTTTTAGGGAGCAGCTTCACTCGTATATAGTTGCCCTGAACAAATGAACATTTCCCTCCCATGTACGGGTCAAATATATTAGGGGAATTAGGAAGTTTCCAACTCAATCCCTACAGCTATCGCGAGATATTGTGGCCAGCAAGTTTATGACTGGCATACACAACCACCACAAGCGCAACGCACAAATCTCACTAAATAATGACTTTGGGTTAATTGGTGCGGTTTTAAGGGGCTGGCGGCTTTGATTGTAATGCTTGTAGCAGGTATATGGTGGGCTTATAAAAGTATAAAACCACCCTGTTAAGAGTGGCCTTAAATAAAAAGATAAACATAATTTTTTAGTCTTGACAGGATGCAAAAATTTATTTATAGATTAACAAGTTTAATCTAAGGTATCCACTGATATGTTTGCGTACTAAGGATTGGATAATCTAGATTAGCAAATACTATAAAATTTAAATTTGCTTTTTTCGTTACATCCATTCCTATATCACATGATTCGTATAAATTTTTATTAACACTAAAAATTATAGTTTTTTCCTTAAGAGCTATCCAATAATAGGGGGGAAATGATAGGTTAGAGAAATGAACTACTTCAGATATATCTTCATTAAAATTGATTATAATCTGAAACTTATTGTAATTACATTCGTTGCAGTATTTTTTATCGATAATTCGTCCAGAAAAACTTAACTGTCGAATAAATTCTTTATGCGAAGTGATTCTAACTTGTGTTTGTTTTTGAAGACTATCTTTATTAGTGCAATTATTTAATGACATTAATATCAAAACGAATAACATAAATGTTTTCATATTAATTTAATTTTCAATTTTACAGCCATATTATCTTTTACAGTTATCGTTAAACTTTTCTCATCTTTAATTTTAACGATATCCCTGTTACTTTCCATGCTGTAAAACTATTTGTGCAAAGATACTCTTTTAAGTCTTAAAGTTTGTAAAGTCTTAAAGTTCGTAAAGTCTTAAAGTTGAAAGTTTTTTAGTAGCAAAGTTACTTAGTTGCTTAGGGGCTCAGAGCTAAGTAGCTTCCCTAAGCAACTGCCTGCCGTGTACCAGTACTGTGGGTTCTATAAGCACTATGCTAAAAACCCCTGCAATAATAATCCCCTTGAGCAGGTTGTGCAGCAGGAGGTAATCGCTTTTAGAAGACGCATCCCACAGGCGATACAAAAAATAGATGATAATAAGCATGCCGAAATAAAAGTAGATGTCCATATAGCCCACATCATATACTTCTATTAACAGATAAACCGGTATAATGGTAAGAAAGATAAGTGCGGTAATAATACCCTTTGCGGTTTTTTCGCCAAAGATGACCGGTATGGTACGGTAATTTGCCACCAGGTCTCCCGCGAGGTTTTCAAGGTCTTTTATAAGTTCGCGCACCAGTATAAGCAGGTACAAAAAGGTGGCGTGGGCAAATATGGTACCCAGGCGTTCGCTGTCGTAATAAAAATTTTCGTTGAACTTGCTTACATACATCAGTATGCCAAAAAAGGGCAGCACGGCCAGCAATGCCGCGGTAAGGTTGCCTATAAGCGGGTACTTTTTCAGCTTATGGCTGTAAAACCAGATAAGGAAAATATAAACCGCAAAAAACAGCACCGCGCGCCAGGATATAGCCCATGCCAACAGGACAACAATACCATTTAGCGAAAAATAAACCTGTAGCTTGGTACCCTGGCTTACCAGCCTGTCGAGCATCGTTTTCTTGGGGCGGTTGATAAGGTCTTTTTGGGCGTCGTAAAAATTATTGATAATATAGCCCGAGGCAATGGCAAGGGAACAGGCAAAAACAATAATAAAAAGATTGAGGTCCAGTATAACATCGAGGGCGCGGCGGCCCTGGTCGAGTATAAAGATGGCCGAAAGGTACTGCGCCAGCACTACAATAAGTATATTATAGCCACGTACTACCGAAAACAGGCTGAAAATTTTTATCAGCACCATTTTTACCTTTCTTGACGCCATAGGGTGGTTTTAGTTTTTTAACTGCACTGCGGCCTGTTTTATTGTAACCGCCCGTAAAGATAGCAGGAAAAGACTAAATTTAAATAAACAGTAAAGCATATACCCGTTTTTGATTAAATTTACAACACACGATACAACCCTGCGCTATGAAACATATAGTAATTACTACAATAGGATTTATTGCCCTTTCCTGCGGCAGGGAAGATAAAAAAGAAGCCTCTTTACAGGCGAGTACACCCGTAAATGAAGTGCGGTTATCCGCAGATACTGCCAATGTTATAGATAGCGAACCCCCTACCGATGCCGGAGGCGATTACCAGACTATGTATATTATTGTGGCCGACACTTCTAACAACTATTATGAACTGCACAAGCAAATGTTTGCCCTGCACACTTCGCTAAAACAGGAAATTGATACTATGGGGCGCTACTACGACAAAAAGCTGGGTAAAATTATACTGCCCGAAGATGATGAAGACGATATCTATGCCGGCGAATACTATCCACGCAGGTATGCATCATCGTCTTTAAGCCTTGAATATTTAGAAATGTACAGCGATAAAGCTTCTGTGAAAACAATAGCATTGGTTGCAGGCATATATGAGTCAGAAAAAAGGGCCGACAGCGCGTTTGCACTGCTAAAGGAAAAAGCCCCAAAGGCGTTCAGGCTAAAATCTGAAGTTTATATGGGCTGTATGCATTAATAAAAAAGTAAAGGCGCCTAAAGCGCCTTTACTAACAGTAATAATCCCGGATAATTTAGTAATTCCTGATTTTTTCGGCAGTAAAGGTGTCATTGCTCCCCGTAGCGGGCGTAACAAAGCCTTTAGTGTAAATGGTATAGATACGGCCTTCGTAAATTTCCATGTCGTTAGCCGTATAAATAGCTTCTCCGGTAGCGGTATCTTTAAAGGTAAAATCATACAGGCCGCCGGGCACGCTTATAAAATCAGTAGCTTCTTTAAACTCCAGCCCTGTAGTAAGTGTATCCGAAGGTGTATTTACGCTTATCGGCGCGGCATCCGGAGACAGGTTAATAAAGCGTACCAGCGCGTGTGCTGAAGCCGGATACTCGAGCGAGTCGCGATACGTAACCAGCTCTATCTCATCAAAAGTATTTACCGCAAAGGCCGTAAAAAACTCATTGGGCTGCAATGCAATACTATCTGAAACTATAGTAGCCCCGGCGGCGTTTTTAATGCTGAGCTGGCGGTCGCCCGTGTAAAAGTTGTAATAGCCCATAGCCGTACCATAATTAAGGGCGTTGTTGTTTACCTTGTTAGCGTCGGCATAAAAATAAAGGTCGCCGCTGTTAGGGCTGGCATTGGCTACAATGCCATAGGCCACATCAGGATAGGTAACATAATCAGGTTCATCATCAATACTACATGAGGTCATTGCAATAGCTGCGGCAACGCACAGCATCATCCTGGAAACAAATTTAATTTTCATAACGTTATTTAAGTTTGTAATAAAACAATAAGATGCAGCATACCCCTATAAGGTTGCGTGGGGCCTTGTTAATTAACTTTTTTAACAGGCCAAATATAGGCTGGCGTAAGCATAAAACCTGAGAAATTTACGGTGAAGCGGGCATTTTGTGAGGTGAAATTATCAGGCTGCTGCTTAGGTATTAAGTTCCTGTAGCTTTACGGCCTGGTGCTTTATGGCATTGGCAAAATCAGCAGCTATAATAGTAAGCCGACTTTCAGATGTAATGGTAAAATCGGTAACGCTATTATAAAAATCTTCCGGATTACGGGGGTTTATACACCACCCTTCACGCAGTGAGTAGCCATAGTCAACCATTAGTTTATCCGCTTCCATTTCCACCCTCAGGCAACCCGTATACTGGTCAGAAAAATCTATGGGCAGGTAAATAACGTTTCCTTCTTGTAACGCCTTTATTTTTTGCACCCAAAAATCCAGTAAGGCGGCTAAGGTTTTCTTTACTGAGGGCATACCTTCAGCTATGATAAAATAATAGCTGTCAAAACACTCCTCTACCAGGCCCGGCACAGAAAACAGCAGGTCGTTATGGCCTTCGGTATTATTCTCTAAAAACTCAATTTTAATGATGCCAGCCATTTACATTCATTTAGTCTAACCATCCAACAATCGAAAAATCGAAAAGCCGAACGGTCTGAATTCTATTCAACCTACCTGTTCAGCCAAAAAATACCCGCGTTCAACACCGTAGCATAGGTTACCCAAGCCAGGTACAGCACCATGATGTAGCCCGCTATTTTATATATTTTACGGAACAGGAACCAGGTTTCGTATATCATAAGCCACAGCACTACTATTTCTACCAATGCTAAAAGCGGGTTTTTAAGCCCGAAGAATAAATAGCTCCACAGCATATTAAGCACAAACTGCACCCAGAAAAACGTAAGCCCTTTGCGCACTTCTGCCTCTTGCACTTCTATGCGGCCCCAAACCAGTCCGGCTGCCACACCCATGGCCGCATACAGTATGCCCCACGCTATAGGGAACACCATATTGGGCGGGGTAAAAAATGGCTTTTGCAGCGTTGGGTACCAGGTATCTACACTGGTTTGCGTTACCTGGCCCGATAAGTAGCCCAGCGTTACCGTGGTGGCTACCATAATAAGTATCTTGGTTATCTGGTTCATAGTGTTTTTTACAAAATTACATTTTAAAGGTTAGTTTTTAGGTGTGTTACTTCGTTAATTTGATGGTTCGATGTCAATCTCACGCGGTAGTGAAGCTATTCCCTCACAAGCTAAGTGCCTCAGCGCCTCAGCCGCTTCCTAAAAAAAGACATATATTTGCCTTCAAAAACTACGACCTATGATTTCCGCACAGGATTTTATACCCTCACCCTATACTGCTACCGCCGGGAACGGCAGCTTTAGCTGGAGCGCACCCAGCAACATAGCCCTTGTAAAATACTGGGGTAAAAAAGCCAACCAGATTCCGGCCAACCCCAGCATAAGTTTTACCCTGAGCGACTGCAAAACCATAACCACGCTGGGCTATACCCAAAAAAACACACAGGGCTTTTCGTTCAACCTGCTGTTTGAAGGCCAGCCCAAGGAAAGTTTCCGCCCGAAGATTGAAAAATTCTTTGAGCGTATTGAAGCCTACCTGCCGTTTTTAAACGATTATCATTTTACCATAGATACAAAAAACACGTTTCCGCACAGCAGCGGCATTGCTTCGTCGGCATCGGGTATGGCAGCGCTTGCCATCAACCTTATGAGCCTGGAGCGCCTGCTGAACCCGGCTATGACTGATGAATATTTTTACCGTAAAGCCTCATTCCTGGCACGCCTGGGCAGCGGCAGCGCCTGCCGCAGCATTAAAGGCAACGCAGTTATCTGGGGCGAACACGAGGGCACTCCCGGCAGTACCGACCTTTTTGGCATACCGTTTACAGAGGTGCACGAAATTTTCACGTCGTACCAGGACACAATTTTATTGGTAGACAAAGGCGAAAAACAGGTAAGCAGCACGCTGGGCCACGACCTGATGCACGGCCACCCCTTTGCCGAAAGGCGCTTTGCCCAGGCACATGAAAATTTAACCGCTGTTAAAGCTGCTTTGGCAACAGGCGACATTGAGGCCTTTATTAAAATAACAGAGAGTGAAGCATTAACATTACACGCCATGATGATGACCAGCCAGCCCTACTTCATCCTGATGAAACCAAATACGCTGGAGATTATCAATAAGATATGGAACTTCAGGGCGCAAACCGGTATACCCGTGTGCTTTACGCTCGATGCCGGGGCTAATGTGCACATATTATATCCCGAAAACGTTAGTAGCGATGTTTTGGCATTTATTAGGGGCGAATTGCTTGGCTATTGTCAAAACGACCAGTACATTTGCGACAAAATTGGATGGGGTGCGGCACAGGTGTAATAAACATTTGTTAAGCCCGTTTCCAGACATATTTTTTACGTACCTTTACATTCAAAATAGATTTTAGCCAACAATGAAAGGACCATTATTTTACTCAAAAATATTGCTTTTTGGAGAGCACGGTATCAACAAGGGCTCTAAAGGTTTGTCTATACCCTACAACTTCTATAACGGCGGGCTTAAAGTGACCGACAACGAAACGGAAGCCGCCATAAAAAGCAACGCCAGCCTGCGTGGTTTTGTTACCTGGCTTGAAAAGCTACAGGCCGAAGAACCTGAGCTTGTAACCTTTGACATTGCTACCCTGAAACTTAATGTGGAGGCCGGGATGTATTTTGACAGCAGCATACCACAAGGCTATGGCATAGGCAGCAGCGGAGCGCTTGTTGCCGCCATATACGACCAGTATGCTAACAATAAAATAACGGTACTTGAAAACCTTACGCAGGAAAAACTACTGAAGCTTAAAAAGATTTTCAGCAGGATGGAAAGCTATTTTCACGGTACCAGCTCTGGCTTAGACCCGCTTAACAGCTACCTGAGCATTCCTATACTTATCAACTCGCACGACAGTATAGAGGCTACCGGCATACCCATGCAAAACCTTGAGGGCAAAGGTGCTATATTTTTGCTGGACAGCGGTATTGTAAAAGAGACCGCGCCTATGGTACAGCTGTTTATGGAAAGCCTTAAAGACAAGGGCTTCCGCGCCATGATAAAAAACCAGTTCCTTAAATATACCGATGCTTCTATCGAAAGCTTTTTGCACGGCGATGTAAAGGCGCTTTTTTCGAATACAAAAAAACTGAGCAAGGTGGTATACAACCACTTTAAGCCGATGATACCGGAGCAGTTTCATGAGCTGTGGCAAAAAGGCATTGAGAGTAACGATTACTACCTTAAGCTTTGCGGCTCCGGCGGCGGTGGCTATATACTGGGCTTTGCACCCGATATAGAAAAGGCAAAAAATGCCCTGCAGGGTCATAAGGTGGAAGTAGTGTACCAGTTTTAAGAAAATCTGTTTGTCGCTTTGGCAGCTTTTATACTTTCATTTTTGTGTTAAGCAACAATTCTTCTTGCCTTAATACAGATAACCAGCTTCTTTTTTACTATCCAATAGCGTTTTCTTTGTGCCAGGGGTCTTTAAAAAATCCCGGCCAGCCGATTATGGTGTGTATGTAGCACAGGAGGAAGCGGGGCTGCAAAACAGGCGGTGTTATACTGGAAGATAAACATAAATCGTAGTGCCCCTGCCGGGCTCACTTTCAACATCCATGAAACCCTTGTGATTTTCAGTAATCTTTTTACATAAAGCCAGGCCTATCCCTGTACCTTCATACTGATTTTGTGGGTGAAGCCTTTTAAAAATTGTAAAAATTTTATTTATATACTGTTTTTCGATGCCAATACCGTTATCTGACACCAAAATTTTGTTATAGCTGCCGTCCTTTTCAGAGCCTTCCGCTATAGTTACTAATTGGGAACTAACAGTTATTTCAGGCCTTTTATTTGTAAATTTTAGCGAATTACCCATTATATTATAAAAAAGCTGGCTTATCTGTACCGGTATGCCTGTAATTACAGGGAGTGTGCCTATGGTTATAACAGCTTCTTTCTCTTTTATCAAAAATTCAAAATCTTCAGTTACATCCCTTAAAACGGTATTGAGGTCAATCGATACAAATCGTTCCGTTTCGACAGCGAGTTTAGAATAATTAAGCACGTCTTTAATCAGCCGCGACATACGTTCGGCAGAGGCATTTATTTTAGGGAAATACATTTTCTCCCGTTCCTCTTCTGTAAGGCCGCGTTCTGCTAACGATGTAAAATTGCGGATCTTGCGTAAAGGTTCCTGTAAATCATGGCTGGCAATATAGGCAAATTGTTCAAGTTCGCTATTCTTAGCCGATAATTCCAGGTTTGTAACCTTTAGGCTTTCCTGTACTTTCCTTAGCTCCTTATTATCTTTAAGCGTTTCTTCTATAAGCTTTTGCGCATTAATATCAACCATAGAAATGATGTATCCCGATATGTCGCCTTTTTCGTCTTTAATCGGCATCCCGGATACCATTTGCCATATATATCCATCTTTAGTCCGCAACCTTGCCTGCCCGGTAAACGATGTTTTTCTCCTGCGGGCAGCTTCCCATCCTTTAATTATTTCAGGTGTATCATCTGCGTGAAACATCTGTGCTATTGCTGGTGTTGAAAAATCTTTAAACCTGTTGCCAAACATTTCAGTAAGCTTTTTGTTTGACAGTGTTATTTCTCCCGAAGCAGCTACCGAAAAAACAATCATAGGCAGTGTATCGGTCAATTGCCTGTAATTGCCCTCACTCTCGCTAAGTTTTTCAGAGAGCTCTATAAGCTGTATGTTTTTTTTCCTTATTTCATCATAAGGCGATAGCGGTGTTTCCCTCTGGAAATACTCTGTAAACCCTGCAATGCGCGATTCGGAAATTATGCCGGAATATGGAACTGGCAACGTTAGTGTTATAGCATATATATTATCGCTAAAATTTATAGTTATGTTTCTTGAAAGGCGCCCGGCATAAGCATATGCTTCGGGGTTACATTCAGAAAGGTTTATATTATCATAAATTACAGCGCTAATTTCTTTTTTGCCACCGCTTAAAAAATTAATGCCCAGTATGAGGTGAGAATTTTGCCCATAAGTTATAGAGCAGCGCGCTATTTCTGACACGGCCGTGGCAAACCTGGTTTGGGCTGATATTATGAGTCCGCACATTTCAGCAAGTTTCATAGCCCGCTTATGGGCCAGTATCAGGTCCATTTCGTTATCAAGGCGTATCCGGATAATCTCTTTCATACTATATATTTATTTTTGCCACAAACACAGTCATATCGTCATTATGCCTGGCATTATCCTTATAAAGGGCTGAAGCAATCATATTGGGTTCATATTTTAGTATACCGGGTAAATCAGCCAGGTTCCAGCGGGTCCTCAGCCCGTCAGAATGCATTATAAGCGTCTGGTAGCGTTGAAGGTCAAGTACAGAATCGTTAAGGGTTCTCGGTATATTATGTCCCACAATACCGTTATAAGGGGTATAGTTCTTAGCCATTAGCCCCGTATAAAGGAGGGCAGAAATATTACCTACTCCGCATAGAAGCCATTTTTGGGACGTAAAGTCGAGATAGGCTATGGTAACTACCAGGCCCCTCGTTTTTTTCACATTTTCATGAATATGGCGCAACACCTGTACGGGGCTGGTTTCCCTGCAATCGTTAAACGCAGCAATGGCTTCGGTAACTGCCTCATGGGCATTTATGCCATGCCCCAGGCCGTCTCCCATAAAAAACTGCAGGCCCTTGCCTATTTTCTTAACACTATACCCATCGCCGCAAACAGTCTCCCCGGGACAACACACCTGAACCGAACCAAAATTAATGGCACCCTGTTTTTCAACTGTAGTAGCTTCCTTTTGATATATTTTACTGTATATAACCGTACCCCAGTCAGGCAACGTGAATACCGATGAGGCATTGCTTAAACGCTCTATGGCGCCCAGGCCCTGCCCTAATGTATCTGTTGATGATATACCATCCTGCATCATGCGCGATAAGTTGCGTATGCCTTTGCCTTTATCAAGGCAGTAAAGTTCGAAAAAGCTACCTTTTTCATCAACTGCTAAACGATAAAGCAATTCTCCGGTTTCAGCAAATTTTATAAGGTTAGAAGTAATTTCAGAAACTACAATATCTACCTCTCCCACCTTTTGCGGGCTAAAGCCCGCACCCGTAACTAAATTATGTATTTCTCTTTTAATAAACGACACATAGCTGCGATCGTCTATTTTATAAGACAATAAAACGGTATTATCCATTCTTCCATTTTATTATAGTAACCGTTGTTCCTTCGCCAACCGTAGACTGTATATCAAATTCATTTACCAGCCTTTTGGTTCCGGGCAGGCCAAGGCCAAGGCTTTTACCGGTACTATAACCATCTCTCATAGCCAGGTTTATATCGGCAATACCGGGCCCTTTATCCGTAAAAATAAGGCGAATGCCATTTTCCCTGCCGTTATTTACAGACTCAATAATCACCATACCGCCACCGCCATATTTAAGCAGGTTGCGCACAAGTTCGCTGGCTGCTGTTATAAGCTTGGTCTGGTTTAGTATGCCCATGCCTATTTTAACCGCAGCCTCTTTTACCCTGTTTCTAAATGGGACTACGTCCTGTTCTTTTACTATGAGAAAGTCTTCTTTACTCAGTGTCGTTGTCATCGTCATCGCCATAGCCGTCACTTAATAAAATTTTAGAACGCAAAAGTTCCATACCTTTTTCAACATTAAGTGCAGTGGCAACCCCGGTAAGTGTTAGGCCAAGTTCAACCAAAGTCATGGCAACCGCAGGCTGCATGCCTACAATTACAGACTGTGCCCCCATTATCCTGGACATAATACCAATGTTTCCCAAAATACGGCCCATAAATGAGTCTATAATGGAAACCGATGAAATATCGATTAGTACCCCTTTAGAATTGTGTTTCTTTACCGAGTTTACAAGATCCGTTTCGAGGTTTTCTGCCAGCTGATCGTATAAATCTACCTGTATGGTGACAAGGAGAAAATCACCCATCTTTAAAATAGGAATCCTTTCCATCACTAACTATTTATATAAGTAACTTTCTTTTTATTTACTTCAAGCCTCAGCATATTAAATGCCGTTTGCAATGCGCTGGCCAGGGTAGATTTAGTTATGATGTTAGAAAGGTCGATTCCTAAGTGTACAACAATTTGTGCAATTTCCGGCCTGATACCGCTTATAATACATTCAGCGCCAAGTAACCTGGTTGCACTTACAGTTTTTATTAAATGCTGTGCTACAAGCGAGTCTACTGCCGGCACGCCCGATATGTCTAATATGGCAATAGTACTGCCGGTTTCAACAATTTGCTGTAACAGGTTCTCCATAACCACCTGCGTGCGGGCACTGTCTAAGGTACCTATTATTGGCAGGGCCACCACGCCTTCCCACACACGTATAACCGGGGTAGAAATTTCGGTAATTTCATCGGTTTGCCTGGCAATAACATCTTCACGGCCCTTTATATAGCCTTCAAAAGTAAGTATGGCCATATTATCAATAATCCTGCTTACCTTAAGGCTTTCTGCATAAAGCGACGCCGAATCATTGATTTCATTGGCAAGCACTTCTAAAAGAGATTCTTTAAAACTAAACAGGTAGTTTGCGGTTTCCCTTGGAGAAAACCCCCTTTTTGCCCTTGATACAGATATGCCTATAAGCACTTCATGCACTTTATCAAAGCCCCTTGAATTTGGGTCTTCTATATTCGCATCGTTTAGCGCCTCTAAAAAAGCGGTTGCAAAGTCGCTTGAATCTTCTTTTTGGTCATCTGCATTAAAATAACTGTCTTCAGCCTTTTGTTTGGCAACCCAAAGTTCAAGGATGGCATCTTTTTTTTCTTTAAGGATTTTCACTGATGTATTTGTATTCATTAGTATTGGTGTTTCTAAATCAGTTAACTATAATTCAATAGGATTAGCAGCATTTAGGTATGCGTATTCCTAACAAATATAGTCTTTTTTAAATACTAAGTTTTATATTATTTAATTATACTTTTTTAATATTATTCATAAATTAATTGCTTTTACAAAAGAAATAAATACAGGTAATGCAAACGTGAAGAAATCATACACGGGTATTATATTAAAAAATTTCAGAATTTTTTATACGTCAAATGAAAAAGGAAAGATTATGGAGAATTGTGCTTAAAAACAAAACCATAATGCCCCTGGCAATACCCAAAAAAGAAGAGCTTCTGTTTGTTGAGCGTTACCGGGCATAAAGTTTCAGAACGGATTTTCACCTGTCAATTAACTTCATTTTGAGTGCAGCGAATTCCTGTTATTGCATATTTTATGTTTCAGTTATATTTATATCTCCCACACGTTAAGCAATGCTGCGGTAGCAGGTAACGGGTATAAATTGATGAGGTTTTTTAACAAAAAAAGTATGTAAGGGGTTATTTTTTTTAATCACATATTAAATGTTAAAACTTTTTAATTAGATTTGCAGCAGTTTTTAAATCAGCACAATATATGTTGTTTAAGACCCGACCAATAACCAATATATCAATTTTTACATGATTACCCATACCTGAAAGAAAAGCAACCTGGTTTTCCGGGGCAAGGCCAGATTTTGCCCGCATACCCCTAAAAAACACTTATTATTCCTTAACGCTTAAAGCTAATAAAGTGGCTTTGATGCATCTTTATTATACAACCATCATTATTACCTACAGAATGAAAAGACTTTTACTTTTTTGTTGCCTCTTGCTTAGTGTAATTACTTCAGCACAAGAGCTTAGTAAACCATCGCCCGCGTCAAAAACCGGTAGTGAAAAGCTGGTTTTTATGGAAAACAAAGGCCAGGTTGCAGATACCAAGGGTAATCCGCGCCCGGATATACTGTTTTCTGCAAAAAGTGGCGGCACACAATTATGGCTGGCTAAAACCGCCATACATTACCAGTTTGCCCATGCTGAAAAAGGCAATGAAGGAAAACCGAAAATGTCACGCAAAGATTTTTCGGTAACTAAAAAAAATGCCAGGCTTGAAACCCACCATTTTACGGTGCAACTGGAAGGTGCCAGCGAAAATGCTCAAATTGTAAAAGAGAAACAATCTGAGTATGTAGAAAACTTTTACCTGGCGCATTGCCCTAACGGGATAACTGATGTAAAGGGGTATGAAAAAATTACCTATAAAAATATTTACCCTAATATCGACTGGGTTATTTATACCAAAGGCGGTTTTATGGAATATGACTTTATAATACACCCTGGTGGTAAGCCGTCTGATATTAAACTGAAGGTAAAAGATGCCGACTCAGTAAACATCGAAAACGGAGAGCTGGTAGTAAAAACAAAGCTGGGTGAAGTACACGAGAAAAGGCCAGTAAGCTACGACGAAAACGGCAGTAAAATAGCTACACGTTTTGTTAAAAGTGCAGACGGATCGCTTAGCTTTCAGGCAAACTTCCCTAAAGACAAACCTTACAGGATAGACCCACAGGTAGTATGGGCTACCTACTATGGCGGCAGCGGCGATGAATTTTCAGCATTTACCAATATAGACAGCAGTAACAACGTATACCTTTCAGGTTATACTACAAGCACATCGGGCATTGCATCAGGAGGTTATGATACTACTTTCTCTGCCGTAAGCGATTTGTATCTTGTAAAATTTAATGCTTCCGGTGCACGTTTATGGGCTACCTATTATGGTGGCACAGGCGAAGAGAGTATAGGAGAGTGCCAGATAGACGGCTCAGGAAATATATATCTTGCAGGAAGTACAGGAAGCGCGTCGGGCATGGCTTCGGGAGGATTCCAAAACACCTATGGAGGCGACGCGTATGATGCGTTGTTAGTAAAATTCAATTCATCAGGCGCCCGTATATGGGCCACCTATTATGGCGGAGGCTATAATGATACCGGCAATGACTGTGTTGTAGACAGTTCAGGTAATGTTTATCTTGCAGGCTATACCCTTAGCCCTTTAAATATAGCATCGGGAGGTTATCAAAATACACAAGGGGGCGAGTATGATGCCTACCTTGTAAAATTCAGCAGCAGTGGCTCGCGCCTGTGGGCCACTTATTATGGCGGCGATTATAGCGATTCTGCAACCTGTTTGGCTGTAGATGGTTTAAATAATATCTATCTTGGCGGGTTCACAAATAGCACCGAAAGCATTTCAAGTCCGGGAAGTTACCTTAGTACCGCACCCGGAACTACAGACACCCCAAATGCTTTCCTTGCAAAGTTTGACACCTCGGGTTCACGCCTTTGGGGTACCTATTACGGAGGCACAGCCGACGATTATGCTTTGGGATGCTCTACAGACGGTTCCGGAAATGTATATTTAAGTGGCGATACAAGCAGCACAACCGGCATTGCATCCGGAGGTTTTCAAAGTACCGTTTTGGGGCACGATGCCTTTCTGGCAAAGTTTACTACTGACGGAGCCCTGTCCTGGGGCACCTATTATGGAGGATCCGGCTACGAAGAGAGCTATGCCAACACTGTTGATATTTCCGGGAATATATACCTATCCGGTGTTACCGGCAGTACTTCAGGCATAGCAAGCGGAGGTTTCCAGAACACTTACGGTGGTGGTGAATACGACGCATTTATTGTTAAATTCAATACTAGTGGCGGCCGCTTATGGGGCAGTTATTATGGTGGTTCAGGCCTTGATTGGGGGCAATCATGCGCAGTAGGCAACAATGATATTGTTTATCTTTCGGGAGTTACAGATAGTACTACGGGTATTGCTCAGACTGGTTTCCAAAATACGTTCGCTGGCGGTACTTATGATGCTTTTTTAGCAAAAATTTCGGCCAGCAGCTGCGGCCTGCCACAAAATCCTGTGGGTACGGGGCTTTCTTTAACCACTGCAACCCTTAGCTGGGCCGCACCGGCTACCAGTACGCCCACCGGCTACCAGTATGCTGTTACCACATCGGCTACGCCACCGGCTTCGGGTACGGCTACTTCGGCTACCTCTATAGCCTCCTATACTATAACAGCGGGGCTTACCTACTACCTGCATGTGCGCACTAACTGTTCGGGCACCTATAGCGAATGGGTTACATCGGCTCCATTTACGGGCATAGTTGCCGGAGATACGTGTGGAAACGCAATTAACCTTGCTACGCTTACCAGCCCGTATACCGGCACTACAGTAGGCGCGGCAGATGACTATTTTAACCCTACCTGCGAAATAGGCTCCGGTGCACCGGAATTACAATTTTATATCGATGTGCCTGCAGGCGCTACAATTACCATAGGCCAGACCAGTAATAATTATGATTCTGTAAATTATTTCGGTACAGGAACCTGTGATGCCTCTACAACAATTGATTGTTTTGATGATCCGGACACCCAGGTTGTTACCTGGACTAATACTACCGGAACAACACAAAGGGCAAACTGGATACAGGATGGCTATGAAGCCGGCGACGCGGGTACATTTACCTTAAGCTGGACGCTTACCCTTGCGCCGGGCTCGTGCGGAACGCCATCGACGCTTAACACTTCGGGCATTACAGCAACAGCGGCCACCATGGGCTGGACGGCAGCCTCAACAGGGCCTCCTACCGGCTACCAGGTTTATGTGTCTGCCTCGCCTACGGCTCCGGCTGCAGGCATGGCTATAGCTACAAGCACAACCAGTACAAACTTTACAACAAGTACACTTACCGCTGCTACCACTTATTATTACTGGGTACGTGCCATTTGCGGCAGTAGTGCTGGCAGCTGGGTAGCCGGCGCAAGCTTTACCACGTTGTCTACAGGATGTACTACAGCAATATACGGTCAGTATCCTACTAGTACCTTTAGCCCGCTATGTACCGGCAGTGCTGAACCTATTGCCACAGATTGCTGGGCCGGCGAATATAGTTTAGTAACTACACAAGCTAACACTACTTATACCTATACAAGCTCTACAGCAACTGATTATATTACCATAACCAATACGGCAGGTACTGTTGTCTACGCAGCAGGTATTACGCCAATTGTATGGAACAGTGCTGCCTATAGCGGTACGGTGCGTTTTTACACGCATTCTAATGCTGCATGTGGCTCGGCACAAATCGACAGGACAAGGTCTGTGCAATGTGGCGGCTGTAATACACCAGCTCCATTGGCTTCAGCACAATCATTCTGTAACAGCGCGACGGTTGCAAACTTAACCGCGACAGGCACCGGCCTTAAATGGTATCCTGCTTTAACAGGTGGCATTCAACTTGCCGGAACTGCGGCTTTAGCAAATGGAAACTACTACGTATCTCAAACGCTAAACGGCTGCGAAGGCCCCAGGACAGCGGTAGCTGTATCTATAAACGTTACCCCGATACCGTCTGCACCTGACCAGGTATTTTGTAACAGCGCCACGGTTGCCAACTTAACCGCGACAGGAACAGCACTTAAATGGTATATTAACCCGACAGGAGGCACACAACTTGCAGGTACAACAGCGCTTACAAACGGAATTTACTACGTGTCGCAAACGCTTAACTCATGCGAAAGTGCCAGAAATGCAATATCGGTAACTATTAATGTTACTGCGCCGCCAACCGCTTCAGCACAATCGTTCTGTAACAGTGCAACCGTAGCAAACTTAACCGCAACAGGTACCTCACTTAAATGGTACGCTGCTTTAACCGGAGGTGCACAACTTGCCGGAACCACGGCTTTAGCCACTGGGACCTATTATGTATCACAAACACTAAATGGCTGCGAAAGTACACGTACAGCAGTTGCAGTTACGATAACTACAACAGCAGCACCAACAGCTTCAGCACAATCATTCTGTAATAGCGCAACTGTTGCTAACCTTGTTGCAACAGGCACAGGTCTTAAATGGTATGCCAACCTAAGCGGCGGCACACAACTTGCAGGAAACACGGCTTTAGCAACCGGAACCTATTATGTTTCACAAACGCTCAATAGCTGTGAAAGTACCCGTACCGCAGTAGCTGTAACGATAACTACAACAGCTGCACCAACGGCTTATGCACAGACGTTCTGTAATAGTGCTACTGTAGCAAATTTAACCGCAACAGGTACTGCGCTTAAATGGTACGCTGCCTTAACCGGCGGTTCACAACTTGCAGGAACCACGGCTTTAGCCACTGGGACCTATTATGTATCACAAACGCTAAACGGCTGCGAAAGTACACGTACGGCTGTAGCGGTAACTGTAAATGTAACAACCGCACCAACCGCTTCTGCTCAAACCTTCTGTAATAGTGCTACCGTTGCCAACCTTGTAGCCACAGGTACTGCGCTTAAGTGGTATGCAACTGCAACCGGAGGTTCACAACTTGCAGGAACCACGGCTTTAGCAACCGGAACGTATTATGTTTCACAAACGCTAAATGGCTGCGAAAGTACACGTACGGCAGTAGCGGTTACGATAACTACAACAGCTGCACCAACAGCTTCAGCACAATCGTTCTGCAACAGTGCTACTGTAGCAAATTTAACCGCAACAGGCACCGGCCTTAAATGGTATGCTGCTTTAACCGGAGGTGCACAACTTGCAGGAACAACCGCTTTAGCCACCGGAAACTATTACGTATCTCAAACACTAAATGGCTGCGAGAGTACACGTACTGCTGTGGCGGTAACCATAACTACAACAGCTGCACCAACCGCTTCAGCACAATCGTTCTGTAATAGTGCTACGGTAGCTGACCTTACTGCTGCCGGAACTGGTTTACAATGGTATGCTGCCCTGACAGGAGGTACTGCATTAACGGCTTCAACAACACTAGCAACCGGTACATATTATGTATCGCAAACCATAGCAGGTTGTGAAAGTACCCGTACGGCGGTTTCGGTTACTATAAACCTAACAGCAGCGCCAACGGCTTCAGCACAAACGTTCTGTAACAGTGCTACTGTAGCGAATTTAACCGCAATCGGTACGGCACTTAAATGGTACGCTACTTTAACCGGCGGTGCACAACTTGCAGGAACAACTGCTTTAGCCACTGGGACCTATTATGTATCACAAACACTAAACGGCTGCGAAAGTACCCGTACGGCAGTAGCGGTTACGATAACTACAACAGCTGCACCAACCGCTTCAGCACAATCGTTCTGTAACAGTGCCACGGTAGCGAATTTAACCGCAACAGGCACCTCACTTAAATGGTATGCCAACCTGACCGGTGGCACTCAACTTGCAGGAACAACTGCTTTATCCACCGGAACGTATTATGTTTCACAAACGCTAAATGGCTGCGAAAGTACACGTACGGCAGTGGCGGTAACGATAAACGTAACAACAGCACCAACCGCTTCTGCACAAACGTTTTGTAACAGCGGTACGGTTGCCAATTTAACCGCAACAGGCACCTCACTTAAATGGTATGCTGCTTTAACCGGCGGTGCACAACTTGCAGGAACCACGGCCTTAGCCACCGGCACATATTATGTTTCACAAACATTAAATGGATGCGAAAGTACCCGTACGGCAGTTGCAGTTACTATAAACGTAACAGCCGCACCAACAGCTTCAGCCCAATCATTCTGTAACAGCGCTACCGTTGCCAATTTAACCGCAACAGGTACCTCGCTTAAATGGTACGCTGCTTTAACCGGCGGTTCACAACTTGCCGGAACTACAGCACTTGCCAATGGCACATACTATGTATCTCAAACATTAAATGGCTGCGAAAGTACACGTACTGCTTTGGCGGTAACGATAAATGTTACTACACCTCCAACGGCATCCGCACAGTCGTTCTGTAACAGCGCTACGGTTGCCAACCTTATTGCGACAGGAACATCACTTCAGTGGTATGCCGCTGCAACGGGTGGTACTGCATTAACGGCTTCAACAACAATAGCAACAGGTACATATTATGTATCGCAAACCATAAGCGGATGTGAAAGTACACGTACGGCTGTAGCGGTAACTGTAAATGTAACAACCGCACCGACAGCTTCCGCACAATCGTTCTGTAACAGCGCTACCGTTGCCAACCTTGTAGCCACAGGCACCTCACTTAAATGGTATGCCAACCTGACCGGCGGCACACAACTTGCAGGAACTACAGCCCTTGCAACAGGTACTTATTATGTTTCACAAACACTAAACGGCTGCGAGAGTACACGTACGGCAGTGGCGGTAACGATAAACGTAACAACAGCACCAACCGCTTCTGCACAAACGTTTTGTAACAGCGGTACGGTTGCCAATTTAACCGCAACAGGCACCTCACTTAAATGGTATGCTGTTTTAACCGGCGGTACACAACTTGCAGGAACCACGGCCTTAGCCACCGGCACATATTATGTTTCACAAACATTAAATGGCTGCGAAAGTACCCGTACGGCAGTTGCAGTTACTATAAACGTAACAGCCGCACCAACAGCTTCAGCCCAATCATTATGTAACAGCGCTACCGTTGCCAATTTAACCGCAACAGGTACCTCGCTTAAATGGTACGCTGCTTTAACCGGCGGTACACAACTTGCAGGAACCACGGCTTTAGCAACTGGAACGTATTATGTTTCACAAACATTAAATAACTGCGAGAGTACACGTACGGCTGTGGCTATTGTTGTTAATGTAGTTAGCGCGCCTCAGGGTGCCGCAATACAACAAATTGCAGCCCCTGCAACTATTGAAGACATTGTTGTAACCGGAACAGATATACACTGGTATGCTTCGGCAGAAGACGTGGCGGCTAGCAATTCGTTACCGGAGGGTACAGTACTTATAGCTGGTACCACCTACTATGCCACGCAAACTGTTGATGGTTGTGAGTCGGGCTATCTTGCGGTTACTATATCAGAAATCCTTAAGGTAACAGATCCTGTGCGCGACGTTACGCTTAGCTACTTCCCTAACCCGGTAAAAGACAACCTTACTATTGTTTCATCTGCGATGATAGAATCAGTAAGCGTGTATACTATACTGGGGCAAAAAGTAATAGACCAGCAATGGAACTCAACTGAAGGTGTTATAAACATGCAAGAAATCCAGGAAGGCAGTTATTTGGTATATGTAAATGCCAAAGGCATTACTAAAAGCTTCGTAGTGCTGAAAGGAAAATAATATAAATTAATCTATTAATACTTCAAAAGCCTTCGGAATACCGGAGGCTTTTGTTGTTTCTTAAAAAGCTCAATTAGGAGGGTATTAGACAACATTCTCTATGCTGTCGTAATTGACCTCTAAAACCATGAAATATACAGTAATAGAAGGATTATATGAAGCTATTATACCTGAGGCTCTATTCTATAAAGTTCAGAATGGAAAGGACACTAAATCAATAAAAAATCGGGAACTAAATCCTAATTCCCATTAATGATTTTTTTATTGCGGTAACTGTGAAGGACCAATGGCAAAACAAAGTACCTTATTACTTCTACAGATGTGCAAAACTGTAGTGAGCCCTACAAACCAGACTTTGTAGACTCAGCTTTGAAATAGGCTCTGGGAGCATTAAAGCCTTCAAATGGAATTATCGAATTAGTCAAAACATGCTAATTAAAGAATATGAATATTACTCATTAGACCGTATTACCAAATATAACAAACCTTTCGAAGGATTAGAAAATAAAAAAGGAGACTCTTTTTCAAGAGTCTCCCGTTCAGTACCTGGAGTGGGAATCGAACCCACACACCGTAGTACACGAGTTTGAGTCGTGCGCGTCTACCAATTCCGCCATCCAGGCAAAGTGATTATGGTGTTTAAACGGCTGCAAATGTAGAAAATATTATTTAATTTAATGAAAATTAGGCAATAATTTACTTTCTGTGTGGAATTAAATTTCTAAATTTGCACCCTGTTTAGAAACACAACACACTAACTAACTACTAAACAGTTTTTTGAGATGTCATACATTGAGCCGGAAGCCAAGATATTTGCCTGTTCGCAAAGCACCTACCTTGCCGAGAAAATGGCAGAGCATTATGGTATACCGCTGGGAAGGATTTCGCTTTCCCACTATAGCGACGGCGAATTTCAGCCTTCATTTGAAGAATCTATACGCGGGTTAAGGGTTTTTTTAGTATGCTCTACCTTCCCTACTTCAGATAACCTTATGGAGTTGCTGCTTATGATAGATGCTGCAAAAAGGGCATCGGCACGGCACATTACCGCTGTAATACCTTATTTTGGCTGGGCACGCCAGGATCGTAAAGACAAGCCGCGCGTTCCTATAGGGGCAAAACTTGTGGCAAAACTGTTAGAAACCGCGGGTGCAACCAGGATAATGACCATGGACCTGCACGCAGACCAGATACAGGGATTTTTTGAGAAACCGGTAGACCACCTGTTTGCATCAACTATCTTTGTACCACACATACAGGCCATGAACCTTGAAAACCTTACCATAGCCTCACCAGATATGGGTGGTAGTAAAAGGGCTTACGCTTACAGCAAATTTTTGCGCAGCGATGTGGTTATTTGCTACAAGCAGCGCAAAGAGGCAAACAAGATTGAAACCATGGAACTGATAGGCGATGTTAAAGGCCGAAACATAGTACTGGTAGACGATATGATAGATACGGGCGGTACGCTTGCAAAAGCAGCCGGGCTAATGATGGAAAAAGGGGCACTTAGCGTGCGCGCTATTTGTACCCACCCCATACTGAGCGGCGGGGCTTATGAAAAGATTGAAGAATCGGCACTGAAGGAACTTATTGTTACCGACAGTATACCGCTTAAACAGGCAACCTCTAAAATTAAGGTGGTAACCTGCGCGGGTCTGTTTGCAGAGGTAATGCACATGGTGCAGAACAACAATTCGATAAGCGGCAAATTTTTACAGTAACTTATTTTTTATTAATATTTAATTATTTCAAATGAAATCAATTACGATCAACGGATCTGAAAGAGAAAGCGTGGGTAAAGCGGCAACGCGTACGGCACGTAATGCTGGAATGGTTCCTTGCGTGTTATACGGAGGAGAGCAGCCAGTACATTTTATTGCGGAAGCTAAGGCATTTAAAAGCCTTGTTTACACTCCTAACGTGCACACGGTAGTAATTGACCTTGGCGGCAAAACGTATAATGCTATCCTACAGGACATTCAGTTTCACCCGGTAAGCGACGCTATACTGCACATCGACTTTTACCAGCTTCACGATGATAAAGAAATCACGATGGATGTACCGGTAAAAATTACAGGAACTTCTCCTGGTGTACTGGGTGGTGGTGTACTTCGCCTTAACCAGCGTAAGCTTAAAGTGCGTGCGCTTCCTGCAAACCTGCCTGACTTTGTAGAGGCTAACATTTCTGAACTTGAAATGGGTAACAAACTTTACATTACTAAACTTGAGCAGAACAACTTTAAACTGCTTCAGCCGGACAACACCGTTATCGCTCAGGTTCGTATCTCTCGTGCTGCCCTAAAAGCGGCCCAGGAGGCTGCAAAAGCTGCAAAAGCTCCTGCAAAAGGAAAGAAAAAATAATTTTATCTTCCGGATATATCAAGAGCGCTCCATTATGGGGCGCTTTTTTTGTTGGATTATTCAATAATCCAATCTAAAACCTAAATCTAAACGACAACATTACATACCGCGGCAATAGCCTGAACGAACTTGTGGTATACCCCAAATCACTAACGCTATAGGTAGTAAAAGTATCAGTATTAAAAAGGTTGCGCCCCTCAAGCATCAGGGCATATTTATCTTTTCTAAACTTATAAGTTGCTTCAAAATCTGCGAAAAAATAATTGTTATTCCCATCAAGCCCGCCAAAGTTATAATGCTCTCCCCTTGCCTTTATATCGATCTTTTCTGTTAACGCGTAAATAAGGTCGAGGTAACTGGTTTTTGAAGTATTTTTAAAGGTATAATCAGACTGTACCTGCGAGAAATTCCATTCAGACCCCAGTTTAAAATTAAATGCCGACTTAAAACTACTGTTCCAGCTCAGCTTATATATTTGGTTATAGGAAATATTCTTCCTCAGACCTGAACCGTTTACCTGGTTATAATAAACCGCGCGAAACCCATTTGCAGTAAAGCCCACCGTACCATTTAGTGCCCTCACCACATAATGTGAGCTTATTGTAATACCTTCACTATCCCCTCCCCGCATAATAAAAGCTTCTGAAAGCGAACTGTTTTGGTCGAGCTGGCTGCGGTATGATAGTACATCGTTTTGCTTTGAATAATTAAGCCCTACCGAAAAACCGTACCTGTTTAGGTAATGCCTTGCAGAATACCCTACAGTGGCCCTACTGCTTTCAAGCTGGTTAAAACGCCCCAACCCTTTATTAAAGCCACGGGAAGAGGTAAGCAAGTAGGCATCGTTAACCTGTAAAATATTACTGTTAGTAACATTATAAGTATAACCTGCAAACAAAAAATTATCCGGGCCAAGCTGCCATTTCGCGTTAAGTGTAGGGTTTATATAAAACGGATTTTGATTAGACATGGTTCCTGTCCCATTTTCAAAACGGTTAAAGAGAAGGTGCGCACTCAGCGTTCCGTCTACCGAAAACTTTTTAAACTTCCAGGTATAGCCGCTGTCAGCATACAAATCTCCCACATTATACGACGCATCAGCCTGAAAATCATCCGGCCTAACGGTACCGGCATCGGTAAACAGGCTAAACTGCGTGGCAATGTTATCATGGTGGTTTTCAAAACCTACTGTAAAAGCTACGAGGTCGTTGTTTTTTTGTTTCAGCTTAAAATCTGCCTGAAGCCCCGCATACTGCATAAGGCTGTTTACTTTATTGCCCACCGCGTTAATGTTATCGTAGGTAAATAAATCGCCCATTAGGTAATCGTCTACACCATAGGTTTGCGGCAGGCGGTCGTTTAAAAACCGGCTTTTAAGCAGCACCACGTTGCGGTCTTTCCACTTACGGGTATAGGTAAGCTGCTGGTCTATATAGGTATTTTTTGTAAGCAGTTGCTCGTTAGTAGGCACCCCATTAAAAACAAGGCTGTTGTCAAAATCGTTTTTACCATTATTTATCGTAGTAAGGCTTTGCAGCATTTGCGTTGCAGAAAGGTCGCTGGTTATATACGCGCTGGCATATCCCGTGCGCACCCCTGTAGACGTATTGTTTACCTGGCTGTTAGCAAAATAGGTATCGCCAAAATCGTATACCGAATAAGAACTCTGGTAGGTATTAAGGCGGTCAAAACCCAAAAAGCCGTTAAGGCGCAACTTTGTTTTATTGCCCAGTGGCATTATGGTGCTAAAATTTGCACGCTTGTTATTATTAAAGCGCGCACGGCTGGCATCAATGCGCACTACGCCGGCACCCAGGTACATGGCCTGCGATGCCCTGCTATTCATGCCTATAGTTTCAATATCCGATGCGTTGTAGCGCATATCTTCTATATTACCCACATCGTCAATACCCGCGTTGTTTGCCGAAGCACTAAAAAAATTCTTATATTTTTTACCAAAGTTCATCAGGTTGCCCGATGCCTTATACCGCTCATTATTACCGCCACCCAGGGTAAGGTTGCCAAACCATATTGTTTTAAATTTCTCGTCGATAGTAAGGTTTAGCGCCACACCATCAGGATTTTCAATACCCTTCAACAACTTGTTTTTAGAATAGTTGCGCAGCACTTCTATCTTATCCAGCGGCTGGGTAGGCATATTTTTAGTAAGCAGCGAATAGCCCTTGTTAAAAAGGTCGTCGCCGTCTACCATTACTTTTTCTATAGTGGTGTCGCCATATTTTATGGTGCCGTCTGCATCTATGGTTATGCCCGGTATGTTTTTAAGCAGGTCTTCTACCACCACCTCGTGCCCGGTGCTTAGTGCCTTGGCGTCATAGCTTAGCGTATCGCCGCGGCGCTTTACCGGGGCTTCGGCTTCTATAACTACCTCCCGCAGCATCTCGCCGCCTTCTTTAAGGATAAAATCTTTTTTAATGGCTTTATCATCGACTACAGTTATAGCAAATACCAGCTTTTCATACCCCAGAAAATTAACCTCAATGGTAAAGTCTCCGGGCGTTTTAGCCTCAAGCATGTACCGGCCATTATCCTCGGTAATACTGTATGCAGCAATAGCTTGGGCGCTGTTTTTAAGCAATACCGATGCCCCCGGTAACGTTTCTCCCGATACACTAGTTACCCTGCCGCTAATTTCGGTTTGCGAAAAAGCGGATAAGGTGAAAAAGAGAAAAAGTAAAATAAAGTTGTTTCGAAACACTAGTATTACTCCCATTCATATTTGAGTTCCGGCCCAGTTCTGGGATACTTGGTTTTTTCAATAGATACCCCGTCAACAGCATATTGTTTTTTGATATTATAATAATACTCATCTGTATCTGCCATAAACTGCTGGTTAGAAATAGGCTTAGCATTAGTATGCTCATATATACTGCCAAAATCCTTTTCGAATAATGAGCCTTTTTTTTGTTCAATTTTTTCTGCGACAAATGTTGTTAGATGGTCTGCATCATACGCTTCAAGAATTAGGCCCGGCAAGCCGTGCAGTTTCCAGGGACCAAAAGAGATTGGGATATCAGTTGTAAACCAGGCAACCCAGTTGCGTCCACGATAACTAGTGGTAGCTTTACTGCAAGTAAATCCTGCTATTTTTTTTCTATCTTCAGTGATAATCCATTTAAAATCATAATAAGTATCACTTACAAGCATCATGTTATTACCTATTTTGTCATAAAAAAACATTTGTTTTTTAGAAATATCAATCTTTAATAGCGGGTCAAATGTCATCGGCTTTTTCCTAACCGTTACCCCAGTGGTATCTTTAACCATCTTTTCTTCCCAGTCAACCTGGGTATAAAGTTTACTTTGAAAAATAGAGCAATCCCCTTTAATCCATAATGTATTCATATAGATATTTGGCATACTGCTATCATTATATCTTTTGTACTCTACACTGAACTCTTTATCAGTCTGGGCTGAAATATAAAAAGGATGAACAAATAGAAAAAAAAGCAGTAATAATCGTAAAATCATAAAATTAATTTTAAAATGACGGAAGGATTTGCTCCTTTCGTTCTATGTTACTTATTAAATTCCAGAACTAGATGAACCTCCTTCTGGCGTGCTTTCCCAAAGAAATTTTGTAAATTCTTGAACACAGCCTGAACTTGAAGATGTCCAAACACCTGCGTCAACAATATTTCTGTCTCTATCGTAAATTATATACCAATATCTACATCCAAAAACATCAGCTGTATCCATACTATGCAAGACAATGTTATTTGTTTTGGCAACGTAATCAACAATAATACTTTTGGTTTCTACAGAGGTTGACAATTTTAGCGACGCGGCTTTCATCCCACTGCTCATGGCTATCAGAGCCAATACACTAAATAAAACTTTTTTCATAAAAATAATAATTAAAAGGTTTGTAAAAAAATATAATTGAACAAGCTTGTCCTGATTTTAAAAAAGGGTATAAAAACCCGGCACTATAAATTACAGTGCTATTAAACTAATACTAAGTTTTGAGACAGGATGTTGGCGATCCCTTAAAGAATTGAATAATTTAACTTGGTTGTTGATTAAAACAATGTTAATAATTTAATAAATAAAAAAAAGTTAAAAACTTGTTAAAAACAACAATTTCCTTAAAATTAACACTTTTATAAATATTGCAACTAAAAATGTAATTTGTAACTATGACGACCTTGCCGGCAATTAATTCTAAACGTTTAAGTCATATTTCAATTGTTTTACAGTAGTAATCATGCAACCGAACAATCTAAAATTCTAAAATACCAATACACTAACCATCTAAAATTTTATCTTTGCCTCATGAAATGGCTTACCAACCTTTTTGCTAAAAAAGAACAAGAACCTCTTGACCCAATGAAAAAATTCCTTATCGCGGGGCTGGGCAATCCCGGCGCCGAATATGTAAACACGCGCCACAATATAGGCTTTAAGATACTGGACCGTATAGTGCAGCAGGAAGGCCTGAGCTGGCAGGTGGCAAAGCTGGGCATGGTAGCCGAATATAAGCTAAAGGGCCGTACCCTGATACTGCTAAAGCCTAACACTTATATGAACCTTAGCGGCAAGGCTATAAAATACTGGCTGGATAAAGAAAATATCCCCAAAGAAAATTTGCTGGTGGTAACCGATGACCTCAACATACCCTTTGGCACCATACGCATTAAGGCAAAAGGTACCGATGGCGGGCACAACGGGCTTAAGAACACCCAGCTGCTGCTAAACAGCTCGGAGTATCCCCGCTTTAGGTTTGGCATTAGCGACGAATTTAAAAAAGGCCAGCAGGTAAGCTATGTGCTGGGCGAATGGGGCGACGACGAAAAAGCAAAGCTCCCTGAAAGGCTGGATAAATCGGCAGATGCCATACGGGAATTTACCCTGAGCGGCCTTGCCAATACCATGAGTACGTTTAACGGTAAATAGCTTTTGTAGAAAAATATACTATATAAAAAATGGCGCCCGGTGGGCGCCATTTTTTATATAGTATGAGTACTGATTACTCTACTACAATTTTACGGGTTTCCTTGCGGTTACCATCCTGTACGTTTAAAAGGTAAACACCTTTTTGCACACTGTTAAGGTTTACATTGCCGGAGAATACACCGGTATTAGTAAACGCATTATCATATACCTGCCTGCCCCTAAGGTCATACACCATAACCTGTATCTTGCTATTGGTTTCAGAATTAAAAGAAACTGTAAACGAGCCATTGTTAGGATTAGGATAAACCATGAAATTGCTAAGACCAAAATTATCAATACCCAGCGGAGGAAGCGGAACCGCGGTTTGCCCGCAAAGCTCTACAGACCAGGAGTTGATACTGCCCACATTACCTGCCGCTGTATCGCGCACGCGCAGCCTCCAATTACCATTATTGTCAGTACTTATAAGTTCATTAATGTTCCCCACCGCCTTATACGTTCCTGTAGTAGGGCTTGCACAAGTTACCGCAGGTGCACCATCGCTAAAGGTAACATTAATATTGTCGTTTGTAGAGCATTGCTGGCTCCACAGTGTTTTAATCTGGTTGTTTTGCCCCTGTACACTTATGGTAAGGTTGCCCACATAAGGGTGTGTAGCGTTAACCGTTACATTAATATCAGTAATGTTTGTAGGGGCATCAGTTATAGAAAGGTTCTGTGTTGTATAGGTACTCACATTATCCGGAATAGAAAAACCCGTACTGTTGGTATACGTTTGGCAGGTCGTTTCCAGAGAGTAGCCTATAAGGAATTCGGTCGCGTTAACCGCGTAAAAAATATTGTCCACAGCCTCTATAAGTATACGGCAATGCACACTTTCTGAACCGGCTGGCACCACAATATTCTCGCTGCCATCGTTAGCGGTAGCTGCTGCCAGCGTTATAGGGAAGGTTTCGCCGCCATCTATAGAAAGCAGTATATTTACCTGGCTTGTATTAATATTGTTTGCAGTAGTATTTGCCACATCCCATGTAATGGTTTGCGTGCTGCCTACCGCCCATGGAGCCACATCTGCGTTTTGCGACGTAACAACAAACGGGCCTGAAGTGCTCCTCACAATTACACTTACCTCATCACTACTGGTTTGCCCGCCATCGGCAAGGTTATCCCTTCCTGTAAGCATAAAATGCAATGTCCTTGAAGTATTTGCATTATATACCGACTCCCAGTCGCTTTCAAGCTCATTATTTAACACTGACCTGAATTTTGGGAAATATCTTACCGTTGATGATGAAGGTGGGAAAGAACGGAAAAGTGGGCCAGACGATTTAGTAGGTATCGCTAAACTGTTATCGCCACTGGTACCGTTTGTAGAAAGGTCATTCTGCTCCCATACATAAGTTATATTGGCAGGGTTTTCCTCTGTGCCTACAGCCGTGAGCTTAAAGGCTGTACCTTTAGGTATGGTGTAGTTAGGGCCTGCATTTATGGTAAAAGCAGGGTTTGTAAGGTCTGTAACCACAGGGCAGCTTTTAGTAGCAAGGTTGTCCTGAATATCGCGAATGCTGGTATAGGTAAAATAATCGTCAGAATGCTGCTGTACATCATAGCTGCCCGTAACACCGGCATAGGCCATAATGGTAGTACCGCTACCCGGTTCGGTTTGAGATCCATTACCTTCATAATTGTGTGTAAACGTGTGGAAAGCCCCCAGTTGGTGGCCCATTTCGTGTGCTACAAAATCAATATCAAAAGTATCGCCCTGCGGAGAGTTATTGCTTGGAGATGTAATACCGCTGCCTTTACCTGTACCGCACACGCAGCCTATACAGCCTGCATCGCCGCCACCGCCCGATGCTCCAAAAAGGTGCCCAATATCATAGTTAGGCGAGCCTATTACAGCAGTAAGATTGGCCTGTAGCTCGTTGTTCCAGTTATCCATGTTGTTAGCATTAGAATAAGGGTCGGTACTTGGGTTAGTGTATATAATAGTCGATTCGTTTGCAATTAAAATAAGGTTAAGCGCAAGGTCTATTTCATACACGCCGTTAACGCGGGTCATGGTGGCATTCATCCCGGCGAGGGCACCGGCTACGGTACCTCCGTGAAACTGGCCATATTCGCCCGTGCACGACAGGGCAAGCCTTAGCGTCCTGAATTTCTGGTCGCTTGCCAGTGCCGATTTAGCCGCAGAAGCCGCCTTTCTTTCAAGGCTGTGGTCTTCTTTGGTAGTACAGGTAAACGGTAACGCGCCGTTAGCCCTTTTATCGGCCGAATTAAATACCGCATATACCGCATGGTTGCGGGTATAAGGTTCTATAAATTCTGATTCCCTGTTAGCCCTAAGTACCATGCTCTGTATGCCGTTTGGCGCAAAGCTTATCCTTAAATGGGCGGTAGGGTCATCAATACCGCTGCCCGCGTACGAACGGATATCAGGAAACTGCGCCTGTAGCTCCGGAGAAAAGTTTGACGCCTCAAATATCCTGAAACGTTCGGTACCGCCCGCAACATTAGGTATGCTCACCACTATGCCCTGTGCTCCGCTCCAGCGCTGCGGGGCGGTGGCAAGTACAGCTTTAAGTTCGCTTGTATTTAGAGTAACAAAGGTTATTCCCGGCCTTGCATCTGCAAAGTCTTCTTTAACATCGCCCATCCGGGCTGCCTGCTCCTGCGAAACCACACTCCAGTATTTTCCCGATTGGGAAAACCCAAGTGCAACAGTAAACAGCATAACAAAGAGTAAACACGTTTTTCTCATGTCTTAGAGTAGATTAGGTAAATAGATAGGGGGCAAATATACGTTATCATTTTACTATTTTAGCAGCTTTTTTCATGGTGTTTACCTACAAAATGTGTTAAAACTTGCTGTTGTACGGTTTTAGGAGCGTTTTTCGCTCAAAATTTAACACAATGCAGTAAATTTGCTGCAAATAAATTAGTTGGCTTTGAAAATATACCAATCGCTGGACGCCTATATTGCATCCGGAAAAACTGTACTAACCTTAGGCACATTTGACGGCGTTCATAAAGGGCACAAAATATTACTGGCGCAACTGCATCGTGAGGCAGCGTACAGCGGCGGCGAAAGCGTAGTGCTAACCTTTTTCCCGCATCCGCGTATGGTGCTGCAGCAGGCATCTGATGTTAAGCTGCTTAATACTATTGATGAAAAGGCCGCCCTACTGGAAGCCTGCGGCGTAGGCAGCCTTATTGTACACCCGTTTAGCATAGAGTTTTCGCGCCTCACCGCAGAAGAGTTTGTAAAAGACATACTGGTAGGCCGGCTTAATATTGCCAAAATGATTATAGGCCACGACCATCGCTTTGGGCGAAACCGCACCGCCAGTACTGCCGACCTGGTAACCATGGGAAAGGAGTACGGTTTTGAGGTAATACAGCTCTCGGCACTCGAAGTACACGATACGCCCGTAAGTTCTACAAAGGTGCGCAATGCCCTTATTGCAGGCGATATTGCCCTGGCAAACAATTACCTTGGCTACCCCTACTTTATTACGGGTACTGTGGGTAAAGGCAAACAGCTGGGGCGTACCATAGGCTTCCCCACCGCAAATATTGTAGTGCCTGAAAGTTACAAGCTTATACCGGCGCAGGGAGTATATGCGGTATCAGCGATTATAGAGGGTAAAACCGTATTTGGGATGATGAACATAGGCACACGCCCTACCGTAAATGGCACTTATGAAACCATAGAAGTGAATTTCCTTGATTTTGATGTCGATATTTACGACGCCCAACTTAAGGTAAGCCTGCACCACCGCCTGCGCGGGGAGCAAAAATTTGAGGGTCTTGAGGCACTTAAGGCGCAACTGCAAAAAGACAGGGAAGCCACAGCCCTGTACTTTAAAAGCCACCAAGTATGAAGCGCTACCTGTACCGGCAGATAGATAACGCGCCGCTTGTGGTGTTTCGCATATTTTTTGGCTTTTTACTGGCCTGCGAAACCATAGGCGCCATTATTACCGGCTGGGTGAGAGATAATTTTATAGAACCCTCCTTTACCTTTTCGCACATTGGTATGGACTGGCTGCAGCCGCTGCCCGGCATGGGTATGTACATCTGGTTTGTGGTTATGGGCATCTTAGGCCTTATGGTTATGGCGGGGTACAAGTACCGCTTTAGCATTATTGCTTTTACCGTACTGTGGGCAGGGGTATATTTTATGCAAAAAACATCATACAACAACCACTATTACCTGCTGCTGCTTATAGCGCTAATTATGTGTTTTTTGCCGGCTAACCGCTTTGCATCAGTGGATGTAAAGCTAAACCCCGCGATAAAGCGCTACAACATGCCCGCCTGGTGCTCGCTTATAATGATAGCCCAGGTAAGTATTGTATACCTTTTTGCCAGCGTGGCAAAGTTTTACCCCGGCTGGCTAAACGGTACCTTTGTATACGGACTGTTAGACCAGAGTGTAACCATAAATGGCTTCAGGAATGTAATTGTAACGAGGCCGTTTGCCCTGTTTATAGCGTATGCCGGTATAGCGTTTGACCTGCTCGTGGTACCCCTTATGCTTTTTAAGCGCACACGCACATTAGCCTTTATAGCTTCTATCATATTTCATATTTTTAACAGTATCACACTGCAAATAGGCATCTTTCCATTCTTCGCGCTGAGCTTTGCGGTATTTTTGTATCCCCCCGAAACCATACGCAGCCTGTTTTTACAGAGGAAGCCCAGGGTTATAATCGCGCCTTCAGCAACTTTTGAGGGCCAAACCCTTATGCGGTATTTTTTTATCCCCTACCTCATCGTGCAATTAGCGCTGCCACTGCGGCATTACTTTATTAAGGGCGATGTACTGTGGACCGAAGAAGGCCACCGCCTGAGCTGGCGTATGATGCTGCGCACGCGCAACGGGCACACACAGTTTAATATAATAGATAAAAAAACCGGCAACCCTGTATACTATTCGCCCGATAGAGAAATGACCGCCAAGCAGCAAAATGTGATGGTTACCCGCCCCGATATGATATGGCAAACCGCACAGCGGATAAAAAAATACTTTGCCACGCAGGGCAAAGACGTAGCAGTATATGCCGACTCTCATATTTCTATAAACCACGGGCCTTATCGTACCTTAATAAATCCTGAAACCGACCTTGCCACCGCTAAGTGGGATTATTTTTTCCACAACGAATGGATTTTGCTATATGATACAAACAATAATCCGGTAAAATAACAATTTTACAATTTCTTTAATTTAATCATATTAGTAGTATTAAAGTTTTACTAATTCATATTAGGTTGTGCCATATATTGGCTAAATTCGGGTAAGCGTTTGAGCCGAAACACCTTGTGTTATAAAGGCGCGCTGCACTTGATAATAAAAATAACTGAATATACAGAATCCAAAAAAAAGAATTATGAAAGCTTCAAGAATCATCATTAACGGTATCCTCATTTTTATAGCTATAGGTGTATTTTTCCTTATTATGGAAATGGCGGGCCTTTCAGATAATATTTATTTAAGGCTTGTTAACTTTGTGTTTGTTATATACGGTATCAACCGCACCATAAAATCTAATTTTGAAAACAATATACATGGCTATTTTACTAACATCGGCGCCGCGCTGCTTACCGGTTTAATAAGCCTTGTGCTAAGTATTTTTTCCTTTATGCTGTATGCAGAATATAAAGGCGGCGAGGCCTACCTTCAAAATTTTGCCGATACGTACATTTTTGGCGGCAGCAACCCCAGCCCACAGCAGTTTAGCATCGGGTTGTTTATAGAAGGGCTTGCCGGAATAGTAGTAACCTCATTCGCGCTGATGCAATACTGGAAAGATAAAGTAGAGAAAATCAACACGGTAGACGACAGGGCACATAACCCACACTAATCTTTAACCTGCCCACCGGCGTAGTTATACAGAAAATAGTTACTTTTGGGGCTTAATACCGTTTGTAATGAGCATAAAAAGATTTGACTGGACCAGGGAAGAAATTATAGCCCTGTATAACAAGCCAATGATGGACCTGCTGTTTGAAGCAGCCACTATACACCGTGAGCACCACGACCCTAATGTAGTACAGGTAAGCACCCTGCTGAGTATAAAAACCGGCGGCTGCCCAGAAGATTGTGGCTACTGCCCCCAGGCGGCGCGCTACCATACTAAGGTAGAAGGCAATGACCTTATGAGCGTACAAACGGTAAAAGCGCAGGCACTACGTGCAAAAAGCAGCGGATCGAGCCGTGTATGCATGGGTGCAGCGTGGCGTAACGTTAAAGACGGGCCGGAGTTTGACCAGGTGCTGGAAATGGTACGTACCATAAACAAGCTGGATATGGAGGTGTGCTGCACACTGGGCATGATTACCGAAAATCAGGCAAAGCGCCTTGCAGAGGCCGGGCTGTATGCCTACAACCACAACCTCGATACATCTGAAGAATACTATAAGGAGGTTATTAGTACCCGTGGGTTTGAAGACCGTCTGCAAACCATAGAAAATGTACGCAAAACCAATGTTACCGTATGCAGCGGCGGCATTATAGGTATGGGCGAAAGCGTAGAAGACCGCGCCGGTATGCTGGTAGCGCTTGCATCGCTAAACCCACAGCCGGAATCGGTGCCGATAAATGCGCTGGTTGCGGTTGAGGGTACGCCAATGGCAGATGAAAAGCCGGTGGAAATCTGGGAAATGATACGCATGGTAGCCACTACGCGTATAGTAATGCCCGAAACCCAGGTAAGGCTAAGCGCAGGGCGCACACAAATGAGCCGTGAAGGCCAGGCGATGTGCTTTTTTGCAGGGGCTAACTCGATATTTGCAGGAGATAAACTGCTTACCACGCCAAACCCGGATGTAAACGAAGACATGAAGATGTTTGAAATGCTGCGCCTCGTACCGCAAAAACCTTTTACAAAGGTTTCGCAGCCTAAAACAGTGGAAGCAGCCGATTCACAATACCAGCCACTGGGTGAGAAACCACGATGGACACGCCCCGGGCATACCATAGAACGTAACCTTAAGGCGAGCGGAAAAGAGATTCCGGCTACAGTTACCCTGACAGAAGAATAACACAGCATATATGCCATAATATAAAAATACCCTTGCATGGCAGGGGTATTTTGGTTTATAACCTTATCTTACGGGCTAATGTTTGTATTATTTTCGCTTTCCAAAAAATTTGTAATTGATAATTCCCAATTGACTATTTCCACCGTAGCGATTCCATTATGGTGCGCATGTCTTCCTTAATATAAGCCGCTGCCGGCATAACCGAATCAAAATTTGGCTTGGCATAAAAGTACATGGAGCCGGTAAGAAAATGACGGGTACTGTCCGTTACATAAAACTGGGCATTGGTAGCCGCATCGCCCCCCACCTGGCTGAACATTCCGTATACCTTATTAGCGGGGTTAAGAAAGGGCTGCGAACTTATATCATCGGCTTTAATTACGTGGTCGTACGTAAGTTTTTCGGCATCGCGCAGCAGCAGGTTGATATTATTATTTACCGGCTTATAGGTAAGGAATATAGTGGCCTTCATTTTAGGGTATTGTATGGTAAAGTTACAGTTGCCCTTATCTTTAACGGCTGCCAGGGTGTTGTAATCAAATATATAAGGACAGTTATTGTTGTAGGTGGCATAGTCTCCCATGTTATAATCAAGCCTTAAAAAAGCTTCGGGCTTGGGCTTGGGCTCATCCCCGCAGGATGTTAGCAGCAGGCAGATGCCCAGTGCTACTATAGTGGTAATAAAATTATGCTTCAGTTTCATGCAGGGTTACCTTAATTTGTTTAATCCTTCTTTTATCAACAGATTCGACGGTAAAGATATTGCCATTAAAATTAATTTTTTGGCCCTTTTCAGGAAAATTGCCATTTATCTCCAGCAAAAATCCCGCAAGTGTTTCGGCTTCACTACTTGTTTGGATAAAAGCCGTTTCGTCAACACCGGTTATGCGGTAAAAATCTTTTAGCCCTATTTTGCCGTCAAACAGGTAGTTATAATTATCTATCTGGCTATACTTAATATTGTCATCATCAAATTCGTCGCTTATATCGCCCACTATTTCCTCAAGTATATCTTCCAGGGATATAATTCCCGAAGTGCCGCCATACTCGTCTACCACTATGGCAAGGTGGTTTTTCATTCCCTGGAATTCCTTAAGCAAATCGTCAAGCTTTTTATTTTCAGGAATAAAAAAGGGTTCGCGCAGTATTTCCTGCCACGCAAAAGCAGTTGTACCTATGTGGGGAATAAGGTCTTTTACAAACAGTACCCCCTGTATAGCATCAATACTTTCCTTATAAACGGGAATACGGCTAAAGCCCGCCCCTATTATCTTAGGCATTATTTCCTCAAAAGTTTCGGCAATGTCTATAGAAAACATATCAATGCGCGGGCTCATTACCTGGCGGGCTTCGGTATTACCAAAGGTTACAATGCCCTCCAGTATCTTCTGCTCCTCTTCGTCGGCATGGCCATAATCAGTGAGTTCCAGCGCCTGTGAGAGCCTGTTTATAGAAAAATCAGGGCGCTGTACTTCAAATTTTTTATTTATCCAGAGGGTAATTTCACGCATGGGGATGCTTACGGGCGACAGTATCTTACTTAATATGTACAGCGGCCACGCCACACGCTGCGCCAGCATGCGGTGGTTGCGTGTGGCATAGACCTTAGGTATTACCTCGCCAAATAATAATATAAGGAAGGTAACCATGGCAACTTCTATACTAAAGCGTAACCACAGCAGGGGTATGCCTGAGAAACAGTGCATCCGGAAAAAAAACAGTATGATGGCGAGGTTAATAAAGGTATTTGTAATAACTATGGTGGCCAGCAGCTTTTTTGGTTTTTCGAGCAGGGTTATGAGTATGTTACCTTTTTTTGGGGCAGTACTGTTTATTTTGCCCAGGTCTTCCGCATTAAGTGAAAACAGCGCTACCTCGGTCCCGGAAATTACCGCAGAACAAAAAAGCAGGAAAACGATGCCTGCAAAACCTGCAATAAGGCTGTAGTCTATAGATACTATGCTCGTGGGGCCGGGGTCGTCCAAAACAACAAATTTTAGTTAATAGGTTAAAACGGCAGGTCGTCATTGGCAGGCAGCTCCGTTTCATACGTGGGCGTATTGCGGGCGGCCTCAGTATTTCCCTGTTGGGGTGCCTTAGTGGCATCATATTCTTTTTTGGTAGTAAGGAAGGTAAATTCTGTTACCTGTATCTCGGTGGTATACTTGGTGGTACCATCTTCACCCTGCCACTGGCGCGATTTTATGCGGCCTTCGGCATATATCTTGTCGCCTTTAGTAAGGTATTTTTCGCAAATTTCGGCAGCCTTGTTGCGCACCACCAGGTTGTGCCACTCGGTACTCGCTATGCGCTCGTTAGTCTGCTTATTTATATACACCTCGTTAGTGGCCAAAGGAAAGCGGCCTATGCAATTGCCACCCTCAAAATAGTGCAGCTTTACATCGTCTCCCAGGTGCCCGATAAGCATTACTTTGTTTAATGTACCGTTCATGGTGTTACAAATTTGTGTTTAACCAAATATACTAAAAAATACTATTACAGCCAATGCCTCTCTGCAAAATTGTGCAGTACTATGGGCAGCGGTATGGTTTTTAAATGTTGTGTATCAACGGCTTCCGGCAACGTCTTAGACGTGCTAACCGCCCAGAAGCGTATATGCAGCTTTTGGTGCGATAGCTTGTGGATAACCGGTTCAGCATTTATAAGCGTAATGGTTTCCGGCATAAAGCCAAGCCCGGTATACGATTGTATAAGCGTGTTAACCTCAGTTTCCGTTAGGTTAGTATCTGTTTCCAGTAGCGGGAATTCATAGAGCCCGTTCCATATGCCCTTATCACCGCGGCGGTTTATAAGTGTATGTCCGGCAGCATCGCTTACCACTATGTAGTTAAAGTAACGGTCAGTTACTTTTTGCTTTTTAAGTTTTACGGGCAGCTCGTTTACACGGCCGGTATTGTAGGCCACACAGGTAGTATTAAATATACATACAACACAATCCGGGCTTTTAGGCACACATTGCAGTGCGCCAAACTCCATAATGGCCTGGTTAAACGTTGCCGGATCATTATCAGGCAATAGGGTTGCCGCCAGCGCTGTAAATTCCTTTTTAGCCCCGGAAGATGAGATATCGGTAGTGATGCCAAAGTAACGCGCCAGTACCCGGTATACGTTGCCATCTACCACGGGTACGGCCTCTCCATAACTTATAGAGGCTACCGCAGCGGCGGTATATTCGCCCACGCCTTTAAGCTTCAGCAGCCCGGCATAGCTGTTCGGGAAGTTTCCGCCAAGCTCTAAAGCCACCTGTTTTGCGGTTGCGTGCAGGTTGCGTGCGCGGCTGTAATAGCCCAGCCCCTGCCACAGGTGCAGCACTTTTTCTTCGGGCGCATTTGCAAGATCGTTTACGGTGGGAAATGCATTTATAAAACGCAAAAAGTAGGGCAAACCCTGTGCTACACGCGTTTGCTGCAGCATAATTTCAGAAAGCCACACCGGGTAGGGGTGTGTATTATTGCGCCAGGGCAGGTCGCGCTTGTTTTGCAAATACCATTGTATAAGCGGTTTAGAAAAGCTCATTGTTACGGGATAGTTTGCAAAATTAAAAGTTTATGTTATTAAATTTTAATAGTTTACCTTGAATTATTGTTTTTTTAATTGTTATATTTGCACACTCAAAAAAAATACATACAATAATAAATTTAGAAAAAATGACGAAAGCAGACATCGTAGCGAAAATTTCGGAAAAACTTGGACTTGAAAAAGGAGATGTTCAGGCAACAGTTGAGTCTTTCATGGAGGAAGTAAAAACCTCGCTTGAAACCGGAGATAACGTTTACTTGAGAGGTTTTGGCAGTTTTATCATCAAAACCCGTGCTGAAAAAACAGGAAGGAACATTTCCAAAAATACTACTATTAAGATACCTGCACACAATATCCCTGCATTTAAACCTGCCAAGATATTTGTAGACGGTGTTAAAACGAATACTGAAGTAAAAGCAAACTAATTAATTTATTAACCACAAACACCCTCTGACAATTATGCCAAGTGGTAAAAAAAGAAAAAGACATAAGGTAGCGACCCACAAACGTAAAAAACGCGCGAGAGCTAACCGTCACAAAAAGAAAAAGTAGTTTAATACTACTTTTTCTTTTTTAAGACTGAAAAGACGTGAGATAATAGATGATAGAAAATTAAAGAAGTCTTTTATCTTTTATCTTTCATCTTAACGTCTTAAGAAAAACGTTCATTGAAAAAGATTTCAGGTTTGTAGGTTTCAGAATTCAGATTTTAGCTTCACTCAGGCTAATTGCTGATTGCTGAAAGCTAACCGCTGAAACACCGGGTACAACAATGCCTGTAAAAATAATTGTTTAATCCATCGGCTTTACAGTTAACAGCTAACAGTTAACGGTTAACAGTTTTGGGGAACGTCCCACCACTGTAAACGGTATACTGTAAACGGTAAACTAAAGCGGATATAAATGTACAGTGTGAACAAAGAACTGATTATTCGGTCTGGTTCTGAAGCCGTAGATTTTGCATTATTAAAAGATGGAAAACTAATTGAATTACACAAGGAAAGAGAAGACACAAGCAAGTTTAACGTGGGCGACATCTTTATCGCAAAGATTCGCAAACCGGTAGCCGGCCTTAACGCCGCGTTTGTAAATGTGGGTTTTGAAAAAGATGCCTTTTTACACTACCACGACCTTGGGCCTAACCTTCTTTCCGTGCAAAAATTCATTAAACTTGTAAGCGCAGGTAAATTAAAAGATTATTCCCTTAAAAACTTTGCTTTCGAACCGGAAATAGACAAGAACGGGGCCATAGCCGATGTGCTTAGTGCTAATCAGAGTGTTCTTGTCCAGGTTGTTAAAGAGCCCATAAGTACTAAAGGTCCCCGCATAAGCAGCGAACTTTCGCTGGCAGGGCGCTATGTGGTACTGGTGCCGTTTAGCGACCGTATTTCTATCTCCCAGAAAATTGAGAGTAAAGAAGAAAAAGACCGCCTTAAGCGGCTGGTGCAATCCATCAGGCCAAAAGGTTTCGGCGTTATCGTCCGCACGGTAGCCGAAGGGAAAAAAGTAGCAGAGCTGGACAAAGACCTCCAGAACCTGCTCGACAAGTGGACCGGCATGTGCAAACGCCTGCCGAGTGCGCACCACCCAAGCAAAATCTTGGGCGAGGTTAATAAAGTATCATCCATACTCCGCGATGTGTTTAACGACACATTCACCGGGATTTATGCCGATGACGAAGACCTTTATTACCAAACGAAGGACTATCTGCAGGAGATAGCCCCTCAAAAAGCGAATATCGTAAAGCTGTACCAAAACCGTGACCTGCCGCTGTTTGAAAAGTATAACATAGAACGGCAGATTAAAACGAGTTTTGGCAAAACGGTATCGATGAGCAAAGGTGCCTACCTTATTATAGAGCATACAGAAGCGCTGCACGTTATAGACGTAAACAGTGGCAACCGCTCTAATAAGTCGCACAGCCAGGAAGATACCGCCCTTGAAGTAAACATGATAGCCGCCGCCGAAATTGCAAGGCAGCTAAGGCTACGGGATATGGGAGGGATTATTGTAATAGATTTCATTGATATGGGGCACCCCGATAACAGGAAAAAACTATTCGACTTCCTTAGGGAAGAAATGAGCGACGATAAAGCAAAACACAAGATCCTGCCACCGAGTAAGTTTGGGTTAATCCAGATTACGCGGCAAAGAGTCAGGCCTGAGGTTAATATTAAAACCAGGGAGGAAAACCCCGATAGTGGGGGTGGCGAGATAGAAGCCCCAATCCTTGTGATAGACCGCATACAGTCTGACCTTGAAAGAATTATCCGCAACCACAAAAAAGTAGTGCTTAACACGCACCCGTTTGTGGCGGCATACCTTACTAAAGGTTTCCCATCTATACGCGCTAAATGGTATTTAGAGCATAAAAAATGGGTAAAAATAATACCACGTGACGCTTACACGTTTTTAGAATACCACTTTTATGACAGCAAAGGAAACGCTGTTTCAGAGTAACAAAAACCGCCCTGCTGATGTATGGGCGGTTTTTTTGTTTATTTTTGATCGATATAATATTCATTAGATGCAGAAAATAAAGCGTTATTCTCATTCTTATTTTCCAGTTGAAGTTTTGAAAACTGCTATTGGTAAATTAATTTTAGAAAAAGGGCAAAAAAGTATTTTCAAAATTGTCAAGGGTGATGAAACCTTAAAATTTGATGATGATAGAGAATTTTTTGCAGATTATAGGAAAGATCCGGATGTTGCTAATATTACTATTTATGACAAGAATAATAAACGATCTTTAAGTATAGAACTTATCAAAGGTAAGCATACTAACATATCGGTTGAAGCGGAATCTAGGGGAGATATAGAAGAGGTATTTGAAATTTTTGAAAACAATTTACCTTCTTCTATACAGAGAACTATCGAAAATGAAATTTCACCATTTATATTTATAGGACATGGCCTTAGTCAACAATGGAAAGAATTAAAAGATCATTTAGTTGATAAACATGACTATAAAATAGAATCTTATGAAACGGGTTCACGTGCTGGTCACACTATTAGAGATATACTAGACGATATGGCGGTTAAAAGTTCTTTAGCTTTTTTAGTTATGACCGCAGAAGATATGAAATCTGATGGTACATTTACTGCAAGACCAAATGTGATTCATGAGGTAGGTTTGTTTCAGGGAAGATTAGGATTTGCAAAAGCTATAGTTTTATTAGAAGAGGGAACGGAAGAATTTAGTAATCTTTATGGGATACAACAAATTCGTTTTTCGAAAAATAATATTAAAGAAACTTTTGGAGAGGTGTTAGCAACAATTAAAAGAGAATTTAAATTATGAAAGCAGAAGTACAATATAATGATTTTGTCGGAACAGCTGCCGCAGACATTAGCGACCACACTTCATTAGAGGATTTTATCGGTCTAAAAGGTGTTGACACCGACCGCTTTAACCCTATAGGAGTTGAATTTTATTCAGGTTATAGTGATTCCTTTTTAACTTCAATTATTTGTATAGATAATGAGCGATCAAATAGCGTAGATAAATTTCTTGTAAATATAAATTTTGAACTGAATAAAGATGAATTTTTTGATCTCTTCAAAAGATTCAATGTTGTAATTTTTAGTAATTATGGGGGGTATGAAAATCTTGAAGTTAAAGAATCACTTGATTTTGATGATATTGACTAAAACTATCATAATAATTTGAAATAATCATCCCCGCACTTTTGTATCAGCATTCTGTATTTCTGTATAAGCCGCGTCGCGCACCACTGGCATAACTTTGTATCATAATCTTAAAGATACAAAACAATGTCTAAAACAATTCTTATAACAGGTGCTTCACGCGGATTTGGGAAGCTGTGGGCCGAGGCCTTTTTAAAACGTGGCGATAAAGTGGCAGCAACTGCCCGTAACACAGAGGCGCTTGCCGACCTTATAGCCACCTATGGAGATGCCATCCTACCCATTAAACTTGACGTAAACAACCGCGACGAAAGCTTTGCCGCCGTGGCGAAAGCAAAAGAGTATTTTGGCAGCCTTGATGTGGTAATAAACAACGCCGGTTATGGCCTTTTTGGCACCATTGAAGAAACCACCGAAGCCGAAGCCCGCAGCCAGTTTGAAACCAATGTATTCGGTTTACTATGGGTTACACAGGCTGCACTGCCTATTTTCAGGGAGCAGGGCCACGGCCACATCATACAGGTAAGCAGCGTGCTGGGTGTGGTTACATTACCGTTACTGGGGGTATATAATGCCTCTAAATTTGCGGTTGAGGGCATAAGCGAAACACTTGCAGCCGAAGTGAAGCAGTTTGGCATCAACGTGTCGCTTATTGAGCCAAACGGCTACAGTACCGACTGGAGCGGCGCAAGCGCTACCCAAAGCCAGCCTTTGGAAATATATAATGGCCTGCGTACCGCCTTTGCCGAGTCAGGAAGCCAGGAAGGATTTTGGGGCGACCCGGAAGCTACATCAGAAGCAGTGCTGAAGCTGGTAGACGCCGAGAACCCACCGCTGCGCCTATTCCTGGGTAAACACACGTTGCCATGGGCAAAACAGGTGTATGCCGACCGTATTGCCGAATGGGAGGCATGGGATGATGTTGCCGTTGCAGCTCACGGTAATTAATTTGCAGCTAATTTTTTAGTAATTTTATGGCAGCCGTACCGTGTTCTGTTTGCTTCGCCTGTTCGTGCATAGCCCTCGGGTCGACAAAAGTGAAGAAATATGACAGTACGGCTGCCTAAATAATTTATAGTTATGAAACATTATACAAGCATCACCCAGCTTAGTAAACACGTAGGCTTCCCCCTGCCCCAAAACCCGCTGCTGGGCCTGGTACTTTGCGAAAGGCTAAATGCCTGCGATATTACCCAGGGTGCGTTTACGTCTGACTTTTATGCCATTATGTTCAAGAAGATGAAAACGGGTGTTATCAACTACGGGCGCACAAAATACGACCATGAAAATGGCTCTCTTTCGTTTATTAAACCACGGCAGATTATCGAGATAAAGGATGTAGAGCTTGAGGAAAAGGGCTTTATCATTTACATGCACGAAGATTATTTTAACGGGCACAACCTGCACAACGATATAAAAAAGTACGGCTTTTTTGATTATGAGGCTAATGAGGCATTGCACCTGTCGCCCCGCGAAGAGGAAATAATCTGGGACCTTTATTTTAAAATAGAAGGCGAATACAGTAATAACGAAGATGAATACAGCCGCGAGATTATCCTTACGCATATCGACTCAATATTAAAATATTCGCAGCGGTTTTACAAAAGGCAGTTCATCAACCGTGCCGAGCTTTCGGGTGTTACGGTATCTAAGTTCAACAGCCTGCTGTCTTCTTACCTTGAAAAAGGCCTGCTGCAAACCGCAGGGCTGCCTACCGTTAAGGCTATGGCCGATACGCTCAATACCTCTGCACGCTACCTTACCGACTTACTACGTCAGGAAACCGGAAAAACCGCACTGGAACTCATCCACATCTTCCTGGTAGGGGAAGCTAAAAACCTGCTACAGGCACCTGAAAAAAGCATCTCTGAAACTGCATATCTTTTGGGCTTTGAAAACCCGCCCTACTTTAGCCGCCTTTTTAAAAAAGAAACCGGTTTTACTCCCGTGGAATACCGAAAGCAGTTTTTGAACTAATTACATAACTATAACATAGCGTTGCAAAGTATATGCAGTGCCTTGAAACGTATTAGCACATTATATTTGGAAAAGAAGTGCCATAGTTCTCCTGGAACTACGGCACTTCCTTATTTATCCGCAAAATAGCCGTTTGCAAAAAATAAATTTAAAATAAATTTAAAATAAATTTTTAGTCTAATCTAAATTTATAATTTTACATACAGAATTATAAATTTAGCCATGAGACATTTTTTTCTGATTTTGCTATTTGTAGCAAGCCATGTTTTTGCGCAGCAAACCGTTACCGGAAAAGTAACTGATGGCAACCAATCCATAGCAGGAGCCACCGTGCAGCTTAGCAACGGTGTTATTACTGCCACTGACGGCAATGGTGTATATATGTTTGAAAATGTTTCGGCAGGAAATTATAATATCACCGCAAGTTATATCGGTTTTCGCACACAGGCAAAAGACCAGGTAATAGGTACGAAAGATATAACGCTAAACTTTGAACTGAAAGAAGATGGCGAAGCCCTGAACGAGGTAGTGATAACAGGTACCATGAAAGAGGTTAGCCGTGCAGACAGCCCTATTCCGGTAGAAATTATAACATCAAAACTATTTAAAAAGAATCCTACAGCCAGCCTCTTTGAAGCCGTGGGTATGATAAACGGTGTAATGCCGCAACTTAATTGTAACGTATGCAACACTGGCGACATACACATAAACGGGATGGAAGGCCCCTATACCATGATACTGATAGACGGCATGCCCATAGTCAGCGCGCTGAGTACGGTGTATGGCCTTAGCGGTATACCTAACAGTATCGTAGAACGTATAGAGGTGGTTAAAGGGCCCGCATCATCTTTATACGGCAGTGAGGCTATGGGGGGGATTATCAATGTAATTACAAAATCGCCCGACAAAGCCCCTCTGGTAAGCGCCGACTATTTTTTAACCAGTTGGGGCGAAATCAGTACCGATGCCGCCGTGAAAATGAAAACCGGAAAAGCTACTTCCCTACTGGGCATTAACTACTTTAATTACAACGTAAAGGCAGATAAGAACCACGATAACTTTACCGACCTTACCCAGCAAAACCGTATTTCGATATTCAACAAATGGAGTTTTAACCGTAATGATAACCGTGTAGCCAGCCTTGCCGCACGCTATGTGTATGAAGACCGCTGGGGCGGGGAGATGCAGTGGGAGAAAAAATTCCGTGGCAGCGACAGCATTTATGGCGAAAGTATTTACACCCGCCGCGCCGAAGTTATCGGCATGTACCAACTGCCGGTTAGCGAGCGCATTTTTACGCAGTTCTCATATAACTGGCACGACCAAAATTCATACTACGGCACCACGCCTTATATGGCCACGCAGCAGGTAGCGTTTTTACAGGCCTATTGGGATAAGCAATTTGGCGCCAGCCATACTTTCCTGTTAGGCGGCGCCATGCGTTATACCCATTATGACGACAACACCCCGGCGACGGCAAGCGCGGATGGGTTGGATAACAGCGCCCAAAACACACCCCTGCCGGGCCTTTTCATTCAGGATGAATGGACGCTTGATGAAAAAAATAAATTGTTAGGCGGTTACAGGTTTGATTATGATAAAAGCCACGGCGGGGTGCATTCACCAAGGGTAGCGTATAAATTTTCACCCAACCACACCAATACCTTCCGGGCGAGTTTTGGCAGCGGTTTTAGGGTGGTAAATTTATTTACCGAAGACCATGCCGCGCTTACCGGTGCCCGTGACGTAGTGATTGCCGAGGCATTAAAACCCGAACGCAGCTATAACGGCAACCTTAATTATGTGCTTAAGGTGCCTGCCCGCCCGTTTATATTTAACATGGATGTAACGGCGTTTTACTCCTATTTTACCAATAAGATAGTGGGCGATTTTGATACCGACCCTACCAAGATTTTCTATACCAACCTTAACGGGCATGCCATATCGCAGGGGGTAAGCCTGAATACCGACTGGCAGTTTAACTTTCCGTTTAAACTGATGGCGGGGATATCGTATACCGATGTATTCCGGATAGATAATACGCCGCAGGGCAGCGAAAAGACCCGGCAGCTGCATGCCCCTAAGTGGAGCGGCAACTTTATAGCCACTTATACTTTTAATAAAAGCTACAGCACCGATATTACCGGAAACTGGTACGGCCCCATGCGCCTGCCCATATTACCCAATGACTTTCGCCCGGAATATTCTCCGTGGTTTTGTACGGCTAATATCCAGTTTACTAAAAAGTTTGACTATGGGCTGGAACTCTATGCTGGTATCAAGAACATTTTCGACTTTGTACCGAAGTACTCCCTTATCCGCCCGTTTGACCCGTTTAACAAAACTGCCGATGACCCGGTTACCAACCCAAACGGCTATACATTTGACACTGCTTATAACTACGCGTCGTTACAGGGGCGCAGGATGTTTTTAGGGGTGCGGTACAGTTTTATGTAATATTCGGAACACTTGATGATAGATTAAACGGATTAGCACAGATTTTTTTAATGACATGAGAAATACCTATAGGCCACCCCGCCCTTTGGGCACCCTTCCGACGGACGGGAATAGCTCACTCACGCCGGAAAATCAGTGTAAATCTAAATCTTTGTTTGCGCAGCATCTGTGTCATCAGTGTCCCCTATTAGATCGGGCTTCTGGCTTTATGACCTTCAACTGAAAAACTTTCAACTTAAAATTAAACCATCTGCCCGCTGAATTTATCCCTGTACATTTTTGGCGTCATGCCTACTGTCTTTTTAAACAGCGTTCTGAAGGTTTTCAGGTCATTATAACCGCTTTCCAGCATTACTTCAAGTATGCTGTAGCGTGATTGCTCCAACAGTTGCTTTGCCGCCTCTATACGGGTTTTTTGCAGGTATTCTATAGGCGTTATGCCTGTTACCTGCTTAAAGCGCCGCACCAGGTTGCGGCGGCTGGCAGGTACGCCGGTAATCAGTTCTTCAATAGTATTGCCCTTGCCATAGTTCTTTTTTATCTCGTCCTGCGCCTGCTTTACAAGGTCGTCGCCATGGTTTTCTACAGGTGTAAACGAGCCAAAATAGGTTTGCCGGTTACGGTCAAGGTCAATGCTGAACATTTTCGCGGCACGAACGGCAATTTCCCTCCCCGCATAAATTTCGAGCAGCAGCATCAACAGGTGAAAGGTATTGGTAGCCCCGCCGCTGGTATATATGTTATCTTTTTCGGTAACCACGGCTTCTGCATGCAATTGTACTAAAGGAAACATCCGGCTAAATACTGCCCCGGCATTAATATGTGTGGTAGCGGGCCGGCCATTAAGCAACCCGGCAGCGGCAAGTAAAAAAGCGCCTGTACAAAAACTGGCTATTGCTGTACCGGCTTTATGCTGTGCATTCAGCCAGGGAAACCAGGGGCCGTTTTCTTTTAATACTTCGCCTATGGCATCATTTTTAAACGAGGGTATCAATAATAAATCATAGCGCGAGGCACCATCTATAACTTTCGGGATATGGCCATCATAAGCCGGGGTTTCATGCCCGTTAAGATAAAGGAGTTCGATGGTAAAGTGCCCGGCTTCGCCTGCTTCCTCATAAAAACGGTTAGCCGATTCAAATACATCTATCAGGGCGGCGGCACTAAGCAACCGGTGGCCTTTAAGTAATACTACACCTATTTGCATTGGTAAAAATTTCTGGTACAACACAAATATACACTTTTTGTCCTGTATACCCCCTTTGATTGACTTTTTAGCACAGCAGCCAAACCACATATTGCGCATACTTTTGTATAGTACCGTTAAAATTATTACTTTCATAAAAATTTTAACCAAAACAAATAGAATCATGAAAAAATTAGTAAGCCCTTTATCGTTAGACACCGATGTAGCTACGCTATTGCTAAGGCTCTTTTTTGGCGGTATGTTTATTTATTTCGGCTACGGCAAGCTGGCAAATTATGATGCCTACGCCGCGCAATTTACAGATATTATAGGCATAGGCGCTAAGCTGTCGTTTAACCTGGTAATATTCGGCGAGTTCTTCTGCGGTATTTTTATAGCGCTGGGCCTTTTTACCCGCTTTGCGGTTGTACCCTCATTTATTACCATGGTGGTGGCCTATTTTGTAGCACACAGCGCAGATGCCTTTGCAGATAAGATACCCGCCTTTACTTACCTTGTGTTATCGCTCCCGGTATTTTTATTGGGAGGGGGCAAATATTCGTTAGATGCGCTGCTATTCAAAAATAAAACAGCCGATGTATAAACCATAAAAACGTTACCATGGAAGAGATAAAAAACACCGCTATGAAAGCAATTAAAAACACCATTGAGATTAATGCGCCAAAAGAAAAAGTGTGGCAGGTGCTAACCAATGAAAAATATTACCTGCAATGGTATGCACTCTTTTGCGAAGGCACTACCGCTATAACCGACTGGAAAGAGGGCTCAAAAATTATTTTTGCTGCCGGTGGTATGGGGCTTATAGGCAAAATTGCCGTGTACAGGCCCAATGAGGAGCTGCTAATAGAAATGACGGGCATATTGCAAAATGGCGTGGAAGATTATGACAGCCCCGCAGCTAAGAACACGCTGCAGGCAAGCGAGCACTATCTGCTTACCGAAAAAGATGGAAAAACAACCCTGCAAACGTCGGCGGATATAGACGAAGAGTACTATGAGCAAACAAGCGCATCCTGGGATGCCGCAAAGGAAAAAATTAAAGAATTAGCCGAATCATTATAGCTTGATAGGGAGTAGCAAGATTAAGTACAAAGTAGTAAGATACAAAATGAGAAAAGTAAAACTGCAGATGCAGGTATCTATAGATAGCTTTGTAGCCGGCCCAAACGGCGAAATGGATTGGGTGGAATGGAACTGGGGTGACGATATTAATGCTTATGTGGGCGCCATAACCGAGCCGGTCAGCACGATAATCATTGGGCGAAAGCTGGCCGAAGGTTTTATTCCCTACTGGAAGGACGCTGCCGAAAAAGACGAACCCATAAAGGGTGCCGAAAAATTGAACGCGACACCCAAAGTGGTTTTTACAAAAACCCTGGAAAGTAATCCGTGGGAAAATACCATCCTGGCGAAAGGCCCGTTAGAGGACGAAATTGCAAAACTTAAGGCTGAGGAGGGCGGCGATATAATTGCCTACGGTGGCGGCACTTTTGTATCGTCGCTTATAAAAGCAGGGCTTATTGATGAATATTATCTTTTGGTTAACCCAACTATCATTGGTAAGGGAATGCCTGTTTTTGAAGAAGTAACTGAGAAAAAACCGCTTAAGCTCATTGAAAGTAAGGCGTTTGATTGCGGCATCACCGCACTGCATTATACAAAACCTTAAAACATAACCTGAAACAGTAACTTATGTATACACTACTCATCATTATAATTGCAATTATTGCACTGCCATTTATTATCGCTTTATTCCTGCCGAAGGAATATAGTATAGCACTCAGCATTGTAATAAACGCGCCAAAGCATGAGGTATTTGATTTCATAAAATATGTACGGAACCAGGAGCGCTACAGCAAATGGGCCATGGCCGACCCGGAACAGAAAATAACAATGACAGGGACAGACGGCACCGTAGGGTTTATAAATGCCTGGGACAGCGCCAAAAAAGCAGGCGCAGGCGAACAGGAAATAACGGACATTGTTGAGGGCGAACGTATAACCACCGAGCTACGGTTTACACGCCCGTTTAAAAACTTGGCCCACAGCTGGATGGAAACCGAAGCGCATTCGCCGGAAAGTACTAAAGTAACCTGGGGCATGACAGGTAAAATGCCCTATCCGCTTAATGCAATGACGGCCCTGATGAAAGGTGGGCTGACCAAGGATATTGATGTAAGCCTCAACAACCTTAAAAACTTATTAGAAAAACGCTAAGTATGGAAAACGTACTGTTACCTACCCCGGAGAGCCACATAATACAAAACCGGCGCGAACTGAACGCAGATATTGCTACTGTATTCCGCGCTGTTACAGAACCGCAGCACCTGCAACAGTGGTGGGGGCCTGAAGGGTTTACCAATACATTTAGCGAATATGACCTGCGCCCGGGCGGCAAATGGGATTTTATAATGCATGGCCCGGACGGGCGGGATTATCATAACGAATGTACATTCCTTAAAATTGAAGCTCCGAACCTCTTGGTATTTAACCACATTTCGCCGCCGGAATTCCAGGTGGTGATACAGATGGAGGAAGTTTCGTCAGGCAAAACCCGGTTTACCTTTACCCAGGTGTTTGAAACCGCTGAAGCCGCCGCCGCTCTGCGCGCTTTTTGCCTTGAAAAGAATGAGGAAAATATCGACAGGCTTGAGGGGGAATTGAGAATAATTACGAATTAGGAATTAGGTAACTTACCTCGCATAACATAAGAGTGAAGCTACTCCCCTCTCCAATTGGAGAGGGGCCGGGGGTGAGGCCCTGCATTCGACTTCCGACCTCAGACTTCGGACAAAACATAAACAAACAAATACTATAAAACAATTATGAAAGCACTTAACCCGTATCTAAACTTTAACGGCAAAACCGAAGAAGTTTTTACTTTTTACAAGAGCATTTTCGGCGGCGAGTTTGCCATGCTGATGCGCTTTAAAGATGTACCGTCTGATGTTCAAATGGACGGCTGCGTAGACGGTGAACCCGACAAAGACGAGAGCAACCTTATTATGCACGTTGCCCTGCCGATAGGCAACAATGTACTTATGGGCAGCGACGTGCCCGGCCATATGCCCGCTGCCGTTAGCGGTAACAGCATAACACTGAGCATAAACGTTGAAAGCAAAGAAGAGGCAGATAGGGTGTATGCCGCTCTTGCCGAAGGGGGTGATGCCATGATGCCTATGGACATTATGTTTTGGGGCGATTACTTTGGCATGTTAAAAGATAAATATGATATACAGTGGATGGTAAACTACAGCCAGGGGCACCAGCCGCCAAGGGAATAATAACAGTAATTCAGTTCATCAATCAAAAAGAAGAAGTAGCCTCCTCCGGAAATAGGTGGAGGTTATTTTTAATTGTAAACAATATTTTTTATGAGCCAGGAAATCATACCACAGTTAGAAAATGCATTAGAGCACACCATTAGCCTTTTAGGGTCGCTTAGCGAGGAGCAGCTTAATACCGTTCCGTTTGAGGGAAGCTGGACGGCTGCGCAGGTAGGCCGCCATTTATTTAAATCGGAAACTGGTACCGATAACCTCCTTAAAACACCCACACAGGTGCCCGACCGCGATCCGGCTACAGGAGTGCAGCGGTTTGCCGATATCTTCCTGAACTTTGAAACCAAAATGAAGTCGCCCGACTATATTGTCCCGGAAGATAAGAAATACGACAAGGGGGAGCTTGTTTCATCGCTTGAAGAAGTGAAGGATGCGATACTACCGGCTGCAAAAAGCACAAACCTTAATGAGACCGCACCATTGCCGGAAGGGCATCCCTTTGCCGGAAGCACCAAGCTTGAGATTATGCACTTTATGGCCTACCATACCATAAGGCACAACCGGCAGATAGAGAAGATAAGCGCTTTAGTGGGCAGTGTTCAGTGATCAATTGGCAGGGGCTTCCTTCGCACGGAACTGTATTTATAGTTGCGACTGAACACTGAACACTGAACACTGAACACTGAACACTGAACACTGAACACTGAACACTGAACACTGAACACTGAACACTGAACACTGAACATTGAACACTGAACACTGAACATTGAACACTGAACGCACTACGCCGCCTGCCTGTAGTTTATCAGCGTGCCTACCATGGCGTAGAGCTGCGGCAGCTTTTCGCGGAATTCTTTGGGGGTTTCAAAATAGTATTCGAGTACCACGGCTATAAACTCATGGGGGTTTTTAAAGGCATAGTGCCTGAAGTAATTTGCCGAAACAATCTGCTTCATATTATCGGGTTCATTGGCGTAGGCCATGATCTTATCAAACGTATCTACATACAATGCGCCCGCCGCGCCAAAACCCTGCCGCTTAGAACCGGTATGCACTACGTGGGCAAACTCATGCAGGCCCAGGTTTACGTTATTTGCCTTAAAGTCGAGCCCGGCCTCAAAATGACGCCACGAAAATACGACCGCTTTAACCATTGGGTTATACTCGGCATAATGGTAATTATCCGATGCTGCCGACGTATACACATCAGGATATAGTATTATTACCTCAAACATATCAGTCAGGTATTTTCGCAACCCAAAGGTAAGCATCACCCAGGTAGCAGCCACTTTTAGCTTCATTTCGTCAGTAATTTCCAGTCCCTCCCTGGCCGCAAACGTATACCGCTTTAAAAACTGGTGTATGCGGTGCTGAAAATATTGCTTGTGCCGGGCATCAAGTTCGCGGTAAAAGCGGAATTCATCGTCAAGTATATATACTCCATAGGGCGCCAATTTTTTAGGAAAGGGATAAAAATGCACCAGAGGGGGCTTTTTAAACCGCAGCATATAGGCTGACTCCAGAAACTTGGCAAGCATATAAAATATGAGCAGTATAACCAGCAGGGCTACTATTATGAGAAGTACGGTACCTAAGGGTGAAATCTTATCCTGTTCGTGCACTGCCGGTGTTTTTAGTTATTGCAAAATAGTGATTTAAAACCACATATCCATCAATAACAAACGCAAGGCGGCAGTAAAAAATTACCCGTGGCGGTAATTTATCATTTTGGCGGCCATGCCGTAGAGCACGGGCAGTTTTTGCCTAAACTCATCCGGGGTTTCAAAAAAGCATTCCAGCGTTACGGCCATAAACTCGTGGCGGTTTGTAAAGGCATAATCACGCAGGTAGCCCATTTGAGATAATACCCTGAGGTTTTCGCCATGGTTAATGTACTCAATAATGGTATCAAACATAGTGGCATAAATTACGCCCGATGCCCCGGCCTCATCGGTACCCGTGGCGTGCACGTGCAACACATGGGCAAACTCGTGCAGGCCCAGGTTGATATTATCGGTACCATATTTCATCCCTTCCTCAAAATGGCGCCAGCTAAAAATAACAGCCTCCGCCGGATGGTTAAACTCGCCCTTATGGCGGTTACCGGTAACCGACTCGTATACATCGGGCGAAATGATAATGTACTTAAACACATTGGGCAGGTAGTTCCGCATTCCAAACGTGAGCATTACCCAGGTAGCGGCTATTTTAACCCGCATCTCATCTGTAACCTGCATCCCTTCCCTGCCGTGGAATTCGTACTTTTTTATGAAGTGGTACACCCGGTGCCTAAAGTAACTTTGCCGCCTTGCCGAAAGCCGGTTATAAAAGCCAAAATGCTCTTCTAATACCCTTTTAGCGTTAATGCTAATTTCCTTTTTTACGGGATAAAAATGTACATAAACAGGTACGCCAAACAGCTTTACCCAAATTGATTCTAAAACATTTAGCGCAAGGTAAAAAAACAGATAGAAAAACAGCCCTATAAACATTAGGCACACGATAACCATAAAAGCCAGCCCGATACCGTCCATAAATAATAATTGGTGGGTTGTAATGTAATAAAAAACGGGGCATTTGCCCCGTTAGTATATTTATTTTTTTACCACCCGGTAATTGAGCTGGCCCACATTGGTTTTTACCGTTACCATATACAACCCTGAACTTAAACTTTGCAGGTTAACGGCATCAAGGTTTTGTTTAAAATCAAGCAATTCCCTGCCCTGCATGTTGTATACCTTTACTTCTTCGGGTGCTATGCCCTCCTGAGGTTTAAGGTACAACACATCCGTTACCGGATTAGGATATATAGAAATACCTTTATTCAACTGATTTTGGCTTACGCCTAATTCAGCTACCACTGTTGTACTTACTGTATTGGTAATAATTGGCGCGTTATAATCAAAATAAATGCCCGCGCTTCCGGTAATCACGTCGCCTATCTGCAGGGTTTGCAGCGGCTTGATTTTAAACGCTATAAAACCATTGTTGTCGGCTTCATCGGTAGACTCAGTAGGCAGGTTGATATTGTCAAATATAAAACTCACCTTATTACCCTCTTTAATTTTTACCCGATAGCTGTGGCTGGCGTTTACCGGGCGTAATGTTGTCCAGTCGAGGTTTGCATCAAGCACATCATCAATACGCACGTTAATAGCGCTGGCGGTACCCGTGTTCTGGAAACGGACTACATAATCAAGGTACCCATCTATCTGGTCAATTGTAATCTGCGCTCCCTGTAGTACCGTTTTATCGTTAGGGTCATACGAGTTTACAACGGTTTGTTTAAGGGCAAAGGTGTTGTCATCAGGGGTAAAATCGTTTGCAGCAGGTGTTATTTCAGCCGTAAGGTTAAGGGTATCACCGCCATTTACCGTGGGTGGCGTGTACGTTTGCAGCAGCAGGTTTATGGTTTTACTCTCAAAGGGCTGTATGGTGCCAATGGCAAAATTAAGCGCCCCGGCTGTATTTGAAACCGGCACCTCACTGGCACTTACAAAGCTCTGCGCCCCGGCATCATAAACCAGGCTAAGCGAAGCATTGGTTATGGTTTGTGTGCCTATATTTTGCGCCACCAGCTGGTAGCTTGCCTCAAAACCGGGGCGCGCATCGCTTAGCGGCAGTATTGTAACGTTAAGATCCTGAACAGCCTGGTTTGCGGTAAGGCAAAAATCAAGCGGCTCGGTATTACCGGAGCCAGTAAAGTTAACCGATGCCGTATCGGGTGCTACAGTAAAGTAAGACGGCAGGTTTTGAAGGCTCACAGTATAGGCGCCTTCTTGTACATTTAAACCGTATTCTTCTTCAAAAAAAGGATAGGTACCATAAGAGTAGGTACCATTATCGGCAGTTACCAATAGGTCATGTATTTCAGGGTCTGCGCTATCACAGCCGTTTGCATTTTGGTCAAAACGCACATTAACAAAGATTGTGTTTCCTGAACAATCGTCGTCGAATCCATCATCCAGAATCCACCATAAAAGTTCAGTCATAAGATAGAACCTAACGATGTTACAGAATTTTAAACCTTCGGCAACAAAATCTTTATTATATAATTGCAATTGAGCAAACTTTACTAAAAGGGCATCATAATTATCTGTAGACATACCCGAATAGCTTAAAAATGAATTTTCCACATCAGCACCCGCAGACAGTCCTACTTCCGGGTTAAAATTCCACGCAGAAATATCCTGGTTAAAATTCACAGCGTTATAAAACGTTCCATACATGGACTGCACGTTTGAAACATCCCAGTTATCTAAGGGCTGGTTAAACGAAGTAGCATTGAAAAACATTTCAGTAAGGTTAAAAATATTTGAAGTATTCCAACTGTTAAGTGGTTGGTTAAAAGAGGTCGCATTTTTAAACATACGATCTGTAGATGTAGCATTTGATACATCCCAGTTATCAAGAGACTGGTTAAACGAGGTTGCGTTAGCAAACATACCTACGAAACTGGTAACATTTGATACATCCCAGTTATTGAGCGGCTGGTTAAAAACCTGATTACCACCAAACATACCGCCCATAATTGTTACAGATGATACGTCCCAGCTGTTTAGCGGCTGGTTATATACTGAATTTGAAAACAAGTAGGTCATATCAGTAACATTTGAAACATCCCAGTCATCTAATGACTGATTAAAGGAAGTGGCATTTTCAAACATCTCGGTAAGGGTTACAACACTTGAAGTATCCCAACTGTTTAGCGGCTGGTTAAAAGAGTCGGAACCAGAAAACATACCTACCATAGTTGTTACAGATGATACATCCCAGTTATTGAGCGGCTGGTTAAAAGAGTCGGCACTATAAAACATATAACTCATATCAGTAACGTTTGATACATTCCAGCTGTTTAGCGGCTGGTTAAAAGAGTCGGCACCAGAAAACATACCTACCATAGTTGTTACAGATGATACATCCCAGTTATTGAGCGGCTGGTTAAAAGAGTCGGCACCAGAAAACATACCTACCATAGTTGCAGATGATACATCCCAGTTATTGAGCGGCTGGTTAAAAGAGTCGGCACTATAAAACATATAACTCATATCAGTAACGTTTGATACATTCCAGCTGTTTAGCGGCTGGTTAAAAGAGTCTGCACCAGAAAACATATAACTCATATTCTTAACATTAGAAACATCCCAATTATCAATAGACTGATTCATCATCACCGCGCCATAAAAAAAGTTTGTCATATTGGTAACATGGCTTAAATCAGGAGTATCTGTAGCATTTATTGTCAAACTTGCACAATCTTTAAAAGCATCAGTCATATTACTTGCCCACTGTGTGTCGCCCCACTGCTCAATTGTCCTTATTTTTGTTTGATTACCTCCGCTTGCTGAAAATTTTATCCTGTTAAATGTGCCCGATACCGTTACCGTATAGGTGCCCGGAGCGGCATAATTATGGAAGCCGCCAGACTGTTGGTTAGACAGTATGGTTCCGTCTCCAAAATCTATTGAATAGTTATTGTTTACATTATATGTTATAGGAACCGATATCGCTTGAACTCCATAGCCTCCGGGCGGGACCTCCCATGTAGTTATAAACGGTGCCTGGGCACTGGCAAAAAAAGTAATAAACGCAAAAGCGAATAGTAAGTAAAACTTTTTCATAAGTGGTTGATTTTAATGCTACAAAAGTAGCAATTCTTATCACAGGGATTGCAAAAAAACGGAAACATAAAATGTTCCCGCTTTTGTAAATTATAAAATGGATTCTATTTTTTATGTGATAAGATACCCTCTTTAAGTATTTGCCCAAAGTTGTACATATCTTCATAAGAGCAGTACAGCGGCACGGGTGCCAGGCGTATCACATTAGGCTCGCGCCAGTCGGTAATTACACCGGCCTTCATAAGATAGTCGAACAACGAGCGGCCCTCGCCATGCAGGAATACCGACAGCTGGCAGGCACGTTCCTTAGGTTCGGTTGGGGTAATTATCTCAAAGTGGCCTTTAACTTCTTTATCAATTTCGTGCAATATAAATTCAAGGTACGATGTAATGCAATCGCGCTTTTGTATCAGGGCGGGCATGCCCACCTCATCAAACATTTCTACCGATGCAAGGTAAGGCGCCAGCGACAGTATGGGCAGGTTGCTTACCTGCCAGCCTTCGGCACCGCGTACCGGGTCAAACTTAGGCTCCATTAAAAAGCGGCGCTCCTTGTTGTGGCCCCACCATCCGGAAAGGCGCGGCAGGTCGAGGTCGTTATGGTGCATTTCGTGCACAAACACCCCAGATGCGTTACCCGGGCCGCTGTTCATATATTTATAGCTGCACCACGCGGCAAAGTCTACATTCCAGTTGTGCAGTTCCATGGCTATGTTACCGGCGGCGTGGGCAAGGTCCCAGCCTACATAGGCTCCGGCATCCTGTCCTGCTTTTGTAATAGTTTCGATATCAAAAACCTGCCCGGTATAGTAGTTTACCCCGCCTATAAGCACGAGCGCAAGTTCGCTACCCACTTCATCTATTTTAGCCAGTACATCTTCCAGGCGGATGTTGTGCTCGCCCGGCCTGCGTTTAATTTCAACAATGGCATCTTCGGGTTCAAAACCATGCAGGCGCACCTGGCTTTGTATCATGTACTGGTCGCTTGGGAAGGCTTTTTCTTCGCAAAGTATCTTAAACCGCTTAGGGGTAGGCGTATAAAAGCTTACCATAAGCAGGTGAAGGTTTATCGTAAGGGTATTCATTACCGTAACTTCAGAGGGCAGCGTACCCACAATTTTGCTGAGCGGCGCGGCAAAGCGCTCCTGGTAGTCCCACCAGGGCTTATCGGCATAAAAATGGCCTTCTACAGCCAGTTTTGCCCAGTCGTCCATTACCTCATCTATGTATGCTTTAGTACGCTTTGGCTGTAATCCCAGTGAGTTACCCGTAAAATAGATAACCTGCTTGCCGTTTACATGCGGAAAGTGAAACTCATCCCTGTATTTAGCCAGCTTGTCTTTAGCATCAAGCTGCTGTGCAAATTCGCGCGTATTTAAAAACTCCATGTTGTTGTGTTTGTTTACCTGCAAAAATAGATAAATATATTTTGGCAATACGCATTGTGCGCGGCCAGAATTTTACAGCATTATAAACTTGTGGGTATAAAAACTTAAACTATACTGTTAAGTGCTTTTTAAAAACCCTTCAATTACTATATATTTGTACCCAACAACCACCAACATGAAATTAATCTATACCCTGCACCATTTTAAAGGTTTAGTACAGCTATGTGCAACTTGCCTGCTGTTATCTGTCGCCTCTTACGCGCAGGAAAACTGTAATAACGGCATTGATGATGACGGCGATGGCAAGATTGACCTGATTGACCCTGACTGCGCTTGTGGTGGTACCACCGCAACCAGCTTTATAAACAATTACAATTTTGAGCAAATGAGTTATTGCCCAAATAATTTTGCGTTGTTTGATGCAGCTACTTCCTGGTTTTTACCAAATAATGCTACAAGTGACTATATAAATTCCTGCGGTTTTGTGCCCGTATCTGCCACAGATGCCGGGGTGTATCCACTCCCCGAAGCAAACGGAACCGGCGTTTCAGGCATTTTAGTATCTCAGGATTATAAAGAATATATCGCGACATGTCTTAATAACCCATTAATTGCAGGCACTGTTTACCAGCTAAATTTTGATATAGCGGCTTCTACCTCTGGCAGGATACCTTTATTTGACGATCCTAATACAGGCTTGGTATGTAATGAAGGCTACTTAAATGCCGGAAACATTAAGATGACCTTATACGGAAAGTCATCCTGCAACACTACTCCTGAAGACACACACAATACTCCTGAGGGATGGGTAGTATTAGGAACCGCCAGCTATCTGCCTACAAAAAACTGGTCGCAGTTATCTGTGATGTTTACACCTACACAAAATATTAGTTCTATTATGCTTGGGGCACCTGAGGAATTACCCGACAGCTATGTGAATGAATATGACTACCATTTATGTTTCCCATATTTTTATTTTGATAATCTTATTTTAAATACAGCCGCAAACCTTGGCATAAAAATAAACAGTACTGGCAGCTTTTGCGACAACTCGCTTGTACTTAACGCAAGCGGCGATTCCGGCAGCGGCAATACTTATCAGTGGTATAAAGATGGGATAGCAATAGCCGGAGCAATAAACAGTGTGCTCCCAGTTAGTTTTTCAGAAAGTAACACAGGCAACTACACGGTAATGATTATTAATGCGGGAGGGTGCAAAATAAGTCCTTTTTACAATGTAAATAAAGTTATAGACCAGCCCGAATATATAATAGACCAATCGCCATGCTTTCCGGGTAATACGACCATTACCATTACTACTCCGGCAGACCAGTATAGCTTTGACGGTGGGTTAACATGGTCTTTAAATCCCTCTGACGGCAATTATACTTCATTCGATATCATACTAATAGCTATTAAAAAAAACGGATGCGTTTCGTCCACCAGAAATATAGTCTTAACATACCCGCCACTGGAAACTATACAAGCGCCGGAAGTCGAGATAGTACAGCCGGGATGCCACGTTGGCGGATCAATTACCGTAACGTCACCGGCTACATCGTATAGTTTCGATGATGGCATAACCTGGACAACAAACCCCACATTATCAAATTTGCCCCCTAACCCTAACATTACCTATAAGGTAAAAATAAAGACTCCATTAGGCTGTACTACAGGCTCGAGATATATATGGCTTAGTGAATACTTCCTGCCCGAACCAGAAGTAACGTCTACAAGTGCAGGCTGCGGCACAGACGGTACCATAACCATAACAACACCCGCAGCGTTGTATAGCATAAATTACGGCGCTACATGGTCTGCAAACCCCGTGTTTACTAACCTTGCCGAAGGGAGTTACACCATACTGATTAAAAATGATTTGGGATGTGTATCGCAAGGAACTTATGTTGGTATTACAAAAGATTACCTACCAAAGCCGGATGTTTTGTATACCCAGGCAGAATGCGGAACCTTAGGGAGCATTATCGTAACTACCTTAGCTTCAGAGTACAGTTTTGACAATGGCAATACATGGTCTACAAATAATACGGCCTCAAATTTACAACATGGTTATTACTCGGTAATTATAAAAAACAGCCAGGGCTGTACTTCTTTGGAAGAAGTGGTATACTTACAGGAATATTTTCTGGATACTAATCCAGCCTTTACTGCTGTTAATCCCAGCTGCGCAAATAATGGCAGTATTACTTTTAACACTTCCGCTCTTGAATACAGTATAGACGATGGCAGTACCTGGCAGGCGAGTCCCGTATTTTTAAATTTAGCGGAAAATTATTATTACCTCAAAATCAGGAACGGCGTAAATTGTGAATCAGCTACATCATTTGCATACCTTCAGGACTTTAATAACATAGCACCTAACGTACAAATGGTAAATGCCGGCTGTAACACATACGGAAGCATCAGTGTTACTACCATTGCCGATTTGTACAGCTTTGACAATGGCGCGACGTGGCAGGCAAATAATTCAATAACTAATTTATCCGGGAGCTATGTTTTTAATATAATAGCAAAAAACATCAATAACTGCGCTACGCAGGCCGCTACAATATATTTTGATTCCTATTTTACACCCGGACCCGCAGTAAACAACTATACCGCTTACCTGTGTGATATCTCTAATGATGGAAATGAAACAGCATTGCTTGCAGATTATAACCCGTTCCTTGCTGCAGACTATACTAATTTTACCTTTTATTTTTTTGTTGCTGCTACTGATGCGCAAAACCTAAACCTCGCTAACCAAATTTCTAATACTGCCAACTATCCGGTCTCCGATGGTACAGTGCTTTATACCGCGGTGGTGTTGCCCGGCGGGTGCCATAGTGTAGCCGCCCTTACCTTCTCGCTATTGCCATCGCCGGCAGCACCGCCTGTTGAGGACAATATTATTTTATGCGAAAATAGCACCGTAACTGTTAGTGCCGGAAACGGCTACAGCAGCTATTTATGGTCTAGCGGCGCCACTTCAAATACTGTAGTTTTAACCGAACCCGGCAGTTACTATGTTACCGTGGCAACAGATTATGGAACTGCGATATGTGAGGTTACCAAAAGTTTTGAGGTGATTTTATCTAACCCTGCAACTATAACCGATATAATAACTGAAGACTTTAAGGAAAACAACAGTAATGTAATTGAAATAATTGCAGAAGGAAGCGGAGATTATGAATATTCGTTAGACGGGATCCTATACCAGCAAAGTAATGTATTTACAGGATTAGCTAGTGGTATATACACCGCCTATGTGCGCGACAAAAATGATTGCGGTATTATCAACCATGATGTTTTTTTACTTACTGCCCCCAATTTTTTTACACCTAACGGGGATAATAATAACGATACGTGGGATATTAAATTTTCATATTTTGAGCCTGGGCTTATTATTTCTATCTTTGACCGTTACGGAAAACTCATCAAACAATTAAGCAAAAAAGAGTCATGGGATGGCACTTACAACGGTAATGAATTGCCAGCGGATGATTACTGGTTTTTAGTTACCCGGAATAATGGAAGGAAATTCGGGGGCCACTTTTCACTTATTAGATAAAAGTACTGTTATAATGCTGGTTTTATAAAAAAAGCGGCCTGTAAGCCGCTTCAAATTTTATGTATGTCATATTACAGTATAAGCATAGCATCGCCATAAGTATAAAAATGGTAACCTTCTTTAATGGCCTCATCATAGGCTTTGCGCATAAGGTCATGGCCCATAAAGGCAGATATCATCATAAGCAGTGTGCTTTTTGGCGTATGGAAGTTTGTAACCATACAGTCTGCCACGCTAAAGTCATAAGGTGGGAATATGAACTTGTTTGTCCAGCCCACATAAGGGTTAAGCGTTTTAGACGATGAAACCGAACTTTCCATGGCACGCATGGTGGTAGTGCCCACCGCACATACTTTTGCTTTCTTAACTTTTGCCTTATTTACAATATCGCAGGCTTCCTGTGTAATGATAAGCTCTTCGCTGTCCATTTTGTGTTTACTAAGGTCTTCAACCTCTACCGGGTTAAAGGTACCAAGGCCCACATGCAATGTAACCTCAGCAAAGTCAACACCTTTTATTTCCAGCCTTTTAAGCAAGTGCTTGCTAAAGTGAAGCCCTGCAGTTGGCGCCGCTACGGCACCTTCTTCTTTGGCATAAATGGTTTGGTAACGCTCTGCGTCTTCAGGCACCACATCGCGGCCTATATATTTTGGTATGGGGGTTTCGCCCAGCTCAGTAAGCTTGCTGCGGAACTCTTCATAAGAACCGTCATACAAAAAGCGAAGGGTACGCCCGCGTGAAGTTGTGTTATCTATAACCTCAGCCACAAGGCTGTCATCATCGCCAAAGTATAGTTTGTTGCCTATACGTATTTTACGTGCGGGATCTACCAGTACATCCCAAAGGCGCTGCTCGCTGTTAAGTTCCCTTAACAGGAAAACCTCAATACGTGCGCCTGTTTTTTCTTTATTGCCATACAGGCGTGCCGGAAACACTTTGGTATTGTTAAGTACCATTACATCTCCTTCGTCAAAATACTCAATAATATCCTTAAACTGCCTGTGCTCTATGGTTTTGGTTTTGCGGTCTATTACCATTAGCCTTGATTCGTCCCTGTTTTCAGCGGGAAATTCTGCCAGAAGTTCTTTAGGCAGATTGAAATTGAAGTTGGATAATTTCATTTATAAATTTTAAATTCACTGCAAATATACTACTGTGCGATAGGCGTTGTCAAGTGTTTTAGCGTTTATTTGCAACAAGCACTCATTACCAATGAGTTACAAACAATACAGATGACGCAGATTTGGCAGATTTATACTGATTTTTTCAACAATTCTAACCAGTATAATCGATAGTCAATCTTCAATTTGAAATCAAAAATCTTAAACTACTTCAAAACCGAAAAAAAACACTGCCAAACTACTTGTTGAGATAAAAATCATTACATTTAGCCATCAACCAATTATAACCTTTATGACAAAAAAAGCCGTACTGCTTATTGCCCTGTCATTGTGCTGCAGCACTACATTCTCCCAAAAGCTGTTAACTTCATGGAGCCAGCAAAATATAGAAAACTACACATTAGAAATGTATAATGAGGCTCAAAAACTGACCCCTGAAGCACTCCTTAAAAAAACATAGCAGACGAATACTGGAGCGAAGTTTTTTTAACCCTGAATGCCTCGATTAACAATTATTCGAAAGATACTGCATTCAAGAAAGGGCTCGCCAGTCAGATAACAAACAAAAAAGTGACAAAATTAAAGGGAACAAGCAGGCTAATTATCTGGGAAAGGATAACTACGGGCGATATTATATTTGAAGGAAAGGGCCTGGTTATGGACAATGATTTATTTACAGTTGCGGGCAGGGCAAACCAGATACTTCAATCGCTCACAAAGAAAAACTTTGGCGTTGTAACCCTGCATGCAACAGATAAAGAACTTGAATCATTAAAAAATAAATGGCTGGATTTTTTATCAGAGAAGCCGATTGCGGAGGTTACGCCCAAAGCATACCAAAATGCAAAAATACCCGAAATAAGTTCGTTAACGGCGGTTGAGGCGCTGATTGTTTCGCTAAAGGAAAACAATGCAAAAAATGAGATAACCAAAAAGTGCTTAAAAAGTGTGTATAATTTAGACGAGATGCCTAAAGAAAAAGGTTCTTCGGCGAGTTATTGTAACCCTGACACATACACATACGGGTATTTAGGGATGCTTTTTGGCGATGACAAGCAGGACGAAACCAAGGACGCAAAATGGTGGCAAAAATTTTGGAACGAAAACAAAAACAGCCTTGAATGGAATAGCGAAAAAGGCATTTATGAAATTAAAAAGAAATAGCCCACAAAGGGCTATTAATCTATTAGTAGAGAAAATTTTAAATGTGAAAATTTTTACATCTTTTCCACCTCAAACCCCAAAGCCTGCATATCCTCCCAAAACGTGGGGAACGACTTGCTTACAACCTCGGCATTATTTATAACAAATGGCGTTTTAGTGGTGAGCGGCGCAAAGGCCATAGCCATTCGGTGGTCGTTGTAGGTAGCGACTTCAACTTCAGGAGCCTCCCCCACCCCTTCCAAAGGAGGGGAGCCAGCTTCACTCATGCCCAGAAAAAGAGAATGGGGTGCCAACGTAAGGCTATCCTTAGTAACCGTTACCTCTGCGCCAAATTTACCCAACTCTGCCTTAAGGGCTTCGAGCCTGTCGGTTTCCTTAATTTTTAGGGTATGCAGGCCGGTTAAGTGGCAGCCAATACCCAGGCCAAAACAGGTTACGGCTATGGTTTGTGCTATGTCCGGCGTATCGTTTAGCTGTCGGTTGATGGTTGTTGGTTGTTGGCCCAGCTTCGTGAGTGTAATAAAGTTGCCCAAGAATGTAGTTGCTACGCCAAATTCTTTATAAATATCCGCCAGGGCACTGTCTCCCTGTAGGCTGTTTTGTTTGTACGATGATAGCGTAATAGCAGTGCCCACCGGGCTCAATGCTACTATACTGTAAAAGTAGGATGCCGAACTCCAGTCGCTCTCAACAGTAATTGCAGATTTAAGATTTAAGATTGCAGATTCCCCCCCGGTTTGTGATTTGCGATTTGTGATTTGCGATTTCACTCTTATCACACTTCCTTCAAAACTATTTTCAATGCCTACTTCGTCCAATAGGCCAAGCGTCATTTTTATGTAGGGAATAGAGGTAAGTTCTCCTTCAAGCGTCAGCTCAATGCCGTTTTCAAGCTTTGATGCTATAAGCAATAGCGCGGTAATGTACTGGCTGCTTACGTCTGCTTTTATTGAGGCGCTGCCGCCTGCCAGTTTTTTGCCGTTTATCTTAAGGGGTGGATAACTCTCATTTTCGGCATATTCAATATCCGCACCCAGGCTGCGCAAGGCATCTACCAGTACGCCTATAGGTCTTTCTTTCATACGCTGGCTGCCAGTAAGCAGTACACTCCTACCCTCTTTTTGCGCAAAATATGCCGTTAGGAAACGCATGGCCGTACCCGCATGGTGAATGTCTACCACATCATTTTTACTTGCCAATGCCGCCTGCATGGCGGCGCTGTCGTCACTCTCTGATATGTTTTCTATCTTGATACCCGGGTACAGCGCCTGCAACAGCAACAGCCTGTTAGTCTCGCTTTTGCTGCCCGTAATTTTTATAGCCGATGAACGTACCGGCTTATTGATGCTTATTTTTATATCCATAAGGGATGCGGCTTACTTTTTAATGCCGGATTTTGGCCTGCCGGCGTTTTTAAACAGGAATACATTGGCCAGCGACAGGCACAGTGCCCACAGCGGTAGAAACACCCACGGGCTCTTCATGCCCCAGCCTATAGTCAGCTCTATAATAGATGCTATGCTAAAGTAAACAAGGAATGCTATAACCACATGCTTCAGCTTGTTGTTCATTACTTCAGCTTTTCGTTATTGTGGTGGCGGTCGTGGTCGCGTTTTGTTTTCAGGTCCATTTTTTTGTCAAACGCCGCCTGTAGGTCTACCCCGGTCTGGTTGGCCAGGCACAGTACTACAAACACCACATCGGCCAGCTCTTCGCCCAAATCTTTATTTTTATCGCTTTCCTTTTCGCTCTGCTCGCCGTATCGGCGGGCAATGATGCGGGCCACCTCCCCTACCTCCTCGGTAAGCTGGGCCATATTGGTAAGTTCGTTAAAATAGCGTACACCGTGGGTTTTAATCCAGTTGTCTACGTCAATCTGAGCATTCTTTATGTTCATCGGTTTAGTATCAGGGTTACAAAGTGGCAAAGTTACAAAGTTAGCTTCAATCTGTAGCTATCCTAAAAAGTGCAGAGCTTGTAACTCTACTAACATTACCCCTTTTTAAGTACCACTTTCTCCCCTTGCTTGTCTATCATTTTCTGGTAAAAACCTTTCAGGGTTTCATAATAATCGGCCGCCACCATACCATAGGTTATGCTGCTAACCACCATCATTTGTATCGTATTGCCTTGCTGTTGTAAAGTATAGCGGAAACTGCCCAGGTTATCTTCCATCGCTACAGCGCCTGAAGCCGGCACCGACTCTACCACATAGCCCTCAGGAACGGTAATGTTTATCATGTACTTATCCTCCGATGGAAATATAAAGTCAATAGGATACTCGCGCTTTTCGGCCTTAAACGGGTTTTCATCTTCCATAAAGAACAGCATGGGGCTAAAGTATATTTTATCGCCTATAACATCCGAAGCATTTTTATATGTAAAATCATACTCTTCTATAACAGGCTTGTCAAGGTCTTTGTCGTTGCTTACCTTATATTCGCCTATTTCAAGGCCCTTATATCTCTTTTCCAGTTTTTCAAGATAGCTTTCCTTGCTCACGCCTGCATAGTTTTCCCTAAAAAGGTACGCATTATGGCTCTGGTACTGGTCGCGTGCCTTACCGCTCAGGTTTCCGGTATTATCCATCTTTGCCGTAAGGGTTATTACTTCTTTAGAAAGCGCCTGCGGGGCAAGGTCTATAGATTCGCTTGTGCCGTCTTTTTTTATAAGCCTGCCTGCCCAGTTAATAGCCCTTATGGGTAAAATATTAGGCATGGCCGATTTTGACGTGGCATCAAGCAGTATATATTTGCCGTCTACCTTTACCGATGCTATTACATAATTATAAGCACTGTAGCTGGGGAAAAGTGCTATTTTTTGCGAACGTGAGGTTACCAGTACCGGGTTTGCGTCTAAACCCGCATAGCGTAGCATAGCGGTAAGCATCAGGTTTATTTCGGCAACGTTGCCGGTCTTTTCTTTGTATGCTTTTTTTACGCCTGCATTACAGCGGTAGCCATATCTCTCATTCCAGCTCATCTGGTTTCTTACATACGTAAAAATGGCCGCGGTTTTCTCTTCAGGCGTTTTTAGCGGGGCAATAAGTGCTTTTATATCCTCTTCAAAATAGCCTGTTTTTTTAACCTCGCCGCCAAAATCGTCATAATCATAAATTGTTTTTACCAGGTCTTCCCACGTGGTCGAAAAACTTTTTACGGGCTCGTTAGGCCACTTTACCGCGCTAATTTCATGCTCTATGCCTGCCGTATAATTGTCTATATTGTTTATAAACCGCTCGTTGCGCATACCAGGAAGCTCTTCAAGCACATACGTGGTTACGTTTTCGGTGTAGACTACTTTATCTGTGGTGAAGGTTGTAGAAACCACACGGTTGCCCGACCTCTCCTTGCTTGTAAGTATGATATTGCGTGAATTTTTTTCCTGAGTTATTTTGGGTGCATAATAACCCCTGTAGTTAGGGCTAAACACATAATATTCGGGGATTTTTGTGGTAAGCTCGCTGTGGTTTACAGGGATGCCTGACTGAAATTTCCAGTCGGGCATAACTGATTCAAACGGCGACTCTATAATATACCGGTACTCTACAATGCTGCCTTCTTTTACATTGGGCATCATTATCTTTTTGGTCCGCCAGTTTTCATTCACCACCTCATCAAACTCGCCGTCACTGCTTAACTTGGTTTTTTCGGCCTTACCGTCTACCAGGTTATATGTAAATGCCTTTGATACATTTACTTTTTCATAACTAGATCCCTGGTTATAGTACGAAATTACCTTATTTCCATAATCATAACCGTCTTTAGTATAGATCTTTATTTTGGTTTCAACCTCAGTATATAACGTAAATCCTTTGCCCTGCGAGTATTCCATATAATTAGTACACTTACTAAACAGCACCGCGGCAGGCGCAGCGGCGTCTTTAGGGTGTGCTTTTTCCTCAAGTTCAGCTACCGTAACCTCGCCAAGCTTATACTTTTGGGCAAATACGCTGGCTGTAAAAAGCAAAAGCATTGCTGTAATTTTAAGTAGTTTCATAATTTTGGTATGTGTTGGGTTTATATTCTTTTCAAAACTATTTTTTCGTTTTCCTTATCCAGCATTTTCTGGAAAAATTGTTTAATATCCTTATAATATTCCTGGTCCATTATGGGCGAATTTACCTGTGCAATAACTAAAAGCTGCAGGTTTTTACCATTGGGCTGTATTGTATACTGGTACTGTGCCAGGTTTTTTTCCATGGCAAACTCCATTTTTTCAGGATACGATTCTATGGCATACCCTTCGGGGATGTGCAGGCTTATTACATAACGCATTTGGTACGGATAAACAAAATCAACCGGAAACTCCCTCGTTTCCTGCTTAAACGGGTTGTTTTCACGGGTAAAGAAAAGCATTGGGCTTATATACATTTTATCGCCTATAACGTCTGCCACAGCATTGTGCTTAAAACTGTACTCTTCCAGCACGGGCTTATCCAGTTCTTTCTGGTTGATAACCTTATAATCGGTTACCTGCACACCGCGCAGCTGTTTTTCCAGATTTTCAATATAGCTTTGCTCGTTAACCTCGGCATAACGCTCCCTAAATGTGTAGGCATCATAGTCGCTATACTGGTCGCGCGCCTTGCCGCTAACCGATCCATCTGCGTTAAGATCAGCCGAAAGGCTTATACTTTCTTTGCTTAACAGCATGGGTGCAAGGTTTATCTCTTCGTTATCACCGTTCTTTTCTATAAGGCGGCCTTCCCAGTTTAGCGCCCTTATGGGCAGTATGCCAGGGCGGCTATACTTGCTGGTAGCGTCGAGCAATACCGTTTTACCTTCTGTTTTTACCGCCGCTATTACATAATTATAGGCATAGCGTGTGGGGTACACAGCTATACCGTTATCGCGTGTGCTTACCAGCACAGGGTGAGCATCCAGGCCTGCATGGCGCAGCATGGCGGTTAGCATAAGGTTTATTTCGGCGGCGTTGCCGGTGTGTGACAAATAGGCTTTTTTCACTCCTTTTTCGCACAGGTATGACTTTTCCTTATCCCAGGACATGTAGTTTTGTACATACTCAAAAATAAGGTCTGTTTTTTCTTTATCTGTTGTTGCCGCAGCAATCAAAGGGTCGATGTCTTTTTCAAAATACGAATCGAGCTTTACCTCCCGGCCAAAACCATCGGCCTTGTAAATTTCCCTCGCTACCGATTCCCAGTCGGTGGCATACTTTTGCATACTTCTTTCCGGGAAGCTAACCGCCGAAAGTTCGTGCTTCACCATGCCTGTATAATTATCAAGATTAGTTACATAAGGCTCATCCTTAAGGGCTTTTACGTTGCTGGCAGAATAAGATGACACCTTTTCGGTAATAACATACCTGGAATTTGAGGTTACCGTAAGCGGGTTGTTTGGCCGCATGGTGGTTTCGGCCACTTTAATTCCTACATAGCCTACTGTGTATATGTTATAAAAAAAGTATACCGGTATGGCCACATCATAAGCTACCTCATTTGCGGGAACATCAAACTGAAAATAAAAATCCCTGAAATAACCAAAGTGCGGCGTGCGTATGGTGTACTTATATTCTATAATGCTGCCCTCGTGCACATCGGGCATTTTTACACGTATAACGGTATAATCTTCATCAACCTCTTCTTCAAACATACTTGTTTTTTCCAAGGGTGTTTTAACCACCTTGCCGTCCTTTAAGTTATAGGTAACCGCATTGCTAAACGTGCCTTTACCCTTGCGGCTTCCGGTATAAAAACGTATTGAGGGATTAGCATAATCGTACCCATCTTTTTTATATATTTTTACACGGCTGTAAATTTCGGTATTCATAACCCAGTAGCCGTCTACAATATCAAACCAGGTGTTGCCATAACGGTAAATATAGGCCGCCGCGGCGCTGCTGTCCTGCGGGTGTACTTTTTCCTCCAGGTCTTTTACGGTAACCGGAAGTACGTGCCTTGACGGTGTAAGCTGGCTAAAAGCCTTACATACCATAAAAAGGAGAAGGCACAAAAAAACTGTTTTTCTACACATGGCTTATTGCTTTACCAAAACCACTTTGGCATTATCATTACGGGCAATTTTTTCCCTGAACTCCCTGTACTTGTCATACTCTTCTTTAGGATACGTGCCTGGTTTTATAAGCAATGTGCGCTTGAAGCGTATTTCTGAGGGGCTGACCAGGCTGTATTCGGCTTTATACTCGCCATAGGTATCGGTAATGGTTACGTTTGATGGCAGGGCCTCCATGGCAAAACCGGCGGGGAGGGCTATGGTTACCACATCTTCATCATAAAAACCGGTGGCAATATTGAGCGGCAGCTTACGGCTACGGTACCGCTGCGGCACCGTAGACGACTGGTTTAACGCATTTACGGCAAACATGAGCCTACCGCCGGTAGTGCTTGCATAGCCGGGTGCTTCAAAAGCTATATCTTCGGTAAGCAGCTTATCATCATAACTATTGGTAAGTTCTGTCTTGCTGAATTTAAGGTTATTAATATTGCTGAAAATATTTTTATACTTCTTGTCAAGGTCTTCCTTGCCTGCACTCGCCCAGCTGTATTTGTCGTCATACTGCAGGCCGCTGCTCACCCGCTTAAGCGCGCCCTTTAGTGCACCATCGGGAGTTATGGTACACGTAGCGGTACACACCTGGGCATTGCCCTGCGCATCATATACATGGGTGCGTACTATTTCGCCTTTATCCGGCTTTACAAGCAAGGCCATACGGTCATCGGTAAAGTCGCCCTGAAACCCAAAGGGTATCGACTGGTTAGTGCACTCCAGCCATACAAACTCGTTATTATGCGGTATAGCCAATATAATATGGTTGCCCTGCATCGACACAAAATCAGGGTTAATATCCCTCTTGTACTGCCCATATATAACGGTGTAATAGGCCGGTACGTCTACCGCCTTTAGCAGTGCACGGGTATAGTTGCTAAGTGCCTTACAGTCACCATAACCCAGGCGGTCAACATCCTTCGCCGGCATGGGTTTCCACCCACCTATGCCCAGCTGTATGCTTACATAGCGGGTTTTGCCCTGCACATATTTATAAATTATCTTTGCTTTTTTAAGCGGGTCAGTCTCAGTACCCACCAATGCTTTAACTTTTGCTACGGTTTCTGCCGGAAGCTCATCGGTACCCTGTAAAAGGTTATTGTACATCCATGCGCCAAAGGCTTCCCAGGTTTTGGCTTCGCCGTCTACCCCTTCAAGGTGGAATTTTTCAAGGCCAAAAATAATATACGGACGGATGCTGCTTAACGATGGTGAATAATCTTCAGCCCTGTAAGCAGGGATATTTTCAGCGCTAAAAATATACGCCCCCGCTCCCTGGCTTTTTTGTAATACTACTTCGCCAAAATTATACTCTTTGAATTTTAAACCCAGTGATGGCTCTGCCGTAATACTCATCTCTTCTTTTTCAGTGCTGCAAAAAACACCTTCCACCGGCGACCATTGCGGTATAAACGCGGTATTATCAGTTGTTGTCTCACAGGTAAACATTACGGTATACGGGTAAGATACGGGAGTATAATCTAAAAAAAGCACCCTGTTATCAGTTACATCACTGCCAGACAACGACTGGTCCTTAAAATCTTTGCGCTTTAGTTTTTTAAGCTGTAATCCGTTCTTATCGTAGATAATGGCCTCTATGCTACGCACAGTAGTTGACTTATCATACGATGTTTCCGCCCCTATATAACCGTTGCCGTGCTCGTTTAAAACGGTTACCACCCTTTTAATAGCATAATCCATCTGCCTGCGTGATGGCAGGTTGATGTCTATACGCTCGTAGCGCACCACAGCATTGGCGTTTTCGGTAAGCTCTTTAGGAATTGTAAACGAATTATAATTTTCCTGGGCAAAAGCCTGCGCCCCAAATAAGGCAAGCAGCAGTATGGTGATTCTTAAAATCATGTTAAAGTTGGTTTGCCCCAAAAGTAGTTTATTTTGGTAATAAACAAAACCTTACTCCTTATTTTTCGTATCAAAAATTATGGTAACGGGGCCGTCGTTTAGCAAAAGTACTTTCATATCGGCACCAAAGCGGCCGGTTTGTACGGGCTTTACTAAATCGCTTTGCAGTTTGGCAACAAAAGCTTCATACAGTGGTATCGCTACCTCAGGCCGGGCCGCCTTGATATAGCTGGGGCGGTTGCCTTTTTTAGTAAGCGCGTGCAGCGTAAACTGGCTTACCACGATAATATCGCCGTCAATGTCCTGTATTGAAAGGTTCATTATACCGGCTTCGTCTGCAAAGACACGCAGCTTTACAATCTTCGCACAAAGCCACTCAATATCTTCAGCCGTGTCCGCAGCTTCTATGCCCACAAGCAGTAACAACCCCTGCCCTATATCGGAAACTTTTTCACCCTCTATAGTTACCGAGGCATGGCTTACCCGTTGCAGTACTACGCGCATTATTCCTCGTCTTTATTTCGTTCTTCGCCATAAATATCGGTACGGTAATGCTCGTCTTCGCCATCAAGCATTTGCAGGTAGCTGCGGTAACGGCTAAAGGCTATTTCATCGTTATCAAGGGCATCTTTAACGGCGCAGTGGGGCTCGTCTTTATGCAGGCAGTTGTTAAACTTGCATTTATCTTTAAGGGCAAAAAACTCAGGGAAGTAATCGCCAAGCTCGTCCTTTTCCATATCAACCACGCCAAAACCGCGTATACCGGGTGTATCAATAATTTTGGCGCCAAAATCAAGGTCAAACATTTCGGCAAAGGTTGTGGTGTGCTGCCCTTGGCTGTGCTGCTCACTTATCTGCTTGGTTTTTAGTTCCAGTCCGGGCTGTAGTGTGTTGATAAGCGTACTCTTGCCCACACCGGAATGGCCCGAGAACATGCTTACTTTATCTTTCATTTCGGCCCGTAATTCATCAATTCCCTCACCGGTAACCGATGATACAGTGAGGCATTTGTAGCCTATTTTGCCATACACATACTGCATGTACAGCTGCTCATCTCTCATGCCCTCATCATAAGTATCGGTTTTATTAAAAACAAGGATGGCCTGTATGTCGTATGCTTCGGCAGTAACCAGGAAACGGTCTATAAAACTGGTAGTAGTGGGCGGGTTGTTTATAGTAACCAGAAGCAAAAGGGTATCGATATTTGATGCGATAATATGTACCTGGTGGCTAAGGTTTACCGATTTACGGACGATGTAATTTTTTCGGTCGTGAATTTTGTTGATTGTGCCCGTAACGGCATCCACGGTTTCATCAAGCTCTATATCTACCACATCGCCCACCGCAACAGGATTAGTACTTTTGATACCTTTTATACGGAATTTACCTTTTATACGGCATTCGTATACGGTGCCTTCTTCAGTTTTTACCGAATACCAGCTGCCCGTAGATTTATACACAAGTCCTGTCATGCCGCAAAGATAGTAATCTGCCTGCAAATAACCCTTTGGCTAAATGCCTAAATAGTTATTCCTTAAAACGTATTACAGTTGTGCATGGATTTGTGCATAATAAATAAATTACCTGCCCCTTACGGCAAAGACTACTTTTTTGACCAATGCCACTACCCCCACAACAAGCAGCCCTGCAACAAGTCCAAAACCCAGTTCTTTTAATGTAGAAGGGATGTTTGGAAGGAAATGGTGCAGGTAATCGATATTATGAACAAATATCCCTCCCGAGACCAATAGTAACGCAATGGTACCTACTATGGCTAATCCTTTAATAATAATGGGCAGCGCCTTTACCAGCATATTACCCAGTGCTGCTAAAAACCCCTTGCCATCAGCGCGTTTTATAAGCTTAAAACCAGCATCGTCCATACGCACTATAAGGGCCACGATGCCGTAAACTCCCACGGTTGCTAAAAGCGCTACTATAGAAACTGTTATAATGCGTAATGTAAGGCTTTCCTCTAAAACAGTGCTCAGGGCTATAATCACTATTTCTACCGAAAGGATAAAATCAGTGGTTACAGCCGACTTTATTTTAGCTTTTTCAATATCCGCGCCGCTTTCTTCTTTTTCAGCGATAACCTCATGGGCGGCCTTGGGGCGGTGAAAAACAAATTCCACGATTTTTTCGGCACCCTCATACGCCAGGAAAAACCCGCCCAATAGCAAAATTACCGTAATGGCTATAGGAAAGTAGGCATCCAGCAGCAGCGCTATAGGCACAATTATAAGTTTGTTTACAAACGACCCCTTTGTAATGTCCCATAGCACGGGCAACTCACGCGAGGCTAAAAAACCGGTGGCCTTTTCGGCGTTAACAGCCAGGTCATCTCCCAGTATGCCGGCTGTTTTGCGGGTTGCAAGTTTTGCCGTTATGGCTACGTCGTCCATCAGAGCAGCTATATCGTCTAATATTGCAAAAAAACCTGAGGCCATTTAGGTATGTTTATAGTGAATTGTAAAAATATAAAATTCTGCCGGATGCCCGGAAAGCCACATCAGACTATAGGATTAATTTAACTAAGTAGCACAACGTTTCATAAATGCGGTAAAAATATAACGGTTATACGCCTTTGCGCCATTTTTAAACTACCCTGTAGCCTGCCCCCCATCCTACTATGGGCTTCAACTTAATCAGTATGCGTTAATCCGGGTTAGCCAGTGTCCTGAACAGCTGCGCGTTCGATATAAAATACTGGTTCTCGATGCCTATTTGCGACAGGCGGGCATTTACCAGGTTATTTTCGCGCGAATTGATTAAAAACATAGAGCTTTCGCCAAAGGAAAAAAGCTGCTCTTCAGCACTCAGCATGGTAGCATAGTCTTCCACCAGCGCATCTATTATGGCTTTCTGGCTTTGCAGCGACTGTATTTCGGTTTGCTGCGCCAGTATTTTATTTTGCAGCTCCAGGCGCTGCTGCCCCAGCTCATATTGGGTGTCCTGTATCTTTATTTTGGCAAGCCTTAAGTTTCCGCGCTCTTTGCGCAAGAAAATCGGCACGCTAAAATTTATATTAAACTTATAGTCCTCGGTCCTGAAGTTATTAAAATTATTAGGGTCAGATATATAGTTGTAGCCCACATTAGCTTTTGGCAGCAGCATATTGGCCTTTAACTGCCGGTTTATTTCCAGTATAGACAGCTTTGTTTCCAGCGACTGTATTTTTGGGTGTGCGTCGAGCTGGTTTACATTTACCAATAGCTCATTGGTACGCAGCGTTTCGGGCAGCGTCTGTACCAGGTTTTCTTCCGGACGTACGTTTTCGCCCAGTTCTACAGGCACTTCCTGTATCCATAAATAGTTAGCCAGCTTTAGTTTTGCCTTAGTAAGCTTGAGGGTGGCGTTTTCTAAATTAAGCTGCCTGTTGCGCACGGTTATGCCGGCTTCTACCATATCTATCTGGGGCGAATCTCCCAGCTCTATCAGCTTTTTTACACCTTCATACCGCGTGCTGGCAAACCCAAGGTAATTTTTATAAAGCTCGGCTTCGGTATATGCACGCTTCCAGTCGAAATAGGCTTCGCTGGCATTATACAGCACTTCTATAGCCCTTAGCTTACGCTCGGCCTCACCCAGCTGAAGCAGCAGCCTGCCCTCCCTTACATCGGCCATACGGCTGTTGATGATTAGCCCCTGGCCCAGGGGCACACTTATACCTAAAGTGGTAAGCCCGGCCTGTGGTGTGCGGTCCATAGGGTTATAATACTGGCCGTCTGTTTCGTTAAAACCGGCCTTTATTTCTATGCCATACCAGGTAGGTATTTTAAAACTGCTGTTGAGCAGCGAGTAGTATTCGGTGCCGTTAAACCGCTTCTTGTCATAGTCTACCTCTATCTTAGGGTCAAAGCCCCCGCGCGCGGCCATAAGCTCTGCCTGGGCTCCGGTAACCTCCAGGTTTGCCTGCCGTACCAGGGGATGGTATTTTTTTACATACCCTAAAAACTCATTATAGCTTAATTCTTCCTCATTAAATTTTTGGGCTTCCTGCCCGTATACAGTTGGCGCAAACGTTAAAAACAGCAGGAAGCACAGCTTAAAAAAATGCTCCATATTATTTTTTGTCCTTACTTTTAGTATCATTTACATCGGGCTTATAATAATTAGGCGGAAAGCCGTTAAGGTTTCGCCATATTTCATACCATACTGATACGGTATCGAGCAGTGCTATACTTTGCGCTCCCGCGCCTATGCTAAGTTCCTTCGGCCATTTTTCGGCCTCGCTGTCCGGCGATATCAGTATCCTGTATTTACCGTTGGGGCTTATAAAGTTTTCTATTGCCACCACACGGCCACCATAGGTACCGTACGAAAGGCCGGGCCAACCCGAAAACACTATGCGGGGCCAGCCGTCAAACCACACCCTTACCTTAGCGCCCCGGTGCACCAGCGGCAGGTCTATAGGGTTAACATACGTTTCTATGGCTATATCATACCCGGCAGGCATTATGCTAACTATGGGTGTACCTTCTTTAATGGTCTCGCCTATACCGGCCAGCAGTGCACGGTTTATATAGCCCTCCTGCGGGGCGGTTATATAGTAGAGGCCGTTTCTTAAACTGTAGTTTACATACTGGTTTTGCAGTTTGTTTACCTGCGCTTCGGTATCATACTGCGTGCTTAGCGCCGTAAACTTATCGCTTTGGGACTTTGATATCTTCTCGGCATATTCTGCCGTAATGCGGTTTATTTCTACCCTGGCGTTTATAAGTTCGTTTTTGCTGCTCAGCAGCTTATTTTCCTGGGTAATAATATATGCCTCGGCTTCCTGTAGTTTAAGCCTTTTTTGTTCTACATCGGTCATGGGTTTTAACCCCTCTTTATTAAGCGCTGTGCTGCGGTTAAACTGGGTTTGGGCAATGCGCAGCTGCGTTTTAATAGCTTCAAGGTCCATACTGTCGCTCTTAATTTTAAGATGCGCCTGTTTTATCTTGTTCATGGCCTGCTGCAGCTTAAGTTCCCTTTCCTGGTTAAGCGACTGCGCCTGTACTTCGAGTGAATTCACCTTACTTCCATACGACTCTGCCGCCATTTTCTTGGCATCTACCTGTTGTAAGGTGTTAGCCACAAGGTTTGGGTCTAAGTAATCTTCTTTAATTTCCGAAATAAAAAGTATGGTATCGCCCGGGTGCACATAGTCGCCCTCCTGCACAAACCATTTTTCTATCCTCCCGGCTATGGCGCTGTGCACGGTTTGCGGCCTGTGGTCTGGCTTTAGCGTGGTAACGGCTCCGTTTCCTGATATATTTTGCGTCCAGGGCAGGAACAGGCAGGCTACTAAAAACAGCATAAAGCCTATAATTATTTTATTAAGCAACTTATAATGGGGTACGGTTGCTACCCTTGTTATAGAGGCATACGCCCCCGGGGTAAGCAGTATCTCTTTGTCTTTAGATATATTAAGCATGGGGTTAAAGCATTATATCGTTAGTAATTTCGCCATTGTTTACGGTAATCATACGGGTGCTTTTCTCTTTCCATCGGGAGCTTTTAGAGGCTACGATAATAGTCCACTTATGCTCTTCCATAAGCAGGAAATCAATAATTTTAGCCGATGTCACCGCATCCATTTTACCCGTGGGCTCCTCTAATATCAATACTTCAGGCCGGTGCACTATGCTGCGCGCCAGCAGTATTTTTTGTACATCAGATGCCGATAGCTGCCGCCCGCCCGGGTGTATGTGGGTTTCAAGCCCGTTAGGGAAGGTTTTAATGTAAGGAGTAAGGCATACGCTGTCAAGCGCCCACTTAAGGTCTTCATTGTCAATGTTATTGTTGCCATACAGTATGTTATCGCGTATGGTACCGTCAAAAAGCGACTCGCCATGCAGCAATGTACCCACCTTTGCCTTAAAGGTATCTTCGCTCAGGCGATTCATAAAATTATCCGTAATATATACCGCGCCATGTTCCGGCTCTACCACACCGGCAAGCAGCCTTAACAATGTACTTTTTCCGGCGCCATTTTGCCCGGTTACCACAATCCTTTCGCCCTGCGATATTTTAAGGCAGATGTTTTTAAGCGACTTTTTGTCGGAAAACGGGTAGCTGTAGTTAATGCCCTCGGTTTCTATATTAATACCAGGTTTGCCTGTATCTGCGTAGGCAGGCAAGGCTGCTATCTCCATATCTGTAACCTGCCCTATCTTTTCTACCGATGTAAGCACATCATAAAAAGACTCAAGGCCGAAAATAATTTTCTCTACCGAGTTTATAAGCAATACAATGATAATTTCCGATGCTATAAACTGCCCTATATTCATTTGGTTTCCTATCACTAAAAACCCGCCTACAGATAATAGCGCCGCTGTAATAACCACCTTAAACAGTACTAGCTGTATGTACTGCTTTTTTAGCACGTTAAAGTGCTTTTCGCGGTAGCCTATATATTCGTTAACGTAACCATCATTTCTGCTTAGAGCATAGTCAAACTGCTTTTTCTTGCTAAAAGCCTCCCTACTACGGGCTATTTCCTGCAGCCAGGCGGCCACCTTATATTTATAAGTAGACTCCTTAAGGCTGGTTTCTAAGCCATCATTATACGAAAACTTAAAAATGATGTATAATACGCCTATAATTAACAGCCCTATTACTAAAAAGAATGAATGGTAAAAAGCCAGCAGGATAATGCCAAAACCTATTTGTAAAAAAGCCGCGGAAAAGTCGAGCAACAGCTTCGCCGCACCTTTTTGCACCATAAGGGTGTCAAAAAAACGGTTTGCCTGCTCAGGGGCATATTTTTGATACATTTCTTTAAACTTAATTAAAGGGATGCGGTAAGCAAACTCAAACGACGAACGCACAAAAATGCGCTGTTGCAGGTTCTCTATAATACGCAGCTGCATAATGGTAAGCGCCCCCGCAAAGCCTACGCCCAGGGTTACCACTACCACGAGCACTATCCACGATACGCTTACCTGCCCGCTTTGTATAAAGTTTATAATAGCCTGCACACCCAGTGGCAGCGAGAGGTTTACAAGCCCGGCAAAGGCTGCATAAAATATAATTTGGTACACATCCCGCTTATCAAGTTTAAGCAGGTTGTAAAATCTTTCAAATGGTGTCATAAAACAGTATGAGTACGGTGATAATAAAAATAGTATGCCGCATTTACGGCCTTATAAAAAACTATAAGTGCACGCAAATGCAGGAAATAAGTAAAAAAGGGGTACTATACCGTAAGTTCCGGAGGGGGTAGGTGTATTTTACTATATAAAATACCGCTATAATTAGTTTCGGTTAAAAATATCCTTTTACCCGAAACCTTGTAATCTATAACCGGCATAAAAGGTGCATGGCCCGGCATAAGGTAATCTACCGTAAGTTTAACTTTACCTTCACCACCGCACCCTGTGCACTCGCTTTCGTCTTCAAATTCTTCGGCGGTTTTGCTGCATTTAAACATTTTTTTAAATACACCCCATGCTACGCACTCTTTACCCGCCGAAGCGGTTACTGTTTTTATGGTATTGGCAAGGTTAAGGCTGCTGATTAAAAAATAGCCGATTAAGAGTACCTGGAGTACCTTACTTAACGTGTTATTTCTTAAACTTTTTATCATGCAACACTGTAATCAACAATTGCGCCAAATATAGTAAATATGTGTTAAAAATCTGAGCTTATCTTGTTAAAATATATGCAGATAACCCCTCATTACGCTTTATTTTACATATTGCCTTAAACTAAAAGTAAGCCGATAGTAGGCGAAATACAATATAAATGAAATCCCTTAAGGTCATAATTACTATTTCCCGGTCTGTAATTTGCCCCAAACTTGAGGGTGGCCTTGATTTTTTATTATATTTGGCATGCATTAATATTCTTTTTTAACTTATTAAACATAATTCATCACCTTCCTTACTTGTAATAATTTCGTGTACAGCTGTTAGTTTATTTACTAAATCAATCATTTTACAATGTTTCAAAATAAGTGTTTTAGATTAATTGTCTTTTTACTTTTTACCGTAAATAGCTTATTTTCACAAAATTTATTCGAAAACTATCAGTTCCGTTTAATTGAACAGGAAAGTTCAAAAAGTGGTATTTATACTATTACGCAAGACCAGTCGGGCTTTATGTGGATAGGTACAAACGGGGCCGGGTTGTATAAGTATGATGGGGTTAACTATAGCGCTTATGAACCAAGCTCTAAGCACCGCAACTTTATAAACAGCAATTTAATTTATGCTACTTATGTAGATACACGCAATCGTTTGTGGGTAGGTACAGATGAGGGATTGTGCCTTTATAACCGAAATTTAGACAGCTTTGAAACCATCCAAATTCAAAAATATTTAAAAGAAGAAAATGTAATTTCTGTAAAGAGCATTATTGAAGATAACAGTGGTAATCTTTATTTAGGCACACTAAAAAATGGCTTGTTCAGGTTTGACACAAAATCAAGAAAAATAACCAAGGTAACGTTAAGCGAGCGCGGTACAACGTCCGGTTATCTTGTTAACTGCTTAGCAAAAGATAAAAACGGCAGTATTTATTTAGGAACCAGCTTAGGCCTGAAAACAGTAGACCCTGTAAAAAATGAGGTTAAGGCAATAAATTTAGGTAACGGCAATACGCTGCTTTCAGAAACTATAGTGTCTTTGCATTTTGACAGCAAAAACAACTTATGGATAGGAAACGGATATAAAGGCCTGGTTAAATTAGATTTGCAGGCTAAAGTAAAGCAGGCATATTCGTACCCTATTACGAGTAAAAGAATTATGTCGATACTGGCAACCGACAGCAACACAATTCTTTGCGCCACCGAAAATGACGGGTTGATTGTTATAAATGACCAGGGTGTTGTTCAAAAAAAATATATCAGCAGCAAATTTGACCCCCGCAGTTTAAGTTCAAACTCGGTATGGTCGCTGTTTTTAGACCGTGAAAAAAGAATTTGGCTGGGTTATTACAACAAAGGCCTTGGGGTTTTTGATAAAGTAAACAGTAAGGTAAATATTATTGAAAGCCTTGTGGGAAACCCGCAATCGTTACAGACAAACTGTGTGACCAGTGTTGCTAAAGACAGCGAAGGAAAATTATGGATATCTATGGAAGGCGGAGGCGTAGATATTTATGATACTGCCACAAAAGTTTTTAAACATATTACCAGGCTTGATACTAACTTTTACACAGGCTTAACAAATGATAATATTACAAAAGTATTTATAGACCGTGAGCAGAACATCTGGCTGTGCAGCTGGAACGAGGGTATTTACATGCTTAAGAAAGGAAGTAGAAATTTTATTAATTATAATACTAAAAACACACCGGGCTTAACCTCAGACCACATTATGAGTATCGATGAAGACTCTAATGGGGTATTGTGGATAGGCACTTTTGCTACGGGGCTGCATTATTATACTCCTGCAGACGGACAGTTTCATCATTGCGATTCCAAGGCTTTTTATGTTACAGGGCTTACAAACTTAGACATAAGGAAAGTATTGGCAGATTCTGATGACGACATTTGGGTGGGGTCTACAACGGGTTTGTTCAGGGTTAAAACTAATGATTACTCTGCCTTTTCTGTAACTTCTTTTCGCGACAAAATGTCTGAAAAGCTTAAGGGGCACAAAAGCACCCATACTATTAACACGCTGTATGAAGCTGATAACAAGGAGATATGGATAGGCACAGACGGTGCCGGCCTGTTTAGCTACAATAAAAAAGATGATAAGCTGCACTGGTATAATGATTATAGAGGCTTTCAGGAAAAATCTATTGCAGCTATAGTACAGTCTGCCGACGGCGCCATCTGGCTAAGCGGAAAAAAGGGCCTTACTAAACTTGATTTAAAAAACAAGACCACCGCTAATTACTCTACAGACGACGGTTTATTAGGAAACGACTTTAATAACAATTCTGTTTTAAAAGATAAAAATGGGCTGCTTTATTTTGGCAGCTATGAGGGGCTTAATTATTTTAACCCAAAAAACTTGGTTAAAAGCAATAAACAACTGCCTGTATACATAACCGACTTTAAACTGTTTAACAAATCAATAGGGCCGGGCGATAAAAACTCGCCATTAACAAAGGTAATATCAGCAACAAAAGAAATAACCCTAAAACATGACCAGTCGGTTTTTAATATTGATTTTATTGCTATAAATTATTCGTTCCCTGCAAAAAATGAATTTGCCTACTACTTAGAGGGATTTGAGGATTCATGGAATTATGTGGGTGATAAGCGCTCTGCTACCTACACAAACTTAGCCCCCGGCAACTATACATTTAAGGTTAAAGCAGCGGAAAAAAACGGTGTTTGGAGTAAAAACCCTGTTGAATTAAAAATTAAAATTTTGCCCCCCTGGTATAAAACCTCCTTTGCTTATTTAGCCTATGTGCTATTGCTGCTGGCAGCGGTATATTTTTCAAACCAGTATTACCAGAGCCGGTTTAAAGTAAAGCAGTTAATACAGCTGGAAAAAGAAAAAGCCATTCAGATTGAAAAGTTAAACCGGAAAAAATTACAATTTTTTACAAATATCTCCCATGAATTCCGCACACCGCTTACGTTGATCTTAAATCCGCTGGCTGATATAATAAAAAATAAAGGTTCAGAATTGCCGGAGGGTGTGCTGCATAAATTGAAGACCATTCAAAAAAGTTCAGACAGGCTTTCGCGGCTGATAAATGAGCTAATGGATTTTAACCAGTTGCAGTTTGATAAAATGACCCTGAAGGCACAGCAAATTGAGGTGGTAGGTTTTACAAAAGAAATTGTTAGCTATTTTGAGGAAGAAGCCCTTAGCCGTAAAATAGAGTTAGTGTTTGAGTCTGACAAGGAAGTGCTAAAAGACTGGATAGACCCTAAAATGTTTGAAAAAATTGTATTCAATGTAATTTCAAATGCGTTTAAGGTAACCCCGGATAATGGAAAAATTAAGGTAAGGATAGCAGTTAGCGATGCGGTAGGCACCTTTCCTTTAATAAGTAGCGTAGGCGCACGGCCGTTTTTTGAAATCGTTGTTGAAGACACAGGTTCCGGCCTGGATAAAAAAGACATTAGGAGAATTTTTGACCGCTTTTATCAGGTTAACAATTTAAACAAGGCCTACTATGGCAGTACAGGAATAGGCTTAGAGGTAGTGCGTGGATTTATAGAACTGCACAAAGGAAAAATTGAGGTAGAAAGCGAATTAGGGGTAGGAACCACTTTCAGGCTGATTTTTCCTATAGGCAATGATTTTTTTAACGAAAATGAGGTTTTGAGGGAAGAATTTAAAAAGGAGAAAAAAATAAGTTATACACCGGTTGTTGAAAACACAGAGCCACAGCAACAAGAGGGCGAACACGAAAAACAGGAACGCACCCACACCATACTTATAGTTGAAGACAATGCAGAATTGCGGAATTATTTAAAAACCGAGTTAAAAAAAGAGTATAAAGTTTTAGTGGCCGAAAATGGGCAGGTAGGTTTAGAACTGGCTTTGCAAAAAATACCAGACATAATTTTAACCGATGTAATTATGCCGGTTATGAATGGTTTAGAATTGTGTAAAAACATCAAGGCTGATATAAAAACAAGCCATATACCACTAATGATGCTCTCTGCAAAGGCAATGGTTAAAGATAAGCTTGAGGGAATAGATTCTGGCGCCGATATGTATTTAAGCAAACCCTTTGATATGGATATTTTGAGGTCGAGCCTTGCGCAGCTTATTAACGCCCGCCAGATTATGTTTAATAAATTATATAACGGAATAACACCTAAAGCAAAAGAAAAAACAACCACTTTAGATAACGAGTTTATAAAAAACGCTCTGAACTATATTAATGAAAATATTAGCGAGCCAGAACTGAGTGTTGAAGTTTTAGCCGCAAAAGTGTTTTTAAGCAGGAGCCAGTTGTACCGAAAAATTAAAACACTAACCGGTGTCTCTGTAAATGAGTTCATACGCAATATCCGTTTAGAGAAAGCTAAAGAACTAATAGAGCAGGGTAACCATAATATAAACGAAATTAGTTTTAAGGTAGGATTTAGCTCTCCCTCCTATTTTACTAAATGCTATAAAGAAAAGTACGGATACCTACCTACACACAATAACAAACAATAAGTGTACATGTATTTAAGAAACGGTTTATGCCAAAAATTATACTTTTACTAAGCAACAATTAGTAATAATGTTGCAAGACCGCATCTACAATTTAACAAAAACATATCTTTAAAAATATGTTTAGACAACTATTTTCATCCATACTTTTATTTTATTAATAATGTATTTATAGGCTTTAAAAATTTTTCATTTAAAAAAATTTAACTGTCATTGTTAATAATATATTAATTACATTTATACTTTCTAAAACGATGTAAAATGTTTAAATCGCTATTTTTTTATATTGTATGCTACAAATTTGATAGTTTTTGCATCATTTGTGGTATCTAAATTTGCGTGAACGTTATATTTTTGGATACGAATAACGTCTAAATTAGTCAAAAAAGTATTAACCATTTAAACCATTTAAAAGTATGAAGTGAAACCAAGTTTATTTAGTAGGGCCTCACCCTTTCAAACCAAAATTTAACAATGGTTTTTGAAAATATATAAACTTAAAAAAATGATTATCGATGTTTACATTAAAAACCTAAACAGTAAATTCTATGTTAAAATTTTACCCAATTCACTAACAAAAAATTTTACGACCAGTATTATCCAAACTAAACAAAAATAAATTAATATGATGTTAAAATTAAAATTTGCATTAATTGCATTGTTAATGATTAGCACCCACAGTGTGATGGCGCAAGTAAACACCGTAACCGGTGTAGTTACAGACTCCGCAGGGTTACCATTGCCGGGAGCAAGTGTTAATGTAGAAGGCTCTTCAAACAGTGCTTCAACAGATATAGATGGTAAGTATACTATAAGTGGGGTTAGCTCTACCGACAAACTTGTATTTTCTTTTATTGGTACCGCTACGCAAACGATTTCTGTAGGGAACCAAACAACAATAAACGTAACCCTGGCTGAATCTGCCAAGACTTTAGAGGATGTAGTTATTGTAGCTTACGGCTCGCAAAAGCGCACCAAAGTTACGGGTGCTATTGCTGTTGTGGGCGCAAAAGACATTGCCGCCGTGCCCATTACTAATGCAGAATCCGCCTTACAGGGCCGCGCAGCGGGTGTTAATGTAGTTAATGGCGCCCCCGGTTCTGATCCTACGGTTACCATACGTGGTTTAGCCACTATGGGCAACAGTTCGCCTCTATATGTGGTAGATGGTGTTTTAGTGGGCAACCTTTCCGGCTTAAGCCCTAATGACATAGAGAGTATATCAGTGCTAAAAGATGCCTCTACAACCGCCTTATACGGCTCAAAAGCCTTTAACGGTGTTATTATGGTAACGACTAAAAAAGGTAAAAACGGCCCCGGCCAGCTAACCTTTAATACATATGTAGGTACTCAAAAAGTTACTAAACGGTATGATGTACTAAATACCCAGCAATACCTCCAGTATGCTGCTGAGGCATTCGGCGCTAACTTAACGGCAAGGGCTGCTGAGTTTGGAAATCAAACTACCGACTGGCAGGACGAGATTTTTCAAACCGGTATGATGCAGGATTACAATCTAGCGTACTCAAGTGGCACTGAGAACTCCACAAGCCGTTATTCAGCTGAATACCTTAAACAGGAAGGAGCCCTTATCCAAACGGAATTTGAGCGCTACTCGTTCAGGTCTGCCAATACACAGACTATTGGTAAACTGACAGTAGGAAGCAACATGGGCATATCTTTTAACAAAAGAGCTCCGGAGCGTGCTGCCGGTGGACGTACACTTTTAGAGCATGCCATCAAAAGCGCGCCTTATTTGCCTATATATAACGAGGCAAACATAAGCGGATATGCGGGACCGACTTCTGCAGACAGTAATGACGCGGAAAACCCGGTACGTGTGGCAAACTTAGGCTACCAAAGAATTAATGGCTTATCTATAATAGGAAATATCTTTGCTGAACTTGAAATTATTAAAGGCCTAAAATACAGGTCGCAAGTTTCGTTAGACTATTATAGGAGTACAGACCATACTTTTGTTCCCAGCTACAATACGGGTGTACACGTGCAGGCGTATTCAACTACTGCCGAAACTAATTCGCAGGGCCAGACCATTGTGTATGACAACAGCTTAAATTATAAAACCACGATTGCCGAAAAACACAATATTGAAGTAGTAGGAGTAATCACGAAAATTGACAGCAAATTTCACAACGTAGTAGCCGGGAGCCGCTACGCTATTTCAGATGAGATTGACCAGTTAAGGAACAACCAGGTAAACTTAAGTTCAGGAAACACGGTAGAAGCAAACCTTGGCTATGTAGGCCGTATTAACTATGACTATGATGAGAAATACCTTTTTGCGGTTTCAGGCCGTAGGGATGCTTCGTCACGTTTTGGGGCGAATAATCGTTGGGGTAATTTCTATTCAGTAGCTGCAGGGTGGAATATCGCCAAAGAAAGCTTTATGGCAAATTCTGTATTCAGCACCTTAAAACTAAGGGCCAGTACAGGAACCACAGGAAACGACAGGATAGACAACTACCAGTACAGCGGTACATTAAACGCAGGTTATAATTACCCTATCGGGGGTGTAAACGGCGAGGGCGTTTCGTTAGGCCGTGCTGCTAACCCTAATTTGAAGTGGGAATCAAAAAGGGATACAAACTTTGGTTTGGATGTAGGCTTATTTGACGAACAATTTACAGCGGCCTTTGAAATTTTTAACACAAAAGCTGAAGACATCCTTTTCAATGTTCCTCTACCCGCATCAGTAGGATCCCTAACCGGATTCCAAACTCAAAACATTGCTGATGCAAAAACAAACGGTTTTGAAATAACGTTGGGCTACAACGATACAAAAGGCGATTTTACCTGGTCTGCCACCGGAAACATAGGCAGGAGTAAAAATGAAGTCACAAAATTAGCACCGGGAATAGAACGGTCTTTAGGAGGGCCTGGACCAAGGGCAGGTGTAGAGAATTTCTCGATGCTTGAAGTAGGCCAACCAATGTTTTACTTCTTTGGCTATGAAACAAACGGAATATACCAAAACCAGGCTGAAGTGGAAGCCGATTTAGGGACTGCGCAAACAAGTGTGCAAGCCGGTGATATCAGGTTTGTAGATCAGGACGGCAATGGTATAATCAATTCAGATGACAAGGTAAACCTGGGTAATCCATACCCTGATTTTACATACGGCTTAAACCTTAACGCGGGCTATAAACATTTTGACTTTAATGCCTTTATATCAGGAGTTCAGGGAGTTGATGTATTTAACGCGAATAAATTTGACCTTGAGGGTATGCAACGTTTATTTAACGCGGGTACAGGTGTTTTAGACAGGGCTATAGTATCAAACGGTGTAGTAACTAACCCGTCAGCTTCTTTACCACGCGCATTTGGTGCAACCGGAAACTCATCTTACGCAAGCCGTCGTTATATTGAAGATGGCTCTTACGCACGCCTAAAAAATGTAACGTTAGGATATACACTTTCCGGAGACATGTTTAAAAAATATTTCTCAAGTGTACGCTTTTATGTAAGCGGCCAAAACCTTGTTACCCTTACTAATTACTCTGGTTTAGACCCTGAAATTGCCCGTACAGACGGTAGCGCAGCGTCAGCAGGTATTGATATAGGACGCTACCCACAGCCAAAATCAGTGATTTTTGGACTTAATGTTACATTTTAAAAAATTATATGATGAGAAAAATAAAGTTTACAATTGCAATACTGTCCGGAATTTTATTAATTAATTCGTGTGACACTAAGGATTTAGAATTAACGAATCCGAATGAGTTATCGCCGGAGACGTTCTTTTCGACCCCGGCACAGGTGGAGTCTGCCGCAAATGCTACCTATGCAAACTTGCAGACCATCGGCCTTTACGCAAGGAACTATTTCTTTGCTATGGATCTTATGGCACACGATGCCTTAGGAAACCCTCAATTAGAAGGTAACAAAGCGCCTTTCTCTAATTTCTCGTTCAATTCAGGAATTGACATCATCCAACTTTACTGGGAATCTTGTTTTAATGGAATATCAAGGTGTAATTTTGTACTGGATAACGAGGAAAGGATTAACACTTTGCCGGAGAGCATCTTATCTACCCAAAGAAAAAATAAATATCTGGCCGAAGCCCATTTTATGAGGGCCTATTATTATTTCCTTTTAGTAAAACGCTTTGGCGATTTGCCTATTTACCGTACAGGAACCATTGAAGGCGCCGCGAGGAGCCCTAAAGCAGAGGTGTATGCACTTATAGAAGAAGACCTGACATTTGCCGCTGCAAACCTTTTATCTAAAAGTGACGAGCAGGCAGGAAGGGCCACTAAAGAGGCTGCTTATGCCCATTTAGGTAAAGTACTGTTGTACCAGGAAAAATATGATGCGGCTTTAGCTGCGTTTAACCAGGTTACAGGTTTTAGCTTAGAGCCGGCGGGCAGCTTTTACAACAACTTTAAGGAAGAGACTGAGCATGGTGTAGAATCAATTTTTGAAATTGAATTTGATGAAGACTTCGGAACCGGCAACATGTGGGACGCGAGTAGTGGTAGCCAGGGTACTGGTTTTGCCGAGTCTACCCTTAGGGGCCAGGAGTACGGCAACAAAAGCTGGTTTAACGTATACCCGTCAGATGATCTACTTGATGAGTATGAGCCGGGCGATACCCGTTTTGGCGACACCTTTTATGTACCGGGTTCTACCTGGGCCGGAGGTACGATGGTTGCCAGTGATTTTACCACAGCTGCAGGTATAAGGAGAGCAGGATGGAAAAAATACCAAAACTATTACAGGCGCGTTGATGAGGCTATGCAATCGAGCATTAACTTCAGGGTTATGCGCTACGCCGATGTATTGCTAATGAAAGCAGAATGCGAAAACAAAAGGCCGGGAGGTTCTCAGGCTGCTGCTATTGCTTACATTACGGAAGTTAGAACAAGGGCTGGTTTAACTACAAACATTAGCCCGAATGCAGCAGACGTTTTTGCAGCAATTGTTCACGAGCGTAAGGTAGAATTTGCCGGAGAGCAACTTCGTTTTGACGACATCATCCGTTGGGGCATTGCCAGCACAGAATTACAAGGCACTGGTTTCCAGGTAGGTAAACATGAGTTATGGCCTATACCAGACAGGGAAACATCAAGTAATCCTAATATAACGCCAGCGGATAATAATCCTGGTTATTAATATAAACAACATTAGTTAGTTAGATTAGTTAGAGTTAGTATTTTAGTTAAACAGCGCATGAAAATGCGCTGTTTTTCAATTTAACCGCAGCACAATGCTTAAATATGAAGCGCTATTGCTTGTCAAATATGAAGAGTAGAAATGCCTGTGATACTATTCTTTTCAATTAAACAGGCAACGTAAAATAGCTGTAAATTAAATTTCTTTAATTTACAAGGAAGTGATTAACTGTAAACTACACGAGGTTATTATAAAATACTGAGTAGACTATTAGAAAACAAATTAAAATACTGTATACCAACAATTAAAAAAATTCTTAATATCTGAATAAAGTTTATACATAAGTATAACTGTAATAAACATGAAGAAGATTGCGTCACTATTTTTAATCGCAGCATTGTTTTACAATGTCTTGGGATTTTATATGATATTTGCTGAACAACGGGAGCAAGTATGGGTGGCTGCTATGGAGAAAACTGAAGAACAAAATTTTGAAGTAATAGAACTTACCATTAACCCCTACGGGTATATTGTTGACTCTGGTTTTGAAAACGCAAATGAAGAAATTGTTGTAGGCAACAAAAGCTATCACGTTTTTAAGAAAAGGATTCAAAATAACGTTTTAAAATTTTATTGCCTTAGGAATTCGGATAAAAAGGTGTTTAGCAGCGATTTTAAAAAGATTGTTGACAGCCATTTATTTGATACCGATTCAAACAAAGAAAACTCTAGTAAAAAAATAATAAAATCACATATAAAAGATTTTATCCCTAACAACCAAAATATAGTACTTAACGATAACTTTATAACCCACCCGGTTACAATATCATCATATCATCCGCAAAGCGCTTTACTTTCCGGATACTTTACTCTGAATTACCCCCCTCCTAATATGGTATAGTTCCATCAATGTTAACATTAAATAGCCTTTTAATGGCAATCTGCTGGTGCATTATATCTTTAGTTTATTACTAAAGACTCTATTTGCTGCCTAAATGTTAACATACAATAAGCATTTATTATTGGAAGAAACTATAATAACCATATTAAAAATCATGATAAAACTTTACAAATTATTATTTAAAGTATTATTATTTAATGCTTTAATAAGCAGTTTGCATGCCCAGACCAAACTAGATAAAAATAAAATCAGCGAACCGGCAGGCATTAATAACATGGCCTATAAATGGGGTACCATGGCAATAACTGCTACGGCTAACGATACAGATAAATTCAGGCCCAGGCCCACAGTAACATCGCGTATGTTAGGATTAACTTTTGTAGCTATTTTTGATGCCTGGAGCCGCTACGATGAAAAAGCCATACCGGTGTATCTAAAGGATGTTAAAAGAAGGCCGCACAAAGAACATACTTTAAAAAATAAGGAAATCGCTATAAGCTATGCCGCTTATGGTGCGCTTTGCGAATATTATTACAGCGATAAGGCGTTGTTTACGTCATATATGAAAGAACTGGGCCTTGACCCCGCAAACAAATCGTTAGACCCCAATACGCCAGAAGGAATTGGCAATCTGGCTGCAAGGGATGTTATAGCAGCCCGAAGAGGCGATGGCGCTAACCAGTATGCCGAAGAAGAAGATTCTAATGGGGTATTTTATTGCGATTACACAAAATATACACCGCTAAACCCTATAGACAAAGTTAATGACATCAACCACTGGCAACCAAAAAACTTCTCTGACGGAAAAGGCGGAAAATTTTGCCCTCCATGCTTAACACCTTTTTGGGGTAAGGTAAAACCGGTGGGATTGCAATCGGGCAGTCAGTTTCGTGCCGCCCCCCCTCCATTAGTGGGTTCAGAACAAATGAAAAAGGAAGTAGACGAGGTAATAACACTACAGGCTAATTTAACTGACGAAAATAAAGCCCTCGTTGAATTTATGAGGGACGGGCCAAAATCTGTGCAGCAGGCCGGCCACTGGCTTAAATTTGCCCAGGAGGTTTCGGTAAGGGACAACCATACCCTTGATGAGGATGTAAAAATGTACTTTTTAAACCAAATTACAGCCATGGATTGCTTTATTGCATGCTGGGATACAAAAATGTTTTACGATTCATCAAGGCCTTATGCTTTAGTACACTACTACTATGGCAATAAACCCATAACTGCCTGGGGAGGCCCCGGAAAGGGGACTATGGAAATAGAGGGAGAGGAATGGACACCCTATTCTCCGGACACTTTTGTATGCCCACCATTTCCCAGCTATGTTTCGGGCCATAGTACTATAAGTGCAGGTTGTGCTGAAGTCCTAAAATTATGGACGGGTAGTGACACATTTGGAGCATCTGCAGAGTTGGTAGCAGGGGCCATGACGGAACCAAACAACTTAGGAAAAAGGGTTACACTCAAATTTAACACGTTTACAGAAACCGCCAATATGGCAGGTATTTCAAGGGTTATGGGAGGATACCACATACAGGCAGACAATGTAGAAGGCCTCAAGTTAGGCCGGAAGGTGGCTCATGCCGAATGGAAGTTTTATAATGAACACATTGGTAACAACACAATCAAATGATAACGCAAAAACTATTACGCAAGCGTTACACCGCAGATAATGCTATCCGGCCTCCTAAACATTTTGCTATCATCAACATTAAACCCTTATTGTTGCTATTTGTAGTTTTATTTGGGGCAGTGTCGTGCGAAAACTCAAGTGATAAAATGGTTAAGATTTTAGCCGCCCGTTATAAAATGTATGACGTAAGAAAGAACCCGTTCTCATCAGAGGCGGAAGTGGCGTATTACGACTCCATAATTAAAAGCTCAGACGAAGGATTCTTTAAATTATCCCATGAATTAAAAAAAGGCGATGCGTTGTTAAAACTTGGCAGGGAAGCCGAAGCTGTGGCAATAATAGAAGGTACCATTAACAAGATGAAGGCACTGAACGGCAACGAGGATAAGGAGGCACTTAAGTCATTGGCCATAGCCTATATGAGGCTTGGAGAGAAACAAAATTGTGTTAATGACCATAATGCTGCGTCGTGCATCATGCCTATTGAAAAAAAGGGCATCCATACCATACAGCATGGGTCTAAAAAGGCTATTGAAATATATAAGAAACTCCTTACTATTGAGCCGGCAGACTATGAATCGAGGTGGCTGCTTAATGTGGCCTACATGACCCTGGGCGGCTATCCCGCAGATGTACCCAAGCAATGGCTGATACCTAATCTTGATACAGAAACTTCGGGATACAGCCTGAAACCGTTTATAGATGTGGCGTCAAACGTGGGCATACAAGGCAGAAACATGTCTGGCGGGGTAATTATTGATGACTTTAACAACGATAATTATTTAGACATCGTAATTTCTAACTGGAGCCTCGATGAACCCATGCATTACTACCAGAACAATAAAAAAGGCGGCTTTACCGATGTGTCAAAAACGTCACAATTAGCCCGGTTTACAGGCGGGCTGAGTATGACGCAGGCCGATTATGATAACGATGGCGATGTTGATATTTTTGTATTAAGGGGGGCTTGGATGCACCAATATGGACGGCAGCCTAACTCGTTGCTGCGCAACAATGGCGACGGCACGTTTACCGACGTAACCATTAAAAGCGGGCTGTATTCTGAATTCCCTACCCAGGCCGGCACCTGGAATGACTTTAATAACGATGGCTACCTGGACCTCTTTATAGGTAACGAGTCAGGGCCAGGAGAAGTATATCCTTGCGAATTGTACATCAATAACCAGGATGGTACATTTAAAAATATTGCCCAAGAAGCAAAATGCGACGTTAAAAGCTTTGTGAAAGGAGTAACATCAAACGATTATGACAACGACGGGGATATTGATATATTTCTGTCGGGAATGGAAAAAAGAAAAATCTTATTAAAAAATACCGGTGTTAAAAACGGTATCCCACAATTTGTAGATGCCACAGATGCAGCAGGCCTAGCGGCAATAAAGGCATTTACCTTCCCCACCTGGTTTTGGGATTATGATAATGATGGCTGGCAGGACCTTTTTGTATGCGGCTACAAGTTTGAAGGCTCCATTTCGGGTAACGTTGCTAAAGAAGAACTGGGCATACCTAATGATGGGAGCAAAATGTACCTGTACCATAACAACCATGATGGCACTTTCTCCGACGTTTCTGAAACAGCAGGGCTAAACAGGAGCGTATTTTCTATGGGGGCAAATTTTGGTGACATTGATAACGATGGCTTTTTAGACATGTATCTCGGCACCGGCAACCCGGATTATAAATCGCTTACACCAAATAAACTGTTTAAAAACCTGGGCAACGGACAATTTGCCGATGTTACGGTATCCAGCCGCGTAGGCAACTTGCAAAAAGGCCATGGCGTGGCTTTTAATGACCTGAACAATGATGGCAATACCGACATTTTTATCGAAATGGGCGGCGCTTACAGGGGCGATGTGTTTAATAACTCTTTATACCTTAACCCGGGCCAAAATGACAACCGCTGGATAAAACTGATATTAGAAGGCACAGACAGTAACCGGTCAGCCATTGGAACCAGGGTAAAAGTAAGTTTTAAGGAAAACGGTAAATCACGCTCTGTATACAGGGTGCTAAACTCAGGCGGCAGCTTTGGGGCATCGTCTTTAAGGATGGAAATAGGCATAGGCCAGTCGGCGAGCATTGACCAGATTGAAGTTACCTGGCCAAAAAGCAAAAAGAAACAGGTATTTAAAAACGTAAAGCCAAACCAGAACATTAAAATTACCGAAGGGGAAAAAGATTTTATAAAAGTTGACATTAAAAAAACCCCATTCCCTACTACCGCTTCAAAATCGGGCCTTTGTATCTAAAATATCAGACAAAATAACTTATAGAAATATATGAAACGTATGAAAATAAATGCACTGTTTTTTGGCCTCACAAGCTTATTGCTTCTCGCCAGCTGTTCTAAAGAAGAATCAGGTGAGGAAATATTTGCTACGTTAAGCCATTCTGACACAGGTATTGAATTTAGCAATAACCTTACCGAAAATGACTCCCTTAACTATTTTACCTATGGTTATATTTACCTGGGGGGTGGGGTTGCTACAGGCGATATTAATAATGATGGCCTTGTGGACGTGTTTTTTACCGGCAACCAGGTATCAAACAAATTGTACCTTAACAAAGGCAACCTAAAGTTTGAAGACATTACTAAGAAAGCCGGCGTGGGCGGCGATTCCCGCTGGTATACAGGTGTTACCATGGCCGATGTAAACGGTGATGGTTTCCTTGATATTTACTGTAGCGTAGGTGGGAAATTTGGCCCCAAGAATAATGAACTCTACCTAAATAATGGCAATGGCACTTTTACAGAAAAAGCGAAAGAATATGGCATTGACGACATAGGCAACAGCGTGCAGGGTACTTTTTTTGACTATGATAAAGATGGCGATTTGGATTTATTTGTAGCGAATTACCCCCCTACAAGATTTAATTCGCCCACAAGCGATTATCTGCAAATGATGGTGAATGTTAAAGACCATGAATCAGGGCACTTATATAGAAACGACGGTAACCATTTTGCCAATGTTACCGAACAGGCCGGTGTAAAAGCCTACGGGCTGTCTCTTAGTGCCACAGTGGGCGATATAAACAACGACGGCTGGCCGGATCTGTATGTTTCAAACGACTTTAATTCGCCCGATTTTATGTACCTTAACAACCAGGACGGTACATTTAGGGAAGTGGTAAAAGAAGCTACGGCCCACAATTCTTTTTACGGGATGGGCGCCGATATTTCTGACTTTAATAACGATGGCAACCTGGATATCTTCCAGGTAGATATGGATGCTAAAGACAACCGGCGCAAAAAAGCAAACATGTCGAGCATGAACCCGCAGCTTTTTTGGGATATAGCCGACGCAGGCTTTAACTACCAGTACATGCACAACTGTATGCAGCTTAACTCAGGCGTTTATGAAAACGGAATCCCGCATTTTAGCAACGTATCGCGCATTACAGGCACTTCGTCTACCGACTGGAGCTGGGGGCCTTTATTCGCAGATTTTGATAACGATGGCAATAAAGACCTGTTTGTAAGCAACGGAACAAGAAAGGAAATTAACAATAATGACTATTTCCATAGTTTTTCCCGTGAGAAATTAACACCTGCAGAAGTGCTCAAAAGGTCTCAGGAAATACCTTCAGAAAAAATTGATAATTTCATGTTCCAGAACCATGGCGATTTAAACTTTGAATATGTAAATAAAAAATGGGGCATTGAGTACAAAGGTTTTTCAAATGGTGTTGCCTATGCTGATTTAGATAACGACGGTGATTTAGACCTGATTGTTAACAATATAGATGACTATGCCTCTGTATTTGAAAACTCAAGTTCAGAACTTAACAATTACATAAAAGTAAAATTTAAGGGCAGTTCAAAAAACACCTATGGTTTAGGAAACCGCGTATATGTAAAAACAAAAAAAGGGACGCAGCTTCAGGAACTTACACTGACAAGGGGCTTCCAGTCTTCTGTTGCGCCCGAACTGCATTTTGGCGTAGCGAAAGAAAATACAATAGAAGAGGTAAAAGTAGTGTGGACCAATGGTAATGTGCAAAAATTATCTAATGTAAAAGCAAACCAGACACTTACCTTTAAAGAACAGGATGCTAAACCTGAAGCGGTGGCACAAACCGCTAGACCTACCCTGTTTACAACCGAAACCGCAGTATTCCCGGCTTATAAGCACGAAGAAAATAAATATGATGACTTTAAAGACCAGGTGTTAATGCCCCACAAAATGTCGTCTTTTGGCCCTGCTATTGCTGTAGGCGATTTAAATAAAGACGGGCTTGACGATTATTTTATTGGCGGCTCTGCGGGCTATGACGGTAAAGTGTTTCTGCAGGCTAAAAATGGCTTTGCAGAGAAAAGCATCCCGGCATTAGAGGAAGATAAAGCAAGCGAAGACACCGGTGCGTTAATTTTTGATGCCGATAATGACGGTGATAACGACCTGTATGTTGTAAGCGGTGGATATGAATTTTTAATGAACGACCCTAAACTACAGGACAGGCTGTACATAAACAACGGCAAAGGAGATTTTACCAAAGCCCCCGCGGGTGTACTGCCATCAATGCTTACCAGCGGGTCTAAAGTATACCCTGTAGACTATGACAAGGATGGAAAACAAGACCTCTTAGTATTAGGCAGGCAGGTTCCGGGGCAGTACCCCTCGCCTGCAACTACCTATTTGCTGCATAACATCAGCACGGCTGCACAACCAAGGTTTGAAGTTTCTAAAAAAGCGCCTAAGGAGTTTGTTGATTTAGGTATGGCTACAGGTGCCGTGATTACCGATTTTAATAATGACAAGGCAGAAGATATCATCATTGTGGGCGAATGGATGCCCATACGTGTTTTCCAGAATACGGCCTCGGGCTTTAAAGAGGTTACAAAAAGCCTGGGCCTTAACGATGATACCACCGGCTGGTGGTGGAGCATAGAGCAGGGCGATTTTGATAAGGATGGCGACATGGATTATATTGTGGGCAACAACGGCCTGAACTACAAATACAAAGCTACCCCGGATGAAACTTTTGATATTTTCGTGAAGGATTTTGATAATGACAAGCACAAGGATATTGTATTGAGCTACTATAATGATGGCAAGCAATACCCGGTGCGCGGCCGCGGCTGCTCGTCTCAGCAGATACCTAATATCAAAAAGAAATTTAAAGACTACGAGAGTTTTTCTGAAGCTACGCTGGTTGATGTATATACCGAGAAATCCCTTAAGGAAGCCTTACACTATACAGTAAAATCGTTTGCCAGTATTTATTTAGAGAACAAAAACGGCAAGTTTGTAATTCATGAGCTGCCTGTAGCCGCACAGCTTACCTGCATTAACCAGGTTATGGTTAAAGATTATGATAAAGACGGTAACCTGGATGTTATAATAGGCGGTAACCTGTATGGCTCTGAAGTAGAGACACCCCGCAATGATGCTGGCCATGGACTGTTTTTAAAAGGAAATGGTAAAGGGGCTTTTAAACCCATAACCGCACCTGATAGCGGATTCTTTACTCCGGGCGATGTTAAAAACATGGCAGAGATTAATGTAAAGGGCAAAACCTATCTCCTGGTAACTAAAAATAATTCGTTTTTACAAAGCGTTAAAATCAATTAAGCTGAGTCCTGCTTCTATAGTTTTTATAAAAGCGGGCATCTTTAAAATTTAAAATCAATATCACTACCGTTGTTTTAACCGGGGCACTATTGTGTCCTGGTTCAGGCAATGCTATACACTAAAAATACATGAAGCAAAACTATATATACCGTTTTTTAGCAGCGCTAATAAATAGAAACGGGCTAACCATGCTGTGTTTTCTCTTATTTTCTATTTCTGTTTACGGGCAAACCACTACAATTGAAGGGCAGGTTACCGACAGTAATAACCAGCCGGTACCGGCTTCGACCATCCAAATCAACAATACTGATGAGACTTTTGTAACCGATGAAAACGGTTATTTCTCTATAACCACAACCGCCCGGTTTCCTATAGGGCTAACCGTTACAATGCTGGGCTATGAAACCCAGAATTTTGTGGTGAGGACAGACAAAAATATCAAGATTGTATTGCAAAGCGCTTCAAGCGAATTAGATGAAGTATTGATTTCCAGCGGGTACCTGTCTCAGAAAAAATCGGAGTTTTCAGGCTCGGTTGCTACGGTTACGGCCAGCCAGTTACGCAACCGCCCCACTACAAGCTTTGACCAGCTGCTGGGCGGCCAGGCTACGGGTGTAGATGTAATTCAGTCTTCGGGTGTGCTAAACAACACCCCAGTCATCCGCGTAAGGGGCTTAAACACCATTACATCAGGGCTTTTCCCGTTAATAGTGGTAGATGGTGTTGCCGTGTTTACGGGTTCGTTAGGCGGCTTTGTAGGCAACAACCCACTATCTGAAATCAGCCCTAGCGATATTGAGTCCATCAATGTGCTTAAGGATGCTTCGGCGGCGGCCATATATGGTTCCAGGGCGGCAAACGGGGTTATGGTAATTACCACTAAAAAAGGGAAGAAGGGAAAAACCCGGTTTAACTACAACACCTGGCACAGCCGCAGTACGCCTTATAACCTGCCCAAGTTGCTAAATGCGAAAGACTACGCCATGATTAAAAATGAAGCACTTGTAAATGCAGGAAAACCGGAAGGTTTTTTCCTTATGACCAATGCTGATGGCAGTACTGTAGATACAAACTGGTATGACGTGGCTTATGAACCCGGTTTTTCAAGCAACCACAACATTAACCTTTCGGGTGCTAATGATACTACACAATACTACTTTTCTGTTGATTACAGCGACCAGAACAGTTTTATAAAAAACAATACATTTCAAAATTATATTACGCGCTTAAACATAAGCCACGAGGTAACTAAGTTTATAAGGGCCGGGGTAAATGTATCCTACAGCAATGCTAAAAATGTGGGGCCTAATACGGGAGCCGTAGCGGGCAACACCCTTTCTTCGTCAACGTATAATACAGAGTATATTACTAACGAGCCTTTGGGCAGGATGACCTATGTACTGCCGCCCAACGTACCGGTGTATAATGCCGATGGGTCGTACAGCATACAAAACGGCATCAGCGTGGGTTACGGGGCTAATATCCCTTCTATTATCGGTACCATTAATGCCTACAATTTAGCTATGGTACAAGACCTTGATTTAACGACTTCAATAAGCAAATCACTTTTAGGGAATATATTTGGTGAACTTGACATCACCAAAAAAATAATGTTCAGGACCAGTTTTGGCCTCAATAACATTGGCCTTCAAAATAAGTTAGTGCTTAACCCCACCCACGGGGGCGGGGCCGCGTTTAACGGGGTGGCTACTAATATAGCTGCTGATTTATTGCGGACGGACTGGGCAAATACCATTACCTACAAAGACACTTTTTTAGAAAACCACCACATAGGGCTAATGGTAGGCTATGAGCAAATTAAAACCTCCATGAACAGCTGGGGCGCTTCTCAAACTAATGTAACCGACACCTACTATAAAAATTACCAGGGCAGCTATGCCAATATTTCGCCTATAGGCAACGAACTGTATGAAAATGCACTCCTGTCTTATTTTAGCAACCTTAACTATAATTTTAAAAACAAGTACTTCCTTACCTTAAATTACAGGATTGACGGCTTATCAGCATTGTCTGCCGGAAACAAATACGGCAATTTTGGTGGCGGTTCTGTAAGCTGGAATATAATGGAAGAACCGTTTTTAAAAGGCTCAACGGTAAACAGTGTATTTGATAATTTTAAGCTAAGGGGCAGTTATGGTATAGTAGGAAACAGCGAGATAGGCAGCTATCCGGCCATAGGCACTTATAATTCATCTACGTATGGAGGGTCGCCTACCCTGGGCTACTCTCAGGCTGCTAACCCCAATTTAAAATGGGAAACAAGCTCAAAACTCGACTTAGGGGTAAACTTCACGATGCTGAACAACAGGGTTTCGGTTGAATTTGACTATTTTGACAACAAAATTAAAGACCTTATCCTTAAAGCCCCGCAAGCGCTTTCGGCAGGGATACCCGGTAACTACATAAACGAAAATGTGGGCGGCATGTATAACACCGGCGTTGAACTAGGGGTTAACGCGCTTGTGGTTAACGGCAATAACTTCAGCTGGAATGCCGGGCTTAACCTTTCTACCCTTAAAAATAAAGTAACCTCATTAGTGAGCGATGTTTTTGTGCCAAGTGTTTTTGGGGTACAGAACATGACCCGTGTGGGTTATTCTATCGGCTCGATCTTCGCGGTGCCGAATAAAGGTGTAAATCCAGATAACGGCCAGATGATTTTTATAAACAGCAGTGGCAGGGAGGTACAGTACAACCACATTGGTTCGCCAAAATGGACCTACCTTGACGGCTCTCCCGCACCGGCTATAGACAATTATAAAGATGGGGTTATACAGGGGCCGTCGTTGCCAAAACTATTTGGAGGATTAAACAATACCTTTAATTATAAAAATTTTACGTTAGGCGTTAACCTTACCTTTGCCCAGGGCAACAAACTCTATAACGGCACACGGGCAACCAATTCTGACCAGCGCTATTTTAACAACGGCGAATTTATAAAAAACAGGTGGACTACCCCAGGGCAAAAAACAGATATCCAGAAGCTGTATTATGGCGATAATGTGTCGGCAGGTTTTTCATTTTCAAGCACTTCAAAAGTAGAGGATGGTTCATATATTAAATTTAAAAACGTGTCATTGGGCTATAATGTGCCGGTAAGCGCGGCGTTTTTTAAAAACACCTTCAGCTCACTTTATGTGTATGTACAGGGCAGCAACCTGCACACTTTTACCAAATACCGCGGCTCTGACCCCGAGGTTTCTATTAACGGGAATTCTATAAATTCAGGTAAAGACCAAAATGTGCCACCCTCTGCACAGGTATATACTGTAGGGTTAAATGTTGGATTTTAATTATCAAAAACAAACAAAATGAAAAAATATATTTTAATCAGCTGTGTTGTAATGCTGTTTGCAACAGCCTGCAGCGATGACATGTTAGACACACAGCCCCAAACCAGCATCCCGGAATCAATAGCATACAGCACGCCCGAGAAAATTTTGGCGCAGACCAACAACCTGTACAAGCAATTGCAAAACCAAAGTTTTTATGGCGGCAGGTTTATTGTGTTTAATGAGCAGCGGGCCGACCAGTTTGGACAAAATGACGGCAACGCGGCAACCGGTTCGGCGGTTTGGAACCAAAACGTGGCCTCTACAAACGATTTTGTAAACAATGTTTGGTCGGTAGGCTATACGGCAATCAACGCCGCTAACATTTTAATCAGCAAAATGAACGAAACCACTGTGATTTCTGATGAGCTGGCTAAAGACTACATTGCCGAAGCAAAATTTGTGCGCGCCTTTTGCTATTTCAGCTTGGTGCAAACCTATGCCAAACCGTATAACCAGGATAAAAATGCCTTAGGTTTACCTCTGCGCTTAACGCCTATCACAACTTCAGGAAATAATGATTTGGCGCGCAGTTCGGTAGAAATGGTGTATACGCAAATTCTGAAAGACCTGGATGAAGCCGAAGCAGACCTGCCTGTGGGCTACACAACACCGCTGCTCAATGCGTCGAGGGCTAAAAAAAGCACAGCGATTGCACTGAAAACAAGGGTACTGCTGGCGCAGAATGATTTTGCAGGAGTGATTGAAGAGGCTACAAAAATAGTGTCGGGAACACAGCCTTACCAATATACTGAAGGAGGCGTAACCCTAAAATTAGAGGCTAATTTCGCTACGATATTTGGCGGCAGCTACACCGGGACCGAAGCTGTTTTTTCTATTCCCTTTGCAAATACGACCACCGAAACGCCTTCAGCACAATATGCGCTGGCTTACAACTATTTAACGCAGCCCATTATTTTCCTGGCAGCGGCAGGAATTGTTAGCGACCCGGCCTTAAATTCAGCCACCGATGCACGTTCTTCACTTATTGGCACCAGCCCGGCAAATCAAAAAGTCTTAAAAAAGTTTAGCGTTACAACGGCGCCTTTCAGGGATTATGTACCCGTAATACGCTACGCCGAAGTATTGCTCAATTATGCCGAAGCAGCGGCTAATATGAATGATTTACAAACCGCAACATCACTTTTAGAAGCGGTAAGGCACCGTTCGGCTCCCGCTTATGCATTTCCTGCTGCTGACATTGCAACACAGGAAGCACTGCTTGCCACCATACAAAAAGAAAGGGATATTGAGTTTTTAGGCGAGGGCATACGGCTTATGGATTTGCAAAGAAAGGTACAAACACTGCCCGCAAAAACAGGCTCTATAGGTACCGCGCCATTAGTATTGCCCACCAGCAGTAACTACATCTGGCCCATACCCAGCGGCGAAATATCTGCAAACAACCTGATGGAACCAAACCCTTAAAAAGGAAAAGTAAATACCGGAAAAGTAAAGGAGACAGTAGCGTACTCACCTGAGTAAAGCTGTTGTCTCCTTCGCTTTTTATTCATATCTCTCCTTACAGCCCGCCCTTTTTTATACTGGCAACTGCTGTTGCAGCATCCGTTTCGGGCCGTTTACAGGCTTTATTTACGCAAACATAAATATACGTTTCGTTGTCTACAAAACGGTTTTCTAAAATGGGCAGCTTACTGTCTTTAGTGGCGCCTGCAATAAGGATGTTAGGCAGGTAGTAGCTTTGCAACTGCGTTGTTTTGGCAAGCGCGTCTTTCCCTGAAAGTGCCACCTCATAAAAGTTACCGGTATAATTGAGCATCAAATCGAGCCAGTTATAATACTCCGTTGGCGATTGCAGCGCATCGCCTTTTACAGTATTAAGCATTTGCCGGGCCGTTTTGGCATAAGCAGCATCTGAGTAATAGTGCCCTAAAAGGAACAGGTTGTGGGCAAGTACCGAGTTAGAACCGGGAATTACATTGTCGGCAATTTCCATTTTACGGGTAATCAGGTTGGCTGCAGCATCAGATGTAAAATAAAACAATCCCGATTTTTTATCGTAAAAATGCGCCATGGCATAATCAGTTAACTGTTTGGCCTTTTGCAGCCATTTTTCGTCAAAGGTTATTTGGTACACTGCAATAAACGCGTCTGCTACTGCCGCGTAGTCTTCAGAAAAACCTGCAATGCTGCTTTTACCGTCTTTATAACTGTGGTATAAACTGCCGTCTTTCTGTAGCTGGTGCTGCAAAATAAAACGCGCGTTTTTTAAGGCAACTTCTTTAAAATGCTCATTTTTAAACACCCTGTAAGCGCTGGCATAGCCCTTTATCATCAGGGCATTCCATGAGGTAAGGGTTTTGTTGTCTAAATGGGGCTGTGGCCTTTTGTTCCTTGCCTTTAATAGGGTTTGTTTCCAGTTTTTCAATTTGGTTTCAAGCTCTGAGAGGCTTAGTTTGTTTTTAATCGCAAAGGCCTTATCTGATTGTGTTTTATATAAAACGTAGTTTTGGTTTTCCCACAAGCCGTTTTCATTAACGTTGTAATACTGCTCAAAAAGAGGATAATCAGACTTTAACAACGATTGCAGTTCTTCCTTTTTCCAAACGTAATACGCGCCTTCTTCGAGTTTTTGGGTGCTATTTTTGCTGTCGGCATCTAATGACGAATAAAATGCTCCGTTAGCGGCCATGAGTTCGTGTTCAACAAAATTAAGAGTTTCATATACGGTTTGTTTATACAGCCCATCTTTCGTAGCCAGATAAGCGTCGGAGTACAAACTAACCAGTTGAGCGTTGTCGTACAGCATTTTCTCAAAGTGAGGGATGTGCCATTTCGCATCGGTTGAATACCGTGAAAACCCGCCGCCTATGGGGTCGTAAATACCACCGTTAGCCATTTTTGTAAGCGTTGTCTGCACGTAGTCCTGAAGCTTTTTATCATTATGCTGAACGCTGTAGCGCAGCAAAAAATGCAGGGCATCGGGCATGGGGAATTTTGTGTCGCCCAGTAATCCGCCTTCTGCATAATCTAACTGATCCTGCCATAAAGTTACGGCCTTAGAAACGTCTGCATTTTTAAAATCCGCTTCACCAGTATTTACGGCAACTATTGCCGATTCTTTAATCCCTTTCACCAGCTTATCAGCATATTCACGGGCTTTTTCAGGGTTGTTTTTGTACAAACCCGATAGTTCGGTAAGCGCTTTTGTCCACTCCTCTTTCGTAAAATAAGTACCCCCAAAAATGGGGCGGCCATCCGGCAGCGCAATACAGTTTAAGGGCCAGCCGCCTTTGCCGGTCATTAACTCTACAGCATCCATATACACCTGGTCAATGTCAGGGCGCTCTTCCCTATCCACCTTTATACTGATAAAGTTATCATTCATCAGTTTAGCCACAGCCTCGTTTTCAAAACTTTCTTCCTCCATCACATGGCACCAATGGCACGCAGAATAACCTACCGAAATAATAATTAGTTTATTCTCGGCTTTGGCCTTATTCAGGGTTTCCTGGTTCCAGGCTTTCCAGTTTACCGGGTTATGCGCGTGCTGCAACAGGTAGGGGCTGGTTTCGTTGATTAAGTCGTTAGTATATTTATGATTTTCAGTATCATTATTTTTGCCATTACAGCCTATTAAAATGAACGAAATAAGGAAAAAACAGTAGAGGATACGCATATGGGGCGATATAAGAAATTGAGACTATTAAATTTAAACGGCTTGCTTTAATGAACAAATCTAAGGTAGTAATTTATATTGAACAGCACGATGGGGAAGAAAAATACAATCGCTAAACTAAAAATGCTCCCGTGTGACAGGAGCATATTTTCTTTGCGGGGGGTATATCCCATTCCGGCGAATAACATATTATAATTCCAGTTGCCAGTTAATGGATTTTCTTAATTGTAATCCAAATACAAACAAAGTAAGTTTTATTAAAAACCCCTACGGAGTTACCATGAAAGGGAAATAGAATCTTTATTTCGTAAGAATTAGCCGCAATCCTTTATGTAATCTGGTTTTTTAGACTTGGAAGATATTTATTCAACAACATACTCTATATAGTCTGTTTCGCATAGCCTGAAGTATCCCAGGGCAGGGCTGCCGTTGTTGTCCTGGTTAAGTATGTTGCCTTTAATATTAGCCGGCGGCGTGCTAAACGGGTCAGAGTCTGCCGCGCTAAGTATCAGGTTCATATAATTGTAAAACTGATACGAAATACCCCTTACGGTAATTTGAAGCGCATCTCCTGGTTTTAAATCTTCATGGGAAAAATCAGATTTTATTGCATTGCCGTCAGAAAGTTCATCGCCGTTAAGGTCATATTCCGTATAGGGCAGCACAGGTGTTATAAAACTGGATAAATAATAGTTTGTTATGTTAGCGGGATCGTTAAAATAGATTGAAACTTCAGTCTCATCGCCAGAAAACCCACCATTACTGATTTGATCTGTGTGGTCTATTTCTGCAACAGGCATAAGGGTTTCCGTGGCAGTATACACCTGCCCGTCGGCGGCTACATGCAGTGTGTAGGTTTCGTTAAGCGCCGGTACAAAGCTTGTGCAGGTGTATATTCCCGGTGCCGTTTCTTCAAAAGCAAACTGTGTACCTGAACTGTTTGATATATTTACCAGGGCACCCGATACTTTAGGGGTTTCAGGGTTATAGTAAGCTGTCATGCGGCTTATTTTTATGGTTTGCACAGCCCCGTCAGTGCCTTTTTGCCATAGTATTTCGGCATCTACCAACAGTTTTGCCTCTCCGGTATCAAGGTCGGCCTGGATAACGTCTTCGCACGAAGACAGGCTAATGCACACCATTATCAATACAATAAAATGATTATATAAGCTTACATTCTTCATTTTCAATGAGATTAAAATTTAAAGTTGTATGAAACACTGGGTATTATACCAAAAATAGACAGGCGGGTGGCCTCGTTTGCGCCGGAATCTTCATTTGCACCAAACGTTATGGATGCAGCGTTTTTGCGGCCGTAAGCATTGTAAATGCTGAATACCCATTCGCCTTGCCAGCTTTTTTTCTTATTGGGCTTTGGGGTGTAGGTAGCGGCCAGGTCAAGGTGGTGGTAGGCCGGCAGGCGGTCTTTATTGCGCTCTGAATAATTGGGCACCTTTATGCCGCCAAAATCAAAATAACCGTTAGGGAAGGTAACCGGGCGGCCGGACTGCAACGTAAAATTTGCGTTGAACGACCATTTTGGGCTAAAGGCATAGCTGCCCGTAATATTCAGGTTGTGCAGCTTGTCATAAGCCGAAAGGTACCAGCCGCCGTTGGCTACGCCGGGCTCTTCGGGTGTCCTGCCCACGGTTTTTTGCTCTGCCCTGCTAAGGGTATATGATACCCATCCGGTAAAGGGGCCGGTGTTTTTGCGAAACAGCACCTCGAGCCCGTAAGAGCGTGCCTTACCGTTCAGGAGTACGGTTTCAATTTGTTCATTGGCAAAAATATCGGCACCGTCTACATAGTCTATCCGGTTTTTAATGTTTTTGTAAAATACTTCCGTTTCAAGCGAATACTCTTTGTTTTTAAAGTTCCTGAAATACCCCAGGGCATACTGGTCCAGCAGCTGAGGCTTTATATAAGGCCCGCTGGGTGTCCAGATGTTTAGTGGCAGCGGAGATTGCGTATTTGCAATAATGTGCAGGTACTGTGCCATGCGGTTGTAGCTGGCCTTAAACGACTGGTCTTCGTTAAGCGTATACGATAGCGCGGCACGTGGCTCGAAGTTGCTAAAGCTGGCTATTTTATCACCGCGGCCGTAACTAATAGTGCCTATAGGGTCAGCTTCTTCATATATGCCAAGCGTGGGGTTGTAAAGTACAGGGTTATTATTTTGATACATATTAACCTCCTCCTGGCCAAAGCGGTAAAACATGCTATAGCGCACGCCATAGCGCAGGTTCAGCTTATCGGTAATTTTTTGTTCAATATCCAGGTAGGCCGATGGCTCCAGGGCATGCTTTTTCTGGAACTGCTGGTAGTTAAACTGCGAATCTTCACTTAGAGGAGTCAGCGTGCCGGGGTTAAAATCATAATAAGAAGTTTCCAGGCCATAATTAAAGCTGAAATTTTCGCCCACTTTGTGCTGCCAATCATACTTTAAGCCATAGGTAGCAATGCCGCTGTCCCAGTCAAGCCCTTCAGAACCAACGCTTACCTTAAACTTGTAGTCGCTGTAAAACACCATGAGTGCGGTTTGCAGGTTGTCTGAAAAAGTATGTTTCCACTTCAGGTTTGCCATGGTATTGCCGTAGCTGCTGGAAAAGTTGTTGCCTATATCAAACTTATCCCTGCCAAGGTAGCCTGAAAAATGGAGGCTGTTGTTTTCGTTAACCTTTTGGTTAAAACGGGCATTAACATCATAAAACATGGCCGAGTTGCTGTTGTCTGCCAACTTAAGGAACAGGTGGGCATAAGAGGTGCGCCCCGCAACCATAAACGAGCTCTTGTCGCGCTGTACCGGCCCTTCAATTAATAACTTACTCGATATAACACCTATGCCGCCGTTAAACCTGAGGCTATCGGTACTACCGGGCTGCTGGTGCACATCTAATATTGATGATACCCTACCGCCAAATTTAGAGGGTATGCCGCCTTTGTACAGGTCAAGGTTTTTAACGGCATCGGCATTAAAAACCGAAAAGAAGCCAAACATGTGCGAATCACTTAAAATAGGGGCATCGTCTAACAGTACCAGGTTTTGGTCTGCCGCCCCGCCACGCACGTTTATGCCCGATGAAAGCTCGCCCGCATTGGTAACCCCGGGCAGCGTCATGAGGGATTTCAATAAATCAGGTTCGCCCATGGCTACCGGTATTTTCTTAACCTCAGCGGAAGTAAGGCTGTTAACGCTCATTTGCGGCTTTCGTATGTTTACAGCCTTATTGTCCTGGCTTATAACAATCTCGTCAAGCGTTTCGGCATCTTCCTGCATGCCAATATTTATGCTGGTATTTTTAGACAGGCTTACCTTCTGGCTGGTTTTTGCAAGCCCAATATAACTGGTTTCAAGCGTGTAATCACCTTGTGGAAGGGTTACCGAGAATTTACCGTTTTCATCGGTAGCGACCCATGAACCCGTTTCTACTATGTGGATGCTGGCGGCCACCACGGTTTCCTGCTTATCATCGGTAACAGTGCCTGAAAGAATATAGGATCCCAACTTTTTTGATCCCGGAGCCGGCGTTGGTACACGTTTTACCGTGATGTTATTCCCTGTAATAGCGAAGCTATAGGGCAGGTTTTTTCCCAGCACATCGAGCACCTGCTTAATGGTTGCACCTTTAAGGGCAATATTTTCGCCGGCGTATTTCTGGGTAAGGTCTATCTGGTCTGTAAAGGCAAACTTCAAATCGGTTTGCTGCTCTATTTTGCCAAAGATCTGTTTTAAAGTGGCCCCTTTTGTGAGCGTAAGGTTTACCTGCTGCCCAAAAAGGCAGAGGCTGAATAGTAAAAAGCATGCTGAAAATAAATGCTTCATAAATTTTTGTACTTTTGAAATAGGTTAAGAGGGTTTTCGAGGCTCTGTTTAATCCGGAAAGGATGTTTAGTTTCGCGGCTATGGCATCCTTTTGCATTTTTACTGCAGGGTTATTTTCTTCACTTTCTCATCTATTGTGGGTTTTAGTTCATACATCTGGGCAATTATGCCCACTACATTTTCAAGGTTCTCCTTTTTATTAAGCCGCAGGGTGATTTTTTTTTCAAGGTATTCTGCGGGTATTTCTACACTATAGCCGTATGTGGTTTTTATGTAAGCTATTATTGTGCTGAGTTCTGTATTGTCAAAATCACTAAAACGGTTAAACGCTTCTACTGCCACCCGGCCGTCTTTATACACAAACTGCTCCCCGGGTGATAGTATCCAGCTGCTTTGGGTATCTTTTACATTCATTTGTACGCGGCCTTCATACAGGTTCACCCGCACGCTGTTGTGGCCGGCGCTGCTCACGGTAAAGCAGGTGCCCAGCACCGTCGTAGTGGTTTTGCCGCAGGCCACGCTAAAGGGGTGCTGTTTGTCTTTCTGCACGCTGAAAAAGGCTTCCCCGGATAACGTTACCTTGCGGTTGTGCTTAAAATTCTCGGCATAGCGAATCTCGGCATGGGGCTCAAGCTCTACCACAGAGCTGTCTGGCAACATGACCTTTTTGATTATAGCCGACGGGTTTTCTATTATGGTGTAAGCCTGTGCGCTGTTGCTATTGCCCGTGCTGCTAAGTGTAAAATAAGCGGCTATACTTAATGACAGGACAATTAACGCCGCTGCCGAATACACCCAAGCCCTGCGTTTTTTCTTTATCGGGAAAGCTTCCCTGGCAAATTCCTGCCACAGGGCTTCCTTTTTGCCTTGCGGCTGTTCAGTTACCGGGGCGTTCCAGGCTTCCTGCATTTTCTTTTCAATGTCTTTTTCGTCCATGGTATGAATTTTTTAAAGTTTTTGGCAATCAAAGCCTTCCTTCTTAAAAAAGGCACAGGCTATATCGGCAATATCGCGGTTAATTTGTATGTGGCAGTTCTGAACAGGCCCCTGCGGGTGGAAATAAATCACTCCGTCTGATATGCGCTGGCGCAAAACGTGCAGCAGGTAGTCTGCCTGTTGCTGCGTAGTAACGCTGGTTTTAAATACTGCAAGCCCCATAATAAAATGCTGTTTTGGGGTATAACAAATGGCAAAAGAAAAGTTCCTAATGAAAGGCTAACTTTTTTTAATAAATTTTGTAGCGAGGTAAATGTGGTTTGCTATCGTTTTCTCTGAAAGGTTAGTAATTTCAGCTATTTCACGATAAGAATAGTTGTCCAGCTTGTGAAGGGTAAATATTTTGCGCTGCTGCTCCGGCAGCTGGTCCAGCAGCTGATTTAACCTGAGCCTCTGGGTTTCAAAATCGTATTGGGTGTCTTCTTCTGCAGGAAACTGGAATTTATGCGGGTCGAGGGGTATAACCTTATTTTCGCGGTTAAGGTAGTTTATAATCAGGTTTTTGCAAATAACAAAAAGCTGCTTGTCAAACAACACATCTTCTTTTAGCAAGTTGCGCTGTTTGTACAGGTGCAGGAAGGTTTCCTGAACCAGGTCCTGCGGTGTAAGGAACTTAAAATCAAACTTTTTAGCAACTTGTACAAGCTGGTCAAAGTAGGCCATATACACCTCTTTGTACGCTTTCTGGTCGCCTTGCTTAAGTTTTTTAATAAGGTTATTGTTTACCATGAATTTGTTTCAGCGTATGAATATAACTCGTTTTTTAACATTATAGTATTGACAAATTTCAACTATGACTTAGTGCTTTCATCATGAAAGATAATTTTGTTTTTAAATATGCAAGCCCCATAAGCAAGTGCTGTTTTTGGTATAACAAATGGCAAAAAAAAAGTTCCTAATGAAAAGCTAACTTTTTTTAATAAATTTTGTAGCGAGGTAGAAGTGGATGGCTATCGTTTTATCTGTTGGCAGCTGAACCTATCTTCCGTCGCCGGGCCAATAAAAATACATCCTATGCAATACGCCGGATGCAGCAAACAAAAAACTGGGGTAGTATTCTCATCCTACCCCAGTTCCTATTCAATCTGTGCTGGTTACAATAGTTCACCCATCCCGAATACCGTCAATCCTTTGGCAAACTGTTCGGCTACAGCCTGGTTGGCCGCTTCAATGTATTGGCCGGTTATGGGGTCAACCACGGTGCGTAAAGGCCTGGAGCCTTTCGGAGTGTCAATCAGTTTTACAATTGCGTCGGCAACATCCTGTGGGTTGGGGTTTTTAGCCTGCATCTCCCCGCCCAAGGCGGCCATCATTTTGTTGGTCATATCGGCAATGGCACCGTACCCTTCAAATACCCCCTGGTCGGATGCGGGGTTGTTCTTTTGCTGCATTTCGGTAGGGAAAGCGCCCGGCTCGACAAGAGCCACATCAATGCCTAAACGCTTTACCTCATAATGAAGGCCCTCGCTTATGCCTTCCAGCGCAAATTTTGAAGCCGCATAAATAGTAGCAAACGGGAACGATACCCGCCCGAAGCCGCTGGTTATGTTAATAATCAGCCCATCAGCCTGCTTGCGCATAGCCGGCAGTACCTCTTTGGTCAGTCGCCAGGGAGCATACACGTTGATATCAAAAGTGGTGTGCACATCGGCGGTGGTAAAGCTTTCTGCCACCCCGGTCATGGCATAACCGGCGTTGTTTACCAGCACATCGATACGGCCTTCTTTCGCCAAAATGGTTTCAACAGCCTGCTTCACGCTATCATCATCAGTTAGGGTAACGTCCAAAACGGTTATGTTTTCAAATGCCTCAAGGGCTTGGGCTTTATCGGCGTTACGCTCTTGTGTATCACGCATGGTGGCGTATACGGTATGCCCTAAGGCGGCCACGCTCTGGGCGGTAAGCCACCCAAAACCACTATTTGTTCCGGTTATCAGTACAATCTTTTTGCTCATCTTTTTATATTTTAAATGAATAAGCAAATGTTCAAAATAGTAAGGGAAAAGCATTTACCATTTGGTAAAAAAACACGCTAACGGATATTACGGCGTATGCGGCTTAGCGATTGCTGGGTGATGCCCAGGTAGGAGGCTACATACGAAAGCGGGATGCGGTTGATGAGGTTAGGAAAGCCTTCTATGAACGACAGATAACGTGTGGTGGCATCTTCCGACACCAGCGGGCTGCGCCGTTCCATGGCAAGGGTAAGGCATTTTTTTACCATGTTGGCCTTCATCATATCCCAGCCCACAATGGTATTGGATATCTCATCCCATCCTTTTTTGTTAAAAACAAGCACTTTGCAGTCAGTAACGGCCTGTACATATTCCGAAGCTATAATCTGCGATTCAAATTTTTCATGATCGGATACAAAATTACCTTCATCCACAAAATAATTGGTAACCTCTTCACCCTTATTGTTATAATAACAAAAGCGGAACACGCCTTCCAAAACGAAACCCACATAGCGGGGCACCTTCCCGGCTTCCGACAGGTAGTCGTCTTTTTTGAATTCGAGCATTTCAACCTTACTCAGCAAAAATTCAATCTGCTGCTTGTTCAGGTCGCCAAATTGCAGGATAAGATTTATCAGTGCTTCCATTACGTAAAGATAATGCACAGCGCAAAACACTTATTTACCATATGGTAAAAAAAATGAAGCTGACGAACAAGCCCCTGAGATATTTCAGGGGCTGTAAGATTGTTTTTGTCAGAGAAGTTTTTCCTGTACGGCCTGGTGTACGGTTCGTACCGATGCCTGAAAGCCCAAACTGCGGGCCAGGGATGCATCGGCATGCAGGTACCATGGGTTGACAAGCGGTTCTACTGATGGGCTCATAGGCTCGCCAACGAGCTGTAACAGTTCATATAATGTCGTTGGGGCTTCATCTGCGATATTGACCACCCGGCCATCCATAATTCCCTGCAAAGCCATCTCAATGGCTGTGTATATATCACGATGGTGGATGGTGCTCATGCGCATTGCCGGATGAAAGTTAGCAGCAATTACATGTTTAGGCAATTCCTCCAAGTGGCCGTCACCATCCCCGTAAACAAACGGGAAGCGAAGAATCGACCAGTTCAGCCCGCTTTCACATAGCTCCTTTTCAGCAGCTACTTTACTGGCCGGATAGGCATGCTGCGGGTTAAGCGCATCATCCTCCCGGCCGGGGTGTGTATTGTTTTTGTCATACACATGGCTGGTGCTTGCAAAAATGAAGCGGGCATCAGGGGCATTGCTTTTTACGGCATGAATAAGGTTGCGTGTACCCTCCAGGTTACTTTTCCAGATCAGGTCTGTGTCCGGCGAACGGAACACGGCTGCCAGGTGAATGACTGCCTTTACATCTTTCACTGCTGCCACCAAAGATGCCGCATCGAACAAGTCGCCCTCTATAGCTGTTACTCCGGAAGCGACCTCTTTACCACGTACCAGTGCAGCACAATTATATCCTGCTTCAACAAGGCGGGGCAAAAGCCTCGAGCCAACTAAACCGGTTGCACCGGTTACCAATATTTTACCAAATTGTCTGTCCATAAATATATTATTTTTAGACAAAGGTGAGGGTAATGCGATAATTAGGGTCGGACAAAAACCGCTTTTACAAGGACAAATCCTGATAAAAGCCGGCCACTGTTTTGCCTGTTACTTTTTTAAACAGGCGCGAAAAATACCCGGGGTCGTTAAAGCCAAGCTCAAAGGCCAGTTCCTTTACCGATGTAGTTTGGTTATGATATATTCTACGCCTTGCTTCAATAATTAAACGCTCTGTGATAAATTCTTTAGGTGAAAGGCCCGACTGTTGTTTCACGACCCTGTACAAACAATCGGTACTTACGGCCAGCTTTTCTGCAATCTCTGTTATGGCAGGCTGATCAGTGAGATGGTCTTCTACAAATAGCCTGAACCCTAAAAATGTATCCAGGCTTTCTCTTGCCTGCTTTTTATGCAGTGCAAAATAGGCGGTGTTTATTTCCGTAAGCAGGCTGTTCAGGTACGCCAGGATCAGCTCAGGGTCAGTATCGGCAGTGCGCAGCAGTTCATTTAAGGTTTTGAATATATTCCAAATCCTTACTGCCACATCGGGCAGTAAACTGATTTTTTGCCGGTTCAGGGGGTTAAGCAAAAAGGGGAAGCTTTTCGGCAACCGGGACAGGCACTCATCGTCAAACCCCAATTTATAATAGTCGGCGCCGTGGCCGCTTTTAGCCAATTGCCTGATCTGGTGCGGAAAGGCAAAAAATAGCTCATTTTCACCCACCTCGATTGTTTCTCCATCAATAACCTCATGACTACTTCCGTGCAGCACGAAGAGAAAGAAATAGTAAGGTAGGCGCTGGGCAGAAACGTATTGCACCACCCACTCCGGCGATATACGGCCAAACTCCGGTGTTACGATACGTATGGGAAGGCCTTTGTTCTGGCTCAGGTTTTCGGGAAAAGTGTTTCTGTGCATAACTCCTAATGATCCTTATTAAACGAAGTTAATCAATTCGGCAAGCTTCCCGGTACCTAGATGCCATTTTATTTGAAGGACTCACAAGCATTTTAGTTGAAGGACTGCCGAAAATCTAACGGGCTTTGGTTGGTTTTGCTTTTAAATAACTTATTGAACGATTGTGGATGCTCAAAGCCTAATTGATAGGCAATTTCACCTACCGACAACTCTGTTGTGGATAGTTTGCCTTTTGCCACATCAATCAATTTTTCGTGAATCATTTGTTGCGCGGTCTGTCCGGTAAGCTGTTTAAGCAGGCTGCTTAAATATTTAGAAGATATGTGCAGACTGTCTGCCATGTATTGCACCGTGGGCAATCCCTTAGAAAGTACTTCGCCCTCATTAAGATAAGCTGCCAGAACCTCCTCAAAACGGTTCAGGATATGATTGTTTGTGATTTTCCTTGTGATAAACTGACGCTCGTAAAAACGCTGGGCGTAGTTGAGCAGCGTTTCAAGGTTTGATATAATGATGTCCTGACTAAATTTATCAATGTTAGAATCATACTCAGTTTTAATATTCTTCACCAGGTCATTTATTACTGCCTCTTCCCTATCAGATAAAAACAGGGCTTCGTTGGTGGCGTAACCGAAGTATTCGTACTTTTTTATTTTTTGGGCAAGGCTGGTGTTCCATAAAAAATCGGGATGGATAAACAGCATCCAGCCATCAATATTGCCCGGTACCCCGTTTGCTTCTCCACGCAGCAGCTGTCCGGGAGATAGAAAAGCCATCAGCCCCTCATCAAAATCGTACTGCTGCTGGCCATAATGTAAGCCGTCGCAGCCCCTTTTCATTGATATCACATACATTTCAAAGACAACCGCCTCAATATCGGTATCGTTTCTCAGGCCTTTCAGGTCCAGGATGCTGATAAGAGGATGATGCGGTTTTGGAAGCCCGATCAACTGGTGTATTTGTGATATGGATTTTACCCTGAAGGGAGTTGAATTTGCCATACTGCAAGTCAATTTTAATTTAATAACGAATTTATTTATTCTTGGGCACTACGCAAATGCTCTTTTAGCATTAATTTAGAATGTAATTTTGCAAAATATAACCACCAATTATCCCAATTGGGACACCTAAAATGGCATTGATAAGAGCCGTTCGCGCTTTTCTAGGGAATGCTTTTCTAATCTGTAGTACAAATAAAATCCTACAGGTGGCAATGCATTTGACAATACCGTTAAACCCATTGGTAACTTGTCGTTGTTTTGAATTGTATTCATCTTATTTATTGTAAATGTTATTTAATAGTTACCCACAGTTCTTCAACGTCAAAGCGTATATGCGACACTTTGGTTTTGGGTGGCAAATCGACAGCTGTCCTGCTGCTGTCATTAATGACTTTGGTGTGCTTAAGCAATTCTTCCAGGTTGCTCTTATCATCCTTTGTCCATTTGCCTTTACCATAATCAAAAATTTTTTTATGCACTATCCTTAACCCATTTAGGGAATCTGTAAAAGCAGTTGCGTATGTGGGCCTGTAAGAGCTATCCAACAGCAAGGTGATGGTATTGCCCGTTTTATTACTTATGTAAACGGTTTTCCTGGAACTACAGGATGAAAGCAAAACCACAACAATCAATACAGCGCCAATTAGTTTCATTTGCCTTATTTTTTGATTCAAATTGTTGAAAATTTTAAATATCTTTTGCGCAGATAGGGGACTGAAAAGGCAGCCATTAAAATGTAACTCCGGCTAACTCCTGGGATATTTCCCATAGCCTGAAAGAAACAGCCAAATCCTGTGCTTGTACGGGTATTTTCGCGATTGATGGAAATCCACGGGTCTCGCTCAATTTATTTGGGCCGTAATACACACCTCCTATAGCGTGCGGAGAGGTGGCTGCATATAATGTTGGCAAGGCTCCCTGTGCGGGCGGCTGGAATAAAAACGGAAGAAACGTCCTCATTATTCCCGGTCCACTCCATCTGCCTGCCCCGGTAATAAGCAAATTCGTCCTGGAAACACCGGGGTGGGCAGCTATACTTATAATGCCCCAACCGTGCTTTTCACTTTGCCTTTGTAGTTCTAAAGCAAACATTAGGTTGGCAAGTTTTGACTGGCTGTAGGCTTTCGTTGGATTATAAGAAGATTTTGACTGAAGGTCATCAAAATTGATTTCCCCCGCACGATTTGCTACACTTGATACGGTAACCACACGGGCACCCGGTGATTTACGTAATAATGGAAGAAGCTGCGCCGTCAATGCAAAGTGGCCGATATGATTTGTGCCGAATTGCAACTCAAAGCCATCGGCAGTTTCGAGCCGTTTTGGTGGTGTCATTACACCGGCATTATTTATTAATAGATTAATGGCCTGCCCTTTTGAATTCATTCGCGAAGCAAAGGCCTTGATCGAGGATAGATCTGCAAGGTCTATTTTTTCAAAGCTAACTTTAGCCTTAGGGTTAATCTGATGAATCCTGGCAATTGACTCAGCCCCTTTGTGAGCGTCACGCCCCATCATTACCACATTCCATCCTGATGATGATAATGCTACTGCATCTTCATATCCTACACCTTCTGTACTACCTGTAATTACGGCTAAACCACTTTTTCTTTGAGGTATATCAGATGCTTTCCAATTTTTAATTTCGTTTTGCATGATACATGTTTTTGTTATTGCAAAGTTCAGAATCAGCGCGCGAGCAGGTATAGCCAAAAGGCACAATATTGTAGTGGAAAGGCAGGTATGCCATCCTGCTTATCAAAATAATAGACCCTATAGGTTAACAATCTTGATTAACAGCATTTTAACCCCTAATTTGTGGCAAAATTTTTGTGCGTTTTTGAAATTTTGTGTATCTGAAAAAAATAAAAAACCCGCAAAAAGTTGATTTTGCGGGTTTTACGAATATTTTTGAAAATTTTGCTTTGTTTTGAAAAGCTAAAAAAAAAATCGTTTCAGCAGAGAGGAAGGGATTTGAACTTTCCTCTGTAAACCCCCATTATTGCTGGATTCTTATTTCATAGTTTCTAAAATGCCACAATTTTGCCACACATTTTTTTACCTGTTTTTGGCAATTTTGTTAGAGCAATTTTTGTGTTGCAGAAGGAAGGGATTCGAACCTAATCAAATTTCACCCACAAACGCTGGCTTTCAAAATGTCAATCTTCCTTTGTGCCACAATTTTGCCACAAAATCATTTTAAACTACTTAATGGCATATAGCAGAGGAGAAGAGATTCGAACCGGCCCTCATAAACCTTTAGAAAGACTTGTTTTTTTCCTTTACAACACTTTGATTGCCACAAAATTGCCACAGTAGTTAATACTGACTAAATAACGAGATATTCGATTAAGCAAAGATATGAAAAACTGGAGTCTATTTGATATAAGGAATTAATTTAAGCCCTTAGGCCGCAATATAAAACCGGTAACTGTAAAGCTACCTGTTATACTATGAGTAATAATTACAAAAATTTTAGGCTACTTATTATAGCCTGTGCCGCCGCTGGTTAACCGGGCAGATTATAGGACACTGGTACAAAATTGCCGAAAATGATGTATTGCCCGATGAAGGCGAAGCCTATGCCCGCAAGCTTGACCAGGCGGGCGTGCCCGTTACCGTTATACGCTACATTGGCCTTGTACGCGACTATGGCCTGCTAGCCCCTAGAGCAAGCGTACCTCCAGTTCAAACAGCAGTACGACAGGCAGCGGCGGTAATAAAAAACACGCTAAAGTAATTAAGTAACAGTAGGCAACAGCCAAAACATAAATGATAGGCCACAACAGCTTTTCTCTTTTTTGGTATATGTACCCTTATTAAACCTGTGCGCCATACCGCTGTTTGTACTGTACCGGTGTGTGGCCCACTATTTTTTTAAAGAGCCTTGTAAAATATGATGGTGTTTCAAAACCCAGGTCGTAGGCTATTTGCGCCACGTTATTATCGCTGCTCAGCAGCAGGTTTTTCGCTTCTTTTATCAGGTAGATGTGTATGTGGTCCAGCGCGGTTTTACCGGTTTCCTGCTTTAGCACGTCGCTCAGGTAGCGGGGCGATATATTTAGTTTATCGGCCAGGTAGTTTACCGTGGGCAGGCCTTTGCTCTGGTGCAACATGGTTTCAAAATAGCTTCCCAGTAAATCCTGAAACTTTTTTAACGTTGTACCCGATACATTGGTACTCCGGTTAATGAACTGCCTTTTATAGTAACGATCAGAATATTTAAGTATAGAGTCTATATGGCTCAAAATAATATCGCGGCTCAGTTCGTCCTGGTGGTTTTCATATTCGGCTCGGGTTTTATAATACAAATCCCATATCACGGTTTCTTCCTGTGGTGAGAGGTGTAGTGCCTCATTAATTTCATATTCAAAGTAGCCATACTTTTTAATCAGCTCGTACAGGTGGTGGCCGGACAGATAGTCCTCATGAAAAAACAGCACAAAGCCTTTCTCGGCAAATTTCACATTGCTTACCTCTATAATCTGCCTTGGTTTTATAAACACCATAGAACCATTATCATTATCATACTTAGTCTTACCATACAGCATATAACCGTCCATAATCTTCTTTAGGGCTATCATATAAAAATCGCCGGTAAACCTTGATTGCCCTACAGAATAGGTCATAAGTTCTTCACAGGTCATCATGCTAATATGCGGGTGCAGGGGCGGTTCAAAACCGCTTTTTTCATGCAGCTCACTAATACTATTGTAATGGGCTATTTTTTCCATAGCTATAAGTTTTAGAGGTGGTAAAAATATGTTTTCTGGTTAGGAAATTTAACACAAATCATTTACAACTGCAACAACCTATATAAAATACGCTGATTTTATCCGTATCGTTGTTTTGTATCATTCTTCCCTACAAATGAACAATTTTGCCGGCGATGGCATGAGTAATTTTTATGTAATAAATAAGCATGACTAATTCCTGTTATCATGAAACGTCAAAACCTCAAATTCCTGCGCATTAGCAGCCTGTTGGCTTTTATCCTCATACCGCTGGGCGGCCTCACCACCGATATCTATATACCCTCACTACCAGCAATGGCGCAGCAGCTTAGTGTGTCGGTAGAGTCGGTACAGCTATCGTTACTTATTTTTATGATCAGTTCCGGCCTTAGCCAATTATTTATTGGCAGCATACTCGACAGCTTTGGCAGGTATAAAATTAATATTGCTGCCCTGGTCTTGTTTTCCTTATCAAGTTTTATCATCGCCATGGTGCCTGACATATACCTGATTTATGTCATGCGTGTGGTACAGGGCATAACCGTATCGCTTATAATAGTGGGTAAACGTGCCTTTTTTGTAGACATGTATACCGGTCAGGCGCTAAAAAACTATACCAGCCTTTTCTCTATAGTATGGGCAACCGCGCCCATAGTAGCGCCATTTATAGGAGGCTACCTTCAGCAACTGTTTGGGTGGGAATCTAACTTTTACCTGCTTGGTATTTTAACCGCTATAGTGCTGTTTTTTGAACTGAAGTATACGGGAGAATCGTTAAAGAAATTCCAACCGTTTAATTGGGCAAACATATCAAAGGTTTATAAGACAATGCTTACCACACCCGATTTTAGCCTTGGCCTGTTTATTATAGGGCTAACCTATTCGCTTCTGGTAGTATACGGCATGGTAAGCCCCTTTATTATAGAAAAGGTGTACGGCTACTCATCGGTTGAAACCGGGTACAGCTCATTGCTCTCAGGCGTATCACTCATGAGCGGCGGTTTAATAAGCAAATCGTTGTTAAACAAACCACTCTTTACAAAACTGAATACCGCAATTGTAATTCAGTTTATAGTTGCCATAGCCATGTGGCTTACATCTACATCTGCAACAAGCATTTGGGTACTAATAGGCTTTACCGTACCTATTCACCTCATGTCGGGTTTTATTTTTAATAATGTTTATGCTTACAGCCTACAGCGTTTTACAAGCAATGCCGGTACAGCAAGCGGACTTACAGGAGGCGGTATTTATGTAATTAGTTCTGTAGTGGGCTATGGGCTCATAAATACCCTGAGCATTAAATCTGTTCACACATTATCTGCTGTAAATCTTGGCATTGTGGTGACATTACTACTAATAATAGTAGCTTTTAAACACTATGCAAAAGCCAGGACAGCCTAAACGTTGTTTTGTGCTATTACTCCCTACAAATGAACTATCCTTTCCACTATTCACGGTCTAACTTTGCTATATCAAAAAACAATAACCATTAAAGAAATATAATCATGTCTAAAACAATTTTTATTACCGGAGCATCAAGAGGATTTGGAAAACTATGGGCCGAAGCTTTTTTAAAACGCGGCGACAAAGTAGCTGCCACTGCCCGAAATACGGCCGACCTTGCCGATCTTGTGGCAACGTATGGTAATAACATTTTACCCGTAAAACTTGATGTTACAAAACGTGAAAGTGTAAATGAAGCTGTAGCTGATATTGTTAAGCATTTTGGCGGAATTGATGTGCTGATTAACAACGCGGGCTACGGTTTGTTTGGCACTGTAGAAGAAACTACAGAAGAACAGGCCAGGGCGCAAATGGAAACCAACTTCTTTGGCCTGCTGTGGGTAACACAAGCGGTACTGCCGGTAATGAGGGCACAAAAAAGCGGCCACATTATTCAGGTTTCAAGCTTTTTAGGCCTTACCACACTGCCTATGCTGGGACTTTATAACGCGTCAAAATTTGCCGTAGAGGGGCTTAGCGAAACCATTGCTACCGAAGTAGCACACCTGGGCATTAAGGTTACACTTATAGAGCCTAACGGCTACGCTACCGACTGGGCCGGGGCATCGGCAAACCAAACCGATAATGCTATTGCCGACTACAACCCTGTTCGCGAGGCATTTGCCACCTCTGGCGAAAACCCAGATACCTGGGGCAAACCCGAAGCCACAGTAAGCATAGTACTTGACCTTGCAGACAATGCTAACCCGCCGCAAAGGTTACTTTTTGGCCGCATAGCCTATAACGTAGTAAAAAAGGTTTATACCGAAAGGCTAAACAACATAGAAGCCTGGAAAGAAGTAAGCATAGCCGCCCACGGCCATTAATCTGCATCATTTAACCATTATATCAACATTAAAAAATATTTAACCATGACAACTTCAACCCAACAATTAGTAAACAAAGTTATTGCCGCCCACGGAGGTGCCAACGCGGCCAATTTTAAAACCGTAAAAATACACACCAATATAGGTGGTGTAGTATGGCCCATAAAAGGACACAACGGCGCCCTTGCCGATGTAGAGTTTACCGGCTCGCTGACCGAGCAGAAAAGCAGCTGGAAAAACCTTTTTCAACCGGGGTATACTTCAACATTTGAGCCCGGTAAAGTACAACTGATAGATGAAACCGGTAAAGTACTTGAAGAACTTGTAAACCCTCGCGAATCGTTTAAAGGCCATACCGTAGAAACCCCATGGACAAGAGCACAGCTGGTTTATTTTTCGAGCTATGCCACATGGAACTATGCTACCGCTCCTTTTAACTTTCTGGTACCGGGCGTAGAAATAAACAAGCTGGAACCGTGGAATGAAAAGGGTGAAACACTTACCAGGCTTGAAGTTATTTATCCCGATGGTTTTGCCACACACAGCAAACGCCAGGTATTTTACTTTGATGAAACCGGCCTGCTAAAACGCCATGACTATTGGCCTGTGGTTTTGGGTGGCTCATCTGCAACGCAGATAATAGAAGGTTACAAAGAGTTTCAGGGTGTAAAAACCGGTACTAGAAGAAACATTTACATCCTTAACGATGCCGATAACAGCTACCAGACAGACCCCGTGCTGGTATCTATAGACATACTTGACGTAAGCTTCGAATAATTTAAATCATTACCAACACAAAACAATAAACAGATGAGCACTATACTAAATGCCCTATCGGCACCCACACAATACATAAACGTAAACGGTACTAACTACGCCTACCGCAGGTTTGGTAAGCCGTCATACATTCCCCTCGTAGGTTTCCAGCATTTTACAGGTACGCTTGATAATTGGGATCCCGTAATTCTTGACGGCCTGGCACAGGAACGCGAAATATTGATTTTTGACAATGCCGGCGTAGGAAACAGCACCGGAGAAACACCTGATAACGTGGCCGATATGGCACACGACGCGGTAGATTTTTTAAAAGCACTGGGCATAACTAAAATTGATGTACTTGGCTTCTCACTTGGCGGGTTCATTGCACAGTATCTGGCAGATAAATATGCTGACCTTATCCGAAAAATTATAATTGTCGGCGCTGCACCACAGGGCGTAAAAGTGCTGGAAGGTTTTAATAACCTAATAGGCAAAGCCATGCAAAAAGACCCTGCAGAACGCTTTTTATACATTTTTTTTACCGCTACTGATGCAAGCCGCGCCAAAGGCAAAGAAACCCTGCAAAGGTTATTTACCAGGACAGAAGACCGCGACCGCGAAACGGCACAAGAGAGCATATTGGCACAAATGACAGCCATTACCCGCTGGGGATCTGACCCGGTAACCATAGACCTTAAAACCATACAGCACCCGGTATTAATAGTACAGGGCAGTAACGACGAGATGATGGATAGCGACAATTCATATTCACTGTTTAAGCAATTGCCAAATGCTTTGCTAAGCTATTACCCTGATTCGGCACATGGCTCATTTTACCAGTATCCTGAAGTGTTTGTAAGTGAGGCGAACCACTTTTTAAAAACATTTTAATCCATAGCATTCCCGCTCAAATAAAAGTTCAATATACTTTTTAAAATGAAACATTATAAAACACTTAGTGAAATGCACCGGGACAATGGCTGGCCACCACCGGAGAACCCTTTACTGGGTATCATAGGCTGTCAGTCTGACTGCCCACTGGGAGATCGGGAATTTACAGCCGACTGTTACATGATTGGCTTTAAAAAGCTGAAGTCAGGCGTTATACTCTATGGCCGTACAAGCTATGACCATAGTAACGGTACCATGATGTTTGTAAAACCGCGCCAGATTATCGAAATGAAAAACCTGGAGCTGGAGGAAGATGGTTTTATGCTGCTTATTCATGAAGATTATTTAAACGGCCATGAACTGCACAACAGCATACAGAAATATGGCTATTTTGAATATGAGGTTAACGAATCACTGCACCTGTCACCCACCGAAGAAGAAACTTTAAGAAGCCTGTACGAAAAAATTACACGGGAATATTATAACAATACCGACGAGTACAGCCGCGAAATTATTCTGAGTCACATTGACTCTATGCTTACCTACGCCCAGCGTTTTTTTAAAAGGCAGTTTATAAACCGTACTGATCTTTCGGGCAAAACAATCACTAAATTTAATGACGCCCTTAAAAAGTATATGGACAGCGATTTGCCTAAAGAGCAGGGGTTGCCGTCTGTAAACCAGCTGGCGGAAGGGTTAAACATATCGTCGCGCTACCTGAGCGACCTGCTAAAACAGGAAACAGGAAAAACCGCTATAGAGCATATACATATTTATTTGGTAACAATTGCTAAGAATATGCTTTTGGCAAGTGGCAATAATGTTAGTGAAATTGCCTATTTACTGGGCTTTGAAAACAGCTCTTACTTTACACGCCTGTTTAAAAAACAAGTAGGGTTAAACCCTCTTGAGTTTAAAAAAAGTAAAACGGGGCTGGCATAACCATTACGTGCAGGTTTAATCTTTTCACAATTAAAAACAGGATACGTAATTCTGTGCTATTTCTTCCTACAAACAGACAATTCTACCGCATTTATCCGCAATAGATTTGCATATATAAATCACAAATTAAAAAAATATATTATCATGAAAACAATTTTTATTACAGGGGCATCAAGAGGATTTGGAAAACTTTGGGTAGAAGCCCTTTTAAAACGCGGCGATAATGTAGCCGCCACTTCCAGGACTATTGAGGCTTATAAGGAATTAACCGCACAGTATCCTGCGCAATTCCTGCCCATTCAGTTAGACATTACCGATAAGAAAGCGGTAACTGAGGCTGTAAACAAAGCCTACAATCATTTCGGCACCCTGGATGTGGTTATTAATAACGCCGGTTATGGCTTGTTTGGTGCTATTGAAGAAGCCGGAGAACAGGAAACCAAAGATATTTTTGAAGCCAATGTTTTTGGTACGCTTTGGGTAACACAAGCCGCGTTGCCTATATTCCGTGCGCAGAAAAGCGGCCATATTATTCAGCTATCGAGCGTACTTGGGGTTTGGACGCTGCCAACCCTTGGCATTTACAATGCAACAAAATTTGCGGTTGAAGGCTTAAGCGAAGCACTTGCCAGCGAGGTTAAAGAATTTGGTATTAATGTTACGCTAATAGAACCAAATGGCTACACTACTGATTTTGGAGGTACGTCTGCCGTGCAAAGTGCAGCGATACCTGCTTACAACAATGTTAAGGCAGGCTTAGGTGATACGGAGGGATTGCTACCGGAAGATTATGGCAAACCTGAGGCTACGGTACCGGCTATACTTAAGCTGATAGATAGTAGTGAACCGCCGCTACGCCTTTTCCTTGGTAAACTGGGCTACACTAAAACTAAACGTGTATATGCTGAAAAACTTGCAACATGGGAATCATGGGAAGATATTGCGGTTGCGGCGCATGGATAATGATAAATAAAATGGCGTTGTTGTCTTTCAATGGCGCCATTTGTTTTGAGGTCATTGCCTGAACAAATGCAGAACTTTTGAAGAGGATTTAGAGCGTTTATTCTTGTTATTTTAGCAATTAGCCAAATACTTACTGATAGGAAGTTCTAAAATTTAAGTAATAAAAAAGAAGTAAGGATACGCCGAAAGCTGCACATGGGCAGCTTTACAGAACGTGGCTTCAGGGCGTCCGTACTAAGACTGTCCGAACCATTGTTTGGAAATAAGTGTGTAATGATCATTTTCATTCTTCACATACGTAATGCATGGAAATTCAAAATGTGCGCCAGCCAAAAGTAATTTTTCATCAGCCGCCTTTTTTAAGAGTCCTCTTCGGGTTGCTACACCCAACTCGTAATCTACATCCGTGGCGAAGCCCACTTCTGGATACTTAGCCTGAACCGCTGGTATTCCCAATACATCTGCGCAGAACAAAACCTTTTCATCACCAGTTTCCAGTAAAAAGCCGGTCTGTCCGGGAGTATGCCCCGGAAGTGGAACTTCACTGATTCCAGGGAGGATTTCTCCTTTAGTACCTAAAACATCATAAGGTGCTAAGTATTCCTTGGCATCCTGGCCATTCTGACGGTCCTGGTCATTCAGGTTCTCATTTTCAAGCCAAAACTTTCTTTCCGCATCGGAAACCCATACTTTAGCATTTGGGAAATTTTTCGTTCCCTCTTTGTCAATAAGACCGTAAAAATGGTCGCCGTGCAGGTGTGTTAGCAATACATAGCCTATATCCTCAGGTGTGAGGCCAATATGTTGCAGGCTTTCCCTGAAATTACCTTTAATCGCAGGAGCTAATTTATCTCCGACACCCGTATCAATCAAAACTGGTGCGTGGTTTTCTGACTCAATAACATAAACATTGGTAATCAGGGTCGGGATTTCAGGGCGCAGCGCAGCGCCAAGGATCGAGGCTGCATCGCCATCCACATGAGTAAGGTATTCAGATCCAATCTGAAAGTGGCCGTCGTTAAGTACGGTAATTCTTTTATCACCAATTTTCCATTGTAAGATGCCAGGGAATATCTGGCTTGTTTTTGATTCCATAGTATAATTAATTAAAATTTATAACGCAGTGTCGCAACTAATTGAGGGTAGTGTCACTTCCATAAATTTGGATGGGAGAAACACCATATTGCTTTTTAAAAGTGTGGGAAAAGTGAGAGAGGCTTTCAAATCCAAGGTCCTGATAAACATCGGATGCCGACTTTCCTTCTGTCAGTAGATTGTAGGCCGATTCCAGCCTTCGTTTAAGGAGCCATCGCGCGGGAGTTTCATGAAATTTCTGAAAAAAATCGCGCTTGAAGGCGGAAAGGCTTCTTCCGGTCAGATAGGCAAAGCAATTGAGAGACACGTTAAACCTGTAATTTCCTTCCATGAAATTTTCAAGGTCTGCTTTCACTGGTAATGAGAAATCAAATAATATATTTCTTAGATTTTCATCATACTTAAGCAAGAGGATAAGAGCTTCCTGTTGCTTGATGTGCATAAGTTGGGGGCTCATCTCATTAAAGGTTTCCTCATACTCGGTAAGTGCGCGCATAAAAGTTGCAAGCACGCTGGACTTTTCTATTGGCTTTATGCCATCTTTTCCGTGATGTTTTTTTTCTGAAGCTTTACTGTTATTCTCCCTGCTGAATTGGAAAAGGGTCTGCTCATCAAAAAAAATTGTCAACGACTTAAAATCTTTCTCCGACTGATTAAGCTTACGATATTTCAGTAGCTGGTTTTTAGCGCAGAAAAAGATATCCCCGGATGAAAAAATTACTTTTCCATATCCATTATCCAATTCATATGAGCCCTTTATCACGATCGTCAGACTATGATCCTGAACAGACTGCTCCCCATCCCTTTTTCTGGAAACCTCGCAGGAGTAACTTATCACCGGGGTATTTCCTCGTGCCATCAAATTTGTCTTTAAATTATTTCTATTGCAAAGTTCAACATTTAAAGCATTGCATGTTTGCTTAAAAAGTCCAAAATAAACTTGCTTAAAAAGTTCATTATATGACTAATTACGGACTGGAAGATAGTAAGTCATTACCATGCGGGACATATAAGCCCTGTAGCATGACTTGCTTTTACTGCTCCCCGGTAATTTTTTTCCTGAACTCTGACGGACTCATGCCCTTATACCGGTAAAAAATTTTGTTGAGGTGGCTTGTATCCGAGAGGCCAAATTCTGCGGCGATTTCCCCCAACCGTATCCCGGTGTGCTTCAACCGTGCCTCGATAAGTTTTACACGGTACTGATCGATATAGTTGCGCAGCGGTTCATTGGTTTGCTTACGGAAAAGCTCCCCAAGATATGATGGGGAAACATTAAATGCTGCAGCGAAGTTTTCTGCCTTCAAAAGTTCAGGGCTGTAGATATTCCGGTGGATGTACCCTTGTAAGGAAATGGGGTAAGGCAGCGGTATTCTTGAAGCTGTTTCCTTGAGGCTGATATTACGCGCTGCTATGGTTATAAAAGTATTTACCAGTTGCTGGATAACTTCATCACGGTAAAAACTTTCTTCTTCCTGCTCTCTAAGCATGGCTTCAGCTAAAGCACGTATTAGTGCTTTATCAGGAATGTTTTTCAGTATGCAGCCGGGCATATGGTCATGGTTATGAAATATATACTCCAGCTTTTTGAGCCACTCGGAAGATTGTAGGCTTAAATAACTTTCGTTAAACCGCAACGAAAAGAAATGTGTGGTTTCTGAAATCTCAAATCCATGGGTATCCTTAGGAAAAATAAGGAAGAGCTTATCTTCTCTGTAAGGCAGGCGGTTCGAATTAATGATCTGCACACCGGTACCTGATAAAACAAACAGCATCTCGAAATACGTCCCCGTATGCTCTTTAGCCTCATACTGGTCCGCTTTGGTACTCTCTACCTCAAATGCCCTGTGTAATGTTTTTACTTTCATCCTTTATTTATACAAATATAACATTAATATGTACAAAATTTAAACCGATTAATTTTAGAATTTTGCTTATAAATTTTATTGAAATGAATACAACCGTTTATTTTTTACTCCGATTAGGTGCAGGCGTTAGTTTTTTTGGCCATGGGCTTGTGCGCCTGCCAAAGCTCGCAGGCTTCGCAGACTGGATGTCCCATAGCTTTCAGGAGGCGATGCTACCTGGTTTTATAGTAACACCTTTTGCCTACAGCCTGCCACTGGTAGAATTCTTCGTTGGCTTGCTTTTGCTGTTTGGTTTGTTTACAAAATTTGCCTTAAAAGCAGGTGCGTCCATAATGCTACTACTGATCTTCGGTACGTGCCTGATTGAAAATTGGGAGGCCATCCCGTCACAGCTGCTGCATCTTGCTTTTTGTGCGGTGCTATTACAATTTATTGACAGTAATAATAATGCTGTTGATACCATAATGAACAAAAAACAATAGTCATGGAAAACAGAAGAACATTTATTAAGCAGGCCGGCGCACTCGGAGCGCTGAGCCTGCTCCCATCATCGCCTCTGTTCGCTGAAGATGCGGAAGTCCAAATACAACCTGAAAAAACCAAATGGCCTGACGGCTCCCGACTGGTTGTTTCCGTCTCCATGCAATTTGAAGCAGGTGGCCAGCCTGACAATGCTGAAAGCCCGTTTCCCCAAAACATGGATAAAGGTTATAAAGACCTTCCTGCTGAGACCTGGTATCAGTACGGCTATAAAGAAGGAATACCAAGAATGCTTGATAACTGGGATAAGCTGGGTATAAAAGTCACATCGCATATGGTTGGCTCCGCAGTAGTAAAGAATCCGGCATTGGCAAAAGAAATCGTTCAAAGGGGCCATGAGGCAGCGGCGCATGGAATGAATTGGAGCAAGCAATACAACTTAAGCTATGAGGAAGAAAAAGCCTTTATACAACAAGGTGCAGATGCTATTAAAAATGCCACAGGGTTCACACCAGTAGGTTACAATGCCAATTGGCTCAGACGGGGCGAGAACACACTTAAAATATTGCAGGAACTTGGTTTTACTTACCACATAGACGACCTAAGCCGCGACGAGCCCTTTCTAATTAAAGTCAATAATAACGATTTTGCTGTGGTGCCCTACACCCTGCGCAACAACGACATACTGTTAATTGAAGGCAAGAATTTCTCTACTGACCAGTTCTTTCGCCAGGTTAAAGCGGACTTCGATCAGCTTTACGAGGAAAGCGCCCGCAAAAAACGACAGCTGTCTATAAGTTTTCATGACCGTATTGGTGGAACGCCACAAATGGTAAACACTGCATATGAACTAATGCGATATATTCAGCAACATAAAGGCGTGAGCTTCAAAAGAAAAGATGAAATTGCGCGTATGACCCTAAACGATCCGAACAGCATAAGGGAGTAAGCTATGATAGGAAGAGGAATCGTATTATTACCTGAGTAAACATTACGATTCCTTACCTGTGACTAAATGCTCCCGCAGGCTGTACCTGCATCATCATAATATTTTTTGATGACCTTTGTAAGGTGGCTTGCATCGGTAAATCCCAGGTCATAAGCTATTTCTTTGAGGCTTTGCCCTGAATGTTCCATACGGCTCTGCGCTACATTCACACGTGCTTTCAGTATATATTCCTTAAGGCTCTCTCCCGTCTTCTTTTTAAAATATTCACCTACATATGTTGGAGAAAGGTTGAATTCACCAGCGATAACCTCCGTTTTAAGTTTGCTGTTATCGAACAAATTGTACTGTATGTACTGCAAGAGGTTACGTGTCTGTGTATCTTTGTCAATATGCTTTTCCAGGAAAGTATTCTCAAAGTTTCTAAGCAGGATGTTTAGCATCGCAACCATGTTTGTCCTGAGTATTGACTCTGAATAATTAGGAAGCTGCATTTCCATCTGCATGCTTTGGATCAGGCTGGCGATAACGGATTTATCACCTGCAGAATGTATAACATCACCGGGAACGCGGTTATAACTGCTCAGTATATAATGAAGATTACTAAACCACTGGCTGTAGTCCATCATGGTCCGTTTATCTTCTATAAAAAATAAGGCATTGAAACGGATAAATATAAATGTCGTGGCAGCATCTATTTCAAAAGAATGGCAATCATATGGAGGAAGTAAAAATATACTTCCCTTTTCATAATTGACCAGGCTGTCATTAATACACTGCTTCCCGGAACCTGACTGTATAAATACCAATTCAAAAAAATTGTGTTGGTGCGGGCGGCGGCTCCACTCGGTAAGTGTTTCCTTTTCTATTTCAAATGGCTCTATGGTATTTTCGATGTGCATAACCGATCTTTTATCTGTGGAGGGGCTTGTAGTAAGCAAATATAAAACTTTCCCTCCTCTTATGGCATAAAACAGTTGCATATTGGTTGCTCCTTATATTTTTAGCGATAACTCCGAATGTTTTTAGCATATAAATGCCTGTACCGCTTAAGGCGGCACAGGCAAAACCCTAAGGTTTAGAGTTTAACTATCACTTTACCTACTGTACGTCCGCTTTCTACATGTTTGTGTGCCAAAGCCATATCATTGAAATCAAATGTCTCGGAAACATGAGATTTTATATATCCTTTTTCAAGCCACTCCGCAATTACTTTCATGTCCTTTCCGTTAGAGGTAACAAGGAAAAAATATCCGTTTACGCCTTTATCTTTTGCTTTTTGGGTAACCTGTTCATTAAGTCCTGTGGGTATGCTGATGAGTGTACTGCCCGGTTTGGCAACTTCGAGTGAATTGTCAATGGTTTGCCCGCCAACATTATCGAGGATAAAATCAAACTTCTTATCGCTTTCTTCCCAGTCATATCCATGGTAATCGATATGGCTGTCAGCTCCAAGCCCTAATACAAAATCTCTGTTCTTTGCAGATGAGGTGCCTGTAACTTCCACCCCTAAATGTTTGGCGATCTGTACGGCAAAATGTCCCACTCCGCCCGCAGCGGCATGTACCAGTACTTTCTGTCCATGCTGCAAATTACCCCTAAGTACCAGGGCCTGGTAAGCGGTTAATGCGGAAAGGGTAGCAGCCGCAGCTTCTTCATGGCTTATGTTGGCAGGTTTTAATGCTAAATGCCTTGCAGGCGCAGCCATATATTCTGCGTACGCTTTGCCATGTCCGGGAAAATGTACCATCCCAAAAACTTCATCCCCTTTTTTAAATCCGGAATTGTCCCCTGCCTGCTCAACAACGCCGCTGATGTCCCAACCCAATATAAGAGGTACCTCCTCTTTTAGCCTGCCCCAAACTCCATGGCCCGCGCGGCTTTTAACATCAACTGGATTAATACTTATCGCCTTTACTCTTACAAGTACCTGTTCATCATTAATTACAGGGGTTGGGAGCTCCGTATAGATTAATTTGTCTGTACCTCCCGGCTCGTTTATTATTATTGCTTTCATTTTAAAATTATTTTCTTGTTGTTTATTTATCGTAACGGGACACCCTCCGAAAGTGGCTTAAATCTGAAAATGTAATACGGTGCGCCGGATTTGTCTACGCCCTCATTAAAGGCTGCTCCAAGATGGACCTGCGCGGCAGATACATACATATATCCGTCAGCTGCGTTGAAGCTTACCCCATCGGGCCAAAGCATCTTGCTGTCGGCAGTTAACTTGTGAACACTGCGGTCTTTGGCTAAAACCACGCTTATGCTGTTATCCTCCAACCCGGTTAAATATAAGTTCCCTTCGCTATCTATGCTCAACCCTCCATTATTTGGCTTTGCAGAATACGTTTCGACACGGCTATCAAGATTTTCCTGGCTGATTGATTCGTTTAAAAGGTCTTCAAATTTTACACGGTAAATTTTACTCCCATTAAGTGAGGCGTAATACAACCATTCAAAATTCTTGTCGGCAGTGATACCATCGCACCCTACAAGGAGTGGCTTGCCATTAACAGAAAGCGTTTTGCCTTTGATTACTGTCGGTTTGTTTTCCGGCAATGTTGTACGGGTACCTTCCAGGAGCCTGCGTGTTTCCCCAGTCTTCATATCAACTACTATAAGGGCTGCTTTGCTGCCGTCACCGCCTTTACCTATACCTTCATCGGCGATCACAAATATGCCGTGTTTATTGTCGACAACCATATCGTTGGGCTGTGAAGTGTTTGCCAATGCCGATTGCGGCAGGTAGTAGATGCGCTCAAGTTTATCAGTCCTCGTGTTCCAGCCCACAATTTTAGGGGTTACAGCATTGCGCTGGCCCATATCCAGCATCCATATAATGCCGTTGGCGTCATTCCGTATGCCCAGCACGTTGCTCAGGTAACGGTCATCGGTATCGCGGGGTGTGTTCCATTCCAGGTTTGGAAAGGGTTTATTTGTCCTAGTTTGTGCATCATACTTCATAACCCGTATTTCAGGATTAAAGAATGGGTGCTGGCTATATACCAGATCGCCCTTCGGTGTGTATGCAATATTGCCTACGGCTTCACTCAACTCAGCGAATATCTCAGGTTTAAGGATTTTGCCGTTCCACTGCGCCGACGATAGGCTTGGCGCATTATTTTTTGTAAAATAATTATCCGTGCCTGCCAGCCAGTCCATACGCGCAGGGCTAAAGAAATCAATATCTATGGTATCATCTTCCAGGGCGATAAAGCTATGTGGCACATTCGGTGGGATTATAATGCCCTCACCTGCTTTTACGAGTATCTCTTTACCGCCGGCAAGTACCTTAACACTACCTTTTGTAATCAGCGAATACTGCTCATTAACATGCTGGTGCAACGGCACTATTGCACCTTTTTTATAGGTAAAGTAGCCGATTGTACCCGCCTCGCCTGAAATAGTGCTGCGCGTCAGTAGCTCATTTAGCTGCTTTGCGGGAAGGTCGGCAAATGAAAAATGCTGTGCCTCCTGTGCATTTCCGGATAAGGCTGATGACAGGGCCAGGCCCATTAATACATTTTTTAAAAGTGGCGTTATCATAATCGTTACAGTTTCAACCTGAGCAGCTTGTAAGGCTTTTGGGTTTTGTTTACGTTATTATTAAACCACGGCATGAGCTGTATCTGGGAAATTGAAATGTACAGGTAGCCGTCAGCCGAAATACTGTAGCTGTCGGGCCATATAAGTTTGTCAGCATCGGTCAGCAGCGTATGCATTTTAAGATCAGGGGTAATTTTCACAATGCTGCTTTTCTCTAGGTCGCCCACGTAAAGGTTACCTTGTTTATCGAATTCCATCCCGTCAGTTGTTACAAAGTGGCCTAAATCTTCCACCTTATCGCTAATGGTTTTCAACGGCGTCGAAAAATCCCTTAATAAAGCGGTACTAACACGGTATAGCTTATCGTCTGTAAGGGGTTTATAGTACAGCCATGCTTTATCTGGGGTAAGGGCAATACCATCTGAATTGATTTTAGGTATACTGCCGTCAGCCTTAGAAAATTCCTTACCGTTAAATGTAAAATGATATGCTGGGTTAGAAAGTACTGTTTTTGAATCGTGCAATACAAAACGCGAATCACCGGTTTTTGTATTAAGTACTACAACTCCTCCATTGGATGAACTTGTCATGTAGGCAAAGCCATTCGTGTTATCAATTCGGATATCATTAATGTAACTATCCTTGCCTGCTACACTCTCAGGAAATTTGTATATACGCTCTACGCTGTTATCGGCGAGCTTTATTTTAATAACCTTATTGCTGTTTTTATAAACAGGGCCAAGGCCGATACCCGCTGCGTCTACGACCCACAGGTAACCATTTTCATCGGCTACCACTGCCTGTACGCATACAAACTTATCGGCGCCGTTGTCGCCCTTTTTAAAACTATTCCATTCCGCATTCGGATACGGAACCGGTTTTCCATCCTTAACCTCAACTAAAGAGTAACTGTGCTTGTCCAGCCAGTACGGGTAGTTGGTAAACACCCTTCCTTCAGGCGACACGGCTACACCGGTAAGCTGGTAAGTGCTGTCGGCAAAAACTTCTTCTAATTCAGGAGATGTAACGTCATTCGTTGCAACTTCCGTCTCCGGCCTTGCAGGAGTATCAGTACTTTCTTTTTTAGCGCAGGCAATGGATAAAATTCCAGCGAGGACTGCGCTTAGTATTACGTATTTTTTCATAATGAGTCTGTTTAATTTTATACAGTATAAATTTCAATCATGGATAATGCAGCATTGCATTTATTTGTGGTTTACGCTACATTATCATGTCTGTGAAATTATTTTCAGTTTTTTACCGCCCATATAGGGCGGTAAATTTTGTTAGGGTACATACACGTAAGATACAATTGATGCTTTGGCAATCGTATTGGCACTCAGGTTAAATCCAACCAATGCAGGGTTAGCGTCTTTGTCAAGATTAAGTTTGGTCTTCAGGGCATATACGGTAATTACATAGGGATGGTAACCACTTGCAGGAATTGGTACCGGACCGCCATAACCGTATTTTTTAAAATCATTTAGCGAGGAGATACTGCCTGCCGGCAATAATTCCGGGTGCGTACTTCCGGCTCCTGCTTTCAGTGACTTAGTATCTTTCGGAAGGTTAAAAAGTACCCAGTGCCACCATCCGCTACCGGTCGGCGCAGCAGCATCATACATGGTCACTGCGAACGCCTGCGTACCTTCAGGAGCATTTTCCCATAGAAGGTCGGGTGAGATGTTACCTCCATTTACACCCCAGTCATTATAATAGAACTCTTTTGTAAGCTGGCCACCAAGCCCGGCACTTTTTAAGGTAAATGTCTTTGCGCCGGTTTGCGCCTGTGTTGTAAATGCGGTGATCACAAATGCGCCGATTGCGATTAAACGCGTAATAGAAAAACTTTTCATCTTTAAGTTATTTAGATATTAAAAATTGTTGCTGCAGGTATTGGAACCTGACACTGCAAATTTCAAAAGTTAACAGCATACGGTTGTGGTATGTTTTAAGGTTAGATATGTAAAAAAAAAGGTAAAGCTAAAAGGCACCGCATTGCATTTATAATCGGAGATATATATAAGTCATGCCACGATATGTATAATTTTTTTAAATAGTACAGTCAGAACTTTGTACTGTCAATAATGACAAAAAATTAAATGATTTGTAATGAAAAAAACAGTATTGATTACAGGGGCCTCGTCAGGTTTCGGTAAGGAAACAGCAAAGTTTTTCCATAAAAACGGGTGGAATGTTATAGCTTCAATGCGTTCTCCTGAAAAAGAAGAGGAATTGAACCACTTGGAAAATGTATTTGTTACACATCTTGATGTACAGGATGAATCGTCCATAAAGAAAGCTGTTGAAGCAGGTGCTGAAAAATTCGGTACTATTGACGCCCTTATAAATAATGCCGGATATGGTCTAATGGGTGTTTTTGAGTCGGCTTCAATTGACCAGATCCAGAAACAATTTGATGTTAATGTATTCGGTATGATGCGCGTAACACAGGCAGTCTTGCCCTACCTGCGAAACAACAGCAGTGGTTCGATTGTCAATATCTCTTCTTTTGGTGGTGTTGTAGCATTGCCCTTTACAAGTCTCTACGCGTCTTCTAAGTTCGCAGTGGAAGGCTTTTCAGAATCGCTATCGCATGAATTGTCTAAGTTTAACATAAAAGTTAAAATTATTGAGCCGGGCGGGGTTCATACCAATTTCAGAAACGGGCTTGAAATTATTAAAAATGAGATTCCTGAATACGATCCTTTGATGGCAACCTTTTTTGGAAGATATGCAACTCCTACCGAAAATATTGATAAAGCTACTCCTGAAGAGATTGCACAAACCATATATAATGCAGCAACCGACAATAGCAGTCAGCTAAGGTATATCGCCGGAGCTGATGCGCAGTTCTATGCTGACGTGAAATATAAAAATGATGAAGATACATTTGTAAACACGATCAGGAATTTTTTCATAAATTAGATGACACCCCTAATGTCTGACAGTACAATCATAAGAGGATAATTAGGGGTTATTCTATAATGCAGGCTTACCTGCTGTATTGCTAACATTCTCGAATTAGGCTCCGCATGACACCAAAGTATATTGACATCAAATCCATATCAGATGTACATCGATTTTATAATTGTGATAAACCAAAACACCCTTTAATCACAGTTCTTGATCTGGCACTCGTAAAACCGGACCGCCCTGATGAAAATACTTTTTACAGAACTGATTTTTATTCTATAGTCTGCAAGCGTTTTGAAGGCGCTATTAAATACGGGAGGTCTTATTATGATTTTGAAGAGGGATCGCTTATGTTTACACTGCCAGGACAGGTTATTCTTTCAGAGCCGGGAATAAAGGTAAATGAGGGTTGGGGAATATTTTTTCATCAGGACCTGCTCAGCGGCACCGATCTTGAAAGAAAAATAAATAATTATTCTTTTTTTCAGTACGGTACTAATGAAGCGCTGCACATTTCTGATGATGAAAAAAATATTTTAGGTGATGCAATTGAAAAGATAAAAAGGGAATATTCCCAGAACACGGACAAGCACACCAAAAATTTAATTGTCGATAATCTGCAACTGATATTAAATTACTGCAACCGTTTTTATGACAGGCAGTTTTTGACAAGAGAAAAAGTAAACAATGATATCGTACAGCGATTTGAAAAGATTTTGATTGACTATTATTCTGCGGATGATCTTTTTGATAAAGGTATACCAACCACAAAATATTTTGCCGCGCAGCTCAATCTGTCCTCCAATTATCTTTCGGACATCCTGACTAAATTCACGGGTAAAACAACACAGGAACATATACATCTGAAGATTATTGAAAGAGCCAAAGTTAATCTGAATAACCAGGCCAGGTCAATTAGCGAGATAGCCTATCAACTGGGTTTTGAGCATCCTTCGCATTTTACAAAATTATTTAAAAATAAAACGGGAATCTCTCCAAGGGAGTACCGCACTTTGCATTAAGTCAGATTTCCAAACTCAAAAGACTTACATCGTTATCAAAACCTGGTAACTCACCATGTTTTCATACGATGGCGTGGCTAACCATGTCCTTAAAATCACAGTACAACAGTCAGCCATTTCGATAAAGGCGGCCTTAACCTCCAAGTTAAACAGATAGATTCCATTGTGGATGGAATCATTTATTACAGAACAGTAGCATAATTTTCCGGTTGATAATATTGGCATGGCAATACGCTACACAAAATCTTAAAAGTTAATTTGCCCCGGTTTTGTTGGGAGACTCACCGGGAGTAAAGAGGGCGGATGCATCAGTGTCCGCCTTTCTTATAATGGTGGCTACTCCTACCTGTGTTTTCCCACTATGGGTTGTAATTCTTTTGCAAGCTTAGTCTCAAGCACAGACATGTAATCTGCCATTTCATGCTCAAATTCTAGAACGCTCATCTTTAATTTTACATTAGTGCCCTGTGTCCAGTAAAAAAGTTGCAACCCTTGCGTCCTGCTTACTTTATAGTAGCCCAAATGCTGGACAAGGCGGCCCCATAGCGCTTTTTTAACCTTGCCAACATACAGCACTTTAGTCCTTGGGAATTTCTTTTTTATTGCAGGCACTGATTTAGCACCGGGAGTATTCTTGTAGGCTTGTATCCGGCTTATTATCTCGTCGGCATCATGATCCGATTCGATTGTAAAATAGTAAAGACAGGGACCGCTGATGTTTGCGACAGCGTCAAAGAGTTGCGAAAAGTCACTATCTTTCAACACATTGACATAGTTATAGTCCTTCATTTCAAAGCAATCAATATCAAATTGATACTGCTGTTTTGGACCATTCTCCGAAACCTTTAGTAACGGTACAATTGCTGATTTGCTGAATGCCTTAATTCTATCGTTCATGCCAAAAATTTACTAATTCAACTCATATATAGTTTTATGCATTATGCAAAGCTTACCCAATAATTCATTCTCATGGATGTTCCCTTTCCCAATGGACATCATTTTTGCACTTCACAGCTTCATCAACTACGAGGAATGTCTGATCCAATATCGGGTATTGTTCCTGCCGTTCGAGAAAACCGGCAGTGGTTTCATCAAATGTCAGATGTATTCCCGGCAAAGCATAGGATTGGAAAAAGTGGCAATAAATCATCTTTAATCCGCTACCGCCTTTGTCGAAATCTGCTGCCCTGGCCTTAATTTTTTCAAAGCGGGCACGTTCTACTTCAGGACCGTCCAGGGTTTCGACACCAACATGTATAACGGCATTGCTCCCCGGAGGCAACTGGTCATTGGCTTCCTTTATATGATGGAACAGGTCACGTGCCTTGGCTTCAATAGATTCAGGTGCATCGCACCTCCAGTCAATTGCGTATCCTCCGGCAACATTCAAAATATAACGGTTAAACCCGGCCGGTGGACCATAATAGCCATGCTTTGCTAACAAAGCTGCCGTGAAGCCGGTGCTTTCCGCATTACCGCCGATAAGCTGGCGCATAAACGGCGAGCCTTCCTGTAACGGGCCACGTTTTAATTGCGCATTGATGCGTTTCAGATCGATTTTGGCAAGGCTTACCGTCAGAGTATCATTGGAAATATGCAATTTTCCTTCCTCTGCACCAGTGTTACCGCCAAACAAATCCAGCAGATAGGTCTCGGGTATGGTATGTACTTCTTTATGGAATACCACTTCGAGCATAAGTGCATTTTCCATAAGTAATGGCGAAACATGGTTCAGCATTGCAAGCCACGCCTTCTGTTCTTTTTTGCTGTACTCCGAGCGCTGTGCCATACGCTTACATTCGACATAATACTGCTTGCCGTTTTTTACAGCCTTTATATCAGGGGTTTTATGACTGGTAACATCAATAAACGAAACTTCCCAGCCATTCTTAACCCACAGTAGTGCTGTCAGGATTTCAAACAGATTGGAGTCAGCCTGATTTTTTTCACTTTTAAGCATTTTTCTCACTTTCGTATCTATTCCGCCAATCTCCTTCACCAACTCGAGATCCGCACCTATACGTTGGAAAATAGGGCCGACCCTTGCTCCCTGATAAGCTTCATATTTGGATATATCTTTTGTAAGGCACTCCATCAAATAGATATACCATCCGATTTGGTCGTTTTCCACTTTTAGTGTTTTCATATTTTTCAAATCAGCAACATCTTCTTCCCTTGGTCTTGTAAGCGAGGTAACAGCATCCTCAACAGACTGAAGACGTGAAGGCCAGGCGTCCGTGTGCAAATGCGACTTAAGCCATTCAATGGCTTTAATAATATTGTGGTCTTTATAATTTTCCATACAGATATCTATTTTTAGTGATTATAGATGTAACAATAAGCTTCATGGTTATTTCTATTGCGTGGTAAAAGCAAACATAGCCGTTTGTTACGGGTACAGTAAAATTAAAAAAAAACAACCTTGCTAAGAAGGTTGTTTTAGGTCAATTTCGCTCTTTGCATCCGGATCGTACGATGGCCGGTAATTGATGTACCCCATATCCTGTAACTTTTTTAAATATTTGTGGTATGTAGGTATGCTGCTTATATGGGACAACTGCATGAGCCGCTTCCTGCTTATCCGGATACCATATTTTGTACCCTGGGTTACCGATGCAATAAATATTGCGGCCAGTAGGGCTACATCCCATACACTTAGGTTAATGTCTGTTAAAATAAATTCCAGGTCAGAGGGTGTCGTACATTTACTTGTCTTTTTTTTTCTCATCACTAAATAATTGCATAAGGTCTTCCCTGTTATAATAGTAGGACCCCAAAACCTTTTTAAAACGTACTTTACCGGCCACTCGCAGGTTTTGCAGCGAACCTGCTGAGATGTCGAGCAGTTTTCGCACCACTCTGGCCTTAAGCCACTCTGGATTCGTTTCGTTTTTTTGTGCTGTAACAGGGCCCTCAATAATAGTACGGATCGTACCAATGAGAAGCAGCCCAAATTGGCGCAGGTCTTCTTTTGTTACTCCATTTTCCATCGTACAATTAGTTAATATTCTCAATCTGTAAAGTAGATTTTGCTTGCACGGTTCTTCTTCTTCGAAGGTAGGTACCGCAGGTAACCATATTCATTCATCTCCCTCAGGCAACGATAGTATGTCTTGTGGGCAGAAATTTTTGCAATACGCATGATCTCGACACTCACTGCATCCACCGGGTTACTGTAACCCCTGTCTAGCCTGTATTGCAGCAAAGCCGCATAGATTCCGATATGCGTAATGCCTATGCGCTGGTCAGATTTCGTCTTCTCGAAAAAGGCTGTCAGGGGTTTAAGTAAATCCATCTCTTACATCTTTTGCGATTTTCGGCGCTGCTTTTTCGGCGCGTCATCGCCGGGAGCATCATTCTCAGCGTCGGAGTTTTTAGCAGCCGTACTTTGCTTTGCCTTCTCTGACCTGCCCTGAAGCTGAGATTCTTTCTCTACCTTGGACTGGCTCGAGTCAAGCCTATTCTTCGAACTGTCATAAAACGTAATGCTTTTGAATTGCGGGTTGGCCTCAATATAATTTTTGACCTCTTTTCCGTCCTTTATAAAAGTGACGGATTGCAGGTTGCCCTTCTTAAGTGAGTTTATAAGGTCCTGCTTATGCGACTCGTTTTGCAGTTCTTTTAGCGGATATTTGCTTAGGGCAGCCTCAAGGTTATACCCGTAGTTCTCGTGGTAATGGTTAAGCCTGAAGTTGCCATTCGAATCGGAATCCTTAAAATCGAGCTGAACCCACGCGTTATATTCCTGTCCTTCTTTCGATGTTAGGTCTTTATTCACGGACCGGCCTTCCATAAGGTTATAAGCCTCCTTTAGGGTAATATTACTGCCCTTATTGATATAGAAAGTCTGGTCAAGAGTTTCAGGCCTGCCTTCTTTTTCCAGGCGAACATCGTAGGAGTTAAAGAAATACATATCGGACTGGTCGGATTTCTTAAAGTTAAGTGTGGCACTTACCCTGTCGTCTCCATAGAACGCATCATGATTTAGTGTAAAAGTTTCCTTTTTCTGCTCTATATTTTGCTTCAGGTCCGCCTCAAGTGCATCCCCGAAACCTGTATATTTTACCTGATCCTTTAGGTAATTATAATTGTTCTCGTTCATGACAATCAGTTTTAATTATTACTTAATGGAAGGAAGTGGTATAACTTTACCTGCCTTCGAGTTTTTGATCTTTAGTTGTAGGTGCCTGCCCCCGTCCTTTTCGGTCAGTTGAAGGTAAAGGTCCTTTTGATAGGGGATTGTGAATTTCGGCAGTACGACAACAAATGTTTTCATGCCTTTGGCCGGTACTTTCAACACAGGCTGGTAAACTGTCACCGGGAGCAGTTCTGTTTCCTGGGAAGCAGTTCTGCGGCTGACCTTCCTGTCACGAACCAAAAAGCGGAGATGGTCGGGGACGTAACTGATATTCGAATTGTTCTGCAACATAATCCTGTAAAAGATGTAATCATCGGCGATATACATCCCGGTCACCTCAATCCCGATCTCGTAATCTCGCTCTGAAATTGAGATGCGACTGCGGTCATGAAAGGCCATTGCCGCTAAAACATCAAGCTGCGCATCGTTGATGCCCTGGCCGGACATTGCAGGCCCTGGGCTTACATTTGAACTGAAATCATAAGCATAGGTCAGGGGCTCTGTTTCGTACGAAACCTGGAAATTATAGAGTTTTCCGTCGCTGGTCACTACAGTAAGGTTGGTAGACATAAAATCCTCTTGCGCCGCCTTGATTTGAAGCAGGTTTTCCACACCTTTGGGTTTTTGGGCAAGCACATCCTGGCTTCCCCTGTCTACATTTATTATCGGATAAGGAAACAGCAGGCTCGTAGTACAGGTCTCTGAAATCGAAAGGTACGCGTTTACCGGTAGCTCCTTTGGTAAGTCCTGGGCTGAGAAAGTAAAGGGTAGCCCAATTAGCATCACGATGATTAATAGCACTTTTTTCATTGTATGAAGTTTTAGTTTTCTTTTTGTTTACCGTCCCTTAGTAAAACCGAGTAGCCGGCTTTCAGGGTGACTTTTATAAGCTTTACTTTTTTACTGAAAAGCCCTTTCGCAGCTTCGATTCCGGCTCCGGCTGCCTGCGCTCCCCAGGAATCATCAAGTGTCGTAATACCCAAAGTCTGCGCAGAACGCTCCGCAGAGGATTTTGCAACGTCCCTGTTGATAGCCCCGGGGATATAGACGCCTGCCATGCCATCCAGGTCGTAGACGGTAAGTTCTACCGGGAATAGGGAGGCGCCGTAACGTATGGTGGTAATCTCTATTGCCAGCCGTTCGCCTTTTAGGGAAGCCATTCCGTAGACAAAGGTATTTTTTGGAATCTTGGTGCCGTTGACAAAAATATCCTGCATAAGTAAAAGTTTGACCGTCGAGCCATTAACCACGGTCTGCGTTTCAGGAACTGTCGCCCTGACGGCATTATCCTGGATGCTGCCCCTTCCGGCTTCCAGCCCGTAAAAGCCCGTATGCTGAAATGTTGCCCCGAACGTGGCCTGAGTTCCCAGATCGGCGCTTCGCAGCGACCCAACCACTTCAGGCTCCTGCACATTGCCCACAGCATAAACAAGGCCCCTGTTCTTGGCGGATTGCTCTTTAACCTTTTGCTCCATACGTTCAGGATATTGCAGGTCAAGTATACTTTCCAGCATACCGCTTAACTGTTGCAGTTCTGAATCAGGTTGCGATTCGGAATCAGTTGGTTCAAGTAACTCTGCCAGTTGCGCTTCATATCCGGATGTGTTTACGGCCTCTGCGTGGGGAGCAGCAGTACCGGCCGGAATCGATCGAATGGGCTTATTGACAGCATTCTTCAGTTCTTCAAGCTTTTGGTATACTTTGGTTTCCTCGCTGCTTTGGTAAGCGGATGCTCTCAGGCCACCCGGACTGGTAGCGGCGGAAGAGTCATTGACCGCGAACCTGTAGTTCGGGTCTTTCCTTCGCATATCCTCGAGTTTGGTTGAATCGGTTGAAGCCTGCTCGTAATAATTTAGCTTATCCAGCCCCTTGTCGTCCTGTAGCTGTGCGGAAGGAAGCTTTATGTTGAAACCCTTTTTATTAACAGTTGCATGCCCTTCTGCACTACCACCTCCCAAAGCCCAAAATAGGATTGTCACAAAGGGGAGCAGCACGAGGGGAAGCAGCAACAGTATTTTTTTTTTCCTGCCGGAAGGCAGCTTATTGTCCTTTTCCATGATCAGTGTTTTTTTGATTTATAATTAGTGATTCGGCCATCGATACGCTGTCAAGCAGTCCGGGCCTTGCAGTCAACAGGCTATCCAATTGCCTGCGCCCGCTCTCCGAAGACTGTAGCGCAGTAACATAATTCCTGAAGTTAAGAAGTTGCTGTGCCAGGAGCGTATCATACACCACCGACCTTGAAGGCGCAGGATCAGGTGCCCTGATACTTACAATACGTTCCGGGCGGAGTACGTACCTGTTCCCTAAAGCGATGCTACCCGAAATGATAAGGTAGACACAGCAACTAAAGGATAAGGCCATGAAAAGCGCAAAGGTCAGGGTCAGGCTTCGGCGTCCCATACGCATTGACTGCCGTCCCATCCATTCTGCCCATCGTGCTCTGGTTCGTAGGTAAAGCAATTGCAGGTAGCCGTCAATGAGCGGCCTATTTGCCGTGTGGTTCTTTTTCATTTTAATTTCGATTCTCGATTTTTAAATCCCTGTTATCAACAGTACGCCAGCGCTCAATGAGAAAACCATGCGGATTATTGTCGCTGCGTGATACGTTGCGTAGGTTCCCCTCAGTGACCAGCAGGCGCGTTACGGTAGTTGTTGGCCTGACTATCTGTTGGATTGCATAACACCGGAAATGATAAGGATAGCTACCAATATCAACCCTGATGCTGTCGATAATGATTTCCTGGCTGATATTGCCGGAAATTATACCGGCATAATAGCCGTTTTCCCTGAGGTCATCATAGACCGCCTTTGCTGTATTGTCAGCAAGATATAGTGCTTTCGAGACGTTCTGTCGTATCACTTTTTCGTCAGGATCAAGGGTAAAGAAATTTTGGTGAAAATTCCTGACATGGTCCCTGCCCTCAACCTGTATATTGTCCCTTCGGTCAGATGCGTAGGCCTCAATTGCCTTCCCGTCGGCAAGCACATAAATTTTATCCTGCAGGCGGTTCACTGTCGCAAAGCTTTTGTAAAGTGCAAATGCAGTGACTCCCGCGCTGGCTAATACCGTTAAAAGCGTAAAAGTCCTTACATGCCTGAAAGCAGTGTCAATGTTGTTTAATTTACGGAACATAGTAGGGTTTTTAAGTGTTGCCATTTATTTTATCGCGCTGGTACTGGTCTGTATTGTTGCCCGCACCCCCATCACTGAACATGCCCCTTGCCATATCCTTCCAACCCCCAACAGCTGTTTCAGCCCCTGAATAGGCAGAACTTGCCGCAGTCGTGGATGACGTGCTGAAAAAACTTGTCACCCTTTGCCCAAGGGCACCGCCACCGCCCGCATGGACAATATAATTGGCAACCGAAGGCACGGTAAAATAACCGACAATTCCTATGATCATAAAAACAAGGTAGGCGACATCGGTACGGCTGAAGAAGGTATCGCCCTGTTCGTTGACCTGCGCAATATCCATTTGCAGCATTTTCTCCTGTATCTTGCCTATGATACTGCCAAAGATATTGGCAACCGGAAGCCAGAGAAAAATATTGATATAGCGTGCAAGCCATACATTCAGCGTGTGGTGGAAACCGTCAAATACGGAGAGGCCGAAGACCAATGGCCCCAAAATGGCCAGCACCACAAGCTGGAAAGTACGGAGCGTATCGATGCATAAAGATGCGGCTTCAAAGAGGACGCGCAACACCTCGCTCATCCACTCTTTTACGGAATTTCGGAAATTATACGAATACTTAGCCATTGCGAACTTGATGTCGTTGCCAAGTCCCTCGATCAGTCCCTCATCCGAGGCATCTTCTCCGTCGTGCGTATACTTGTACCACTGGTCCCTGTTACCATTTCCATCATCCCCGACATACATTTGCCAGGTGTCTGTCGTCTTAATTGCCGCTTCCTTCTGGCGCAGCAATTCCTCTATTGCCTTGTTGGAATCCTCGACCATAGCGCCCGTGGCTGTAACAGTAGGTTTCATGATACCGTTAATCATCGCAAGTACCAACGGGAAAAGCATAATGCAGAATCCGATTACGAAAGGACGGAACAGGGGATAAAAATCGATCGGTTCGGCATTGGCAAGATGCCTCCAAACCCTCGAAGCGATGTACCATAAAGCGGCAAACCCGGCTATTCCCTGGCTTACGCCTATCAGGTTGCTGCACAGGGGTATCATCTCATCGTACAGTTGCTCAAGCAGGCCATGCAGCCCACTCATCTCATCTGCCATAGACTGGCAGTAGGCAAAACAAGGCAATAGCACTCCTGCGCCTGTAAATAATACAGCCTTTTTTCTTAGTATAGCCATTTTGCAAATTCTTAAGGGTTAATGCCATTCAGTAGCCGGATGGCTTTTATGTCATTGGTCTCTTTAGCCCTTTGCAGGGCTAAAATGGAAGTATCAGCATTAAAATCGCGCAGAAACATCAGTTTATCCTGGACTGAAGCATAAATACGGTCAATAACCTGCAGGCGTTCTTCGTCTGACATCCTCAGTTCTCCGGCGGTAAGCACAGCGGTAAGTTCATCCAGGTCCTTAAGGCTATTGGCAACCAGGTTCTCATACACCCTGTTGAAATAGGATATTTCAAGTGAATTGAAAAGGCCGCTGCCGCTCAGCCTGACCCTATGCGTATTCAACTCCTTCATCAGGTCGACCTGGCAACCTATAATATCCGCTACGCGTTTATAGTTTCTTACAGAAGGGCTAACCTGCAGTAAATTGTCAAGGAAGGTTTTGTGCAGGCTGAAGTTTCCTTCCGTCAAATCCTTTACGGTATTATATCCCTTAGTCAAAATCTCGTAGCCCTTTTTCATGTCCTTTAGGATTGACCTGAACTGGCTTAGTTTCTCAATGTTCAGGGCAAGCTGCCTGAGCTCCTGTCCCTGCGCACCGGCTTTCTGCAAGGGTGCCAGCAGGGACGCTACCAGCATAATATAGACCATCCATCTCATGGTGCGTCATTTAGGTTAAACAATTTTCGTGATTCCAGGGTTTCCAAATGTTCCCTTTTCCTGGAAAGGAAAAGTGCAGTGGCCTCATCGCTGAATCCCCTGATAAAAATGTAACGGCCCTCCATGTCCTGCACAAGCGCATCGATGCGCTCAAGCCTGCCTGCATCGTCAGCTTCAATTGCTGCATCAGACAGTAGCTCATACAGGGATGAAAGGTCATCGGCAGTATCAGCAGAGACGCGCCCTACGACACGTAGGATATATTGCTTCTCATTTGCATATAAAAGGTCATCATCGGCTCCACGTTCCAAGGCTGTGGTAATCGTGCTGATACCGGCACCCATCGTAAGCAACTTCTCCACACCGGAATAATGCCTAAGCAGTGGATTGACAAGTTTCAGCCCCTGATAAAAAAGCGTATGCAGTTGCAACTCGCCATCTTTCATCCGCCCAATAAAGGACAAGCCGTCTTTCGCTATTTTATAGCTTTTAGAAAGGTAGGCCCCATAGGTTTTAAGCAAAACGATCTGCTCGAGCATCACCCGTTCCTGTTTTGCTTGTGCACCGCCGCACCATGTCACAAGCAACCCCATAAAAATTAGTAGGTTTTTCATTTCGTTATTTTTTTAGTTGCCAATCCCATACAGATTCTTTGAATGATTAACCTCATTTTGGGCTTTTTGCCTCTGGATGTAAAGGATGATGTTTTCGCGGTTAAATTTTTGAAGGTCATCATAATTTGCATCTACACGGTCGGCGGCAGCGTTGATAAGCTGCAGACGTTCAGCATCATTCATACTCATCGCATAGGATTCAATGATTGTGAAGATATGCTCCATAGTAGCCATGCTTTCTTCAAGTATACCCTGATAGACTTGCTGCATATGGTCAAGTTCGTCATCAGTAAAATGGCTACCCTGACGTAAGAGGTTCCAGGTACGCTGATAACCCGACAGCAGTTTTGCCTGCTTGGCAGTAATATCACGGATGCGCTGGTATTGGCTGACTACGGATTTTACTTCTTTCAGTTCGTTGTAGTACTGGCTGTAAAGATCTTTTTGCTTTTTTGCCCAGTCCGAAATCTCTTCGAGCTTCAGCTTCGAAAGCGTATTTTCAATCTGCTTCTGCGCATTCTGAAGTTTTATGGTTTTATTTTGGAGTTTTTGTATTTTAAGGTCCATCGCCTTTATGACTTTTTTTACAGCCTCTTTAATAAGCCCTAATATCGGTGGCGCAGCATTTACTGGTGCTGCTTCTGCGCTACTGCATAGCAGTAGCAGGCAAAGCATCATTTTGATAAGTGGTACTTTCATAATAGTATATTTAAGTGGATTCTCGCATGGACTGTGCCAGTGCCGCAATACCCTTTCTTATATCGCCGCCATAGCGTGCGGCATATTCCTGCACTTTCACTTTTTCACTCTCCTCGGTGGTGTAGGCAAGGTACTCCTCCAGCGACACCTCGGTCCGGTACACTTTTGACAGGACCCCGCCCAGGGAAATGAAAACTTCCTTGTATCTTTTACCGGGGTCATTAGATTTGTTTACCGAGAGCACCATCGCTTTCTCCTTATCGGTAAGCCCTAACAGTTCCTGTATCTGGTCAAATTTGTTCTGGTATTTTCGCTGGTCGAGCATGATTTTGCAGTCACTGTTATTGATGATCGCCTGCTTTACCACAGGCGAAGAAATGATATCTTCAATTTCCTGGGTGACGACAATAGCCTCACCGAAAAACTTGCGTACCGTTTTAAAAAGGTATTTTATATATTCTGCCATACCCTCTTTAGCGATTGCCTTCCAGGCCTCTTCAATAAGTATCATCTTGCGTATGCCTTTGAGTTTTCGCATTTTGCTGATGAAAACCTCCATGATTATAATTGTAACCACAGGAAACAGTATAGGGTGGTCCTTGATATTGTCAAGCTCAAATACGATAAGGCGTTCCTGTAGCAGCTCCAGGTTCTCCGTAGCATTCAGAAGGTAATCAAACTCCCCTCCGGCATAATAAGGCCTAAGTACATACAGGAAATTACTTATATCAAAATCCTTTTCTTTGACATTATCCTGCGACAGCACGGCAGTAAACTCATTTTTCAGGAAATCGTAGAACGTATTAAAGCTTGGGAACAGGCACTCATCGCTGGCAAGCTTGTCATAGTAAAGCTGCAACGCATTGGAAAGGGCTACATACTCGCTGCGGCGGTACGTTTCATTATCTTTTTTCCATAGTGCCAACAAAAGCGTTTTGATGCTTTCCTTCTTTTCGGTGTCTAGTTTGTCTCCCTCTCCGATGTAAAACGGATTGAACATTATGGGATGCTCCTCCTCGTAGGTAAAATAGTAACCGCCAACCATATCACAAAGGCCTTTGTAGCTGTGTCCCACATCCACCAGCACCACGTGTGTACCCTGCTCATAATAGCTACGCACCATATGGTTGGTAAAAAAAGACTTTCCGCTTCCTGATGGGCCAAGGATGAATTTATTTCTGTTGGTTATGATTCCGGTCCTCATCGGCTCATCGCTGATATCTACATGAACGGGTTTTCCGGTAAGCCTTTCACCAAGGCGGATACCCATAGGGCTTAAAGAGGAGCGGTAGCCTGTCTCCAGGTTCAGGAAGCAGGATGCCTGTTCCGCGAAACTGTCAAAGGTGTCGTTCATCGGAAAATCAGCGGCATTGCCGGGGATGCCTGCCCAGTAAATTTGAGGCGCACCCACGGTCTCCAGCTTAGCAGAAGCGTCCATCTGCGCCAATGCCGAACTAACCATATTCCTCAGGTCATTAAGTTCGTCTTTATGCTGTGACCAAACCAGCAGGTTAAAATGGCTCCTGACCGGCAGGCGCTGTTTGCTGATCGCCTCATTAAGGAATTCGTTAGTGGCGTCGCGGGCAATAAGGTTTTCCCTGCTGTAGGCGGAAAGCGATTGCAGGCGAAGGCGCTTGCTTTCCATGCGCTGCAACGTTTTGGCACTGTCCTCAATAAAAATATACTGGTTGTAGATATGGTTGCAGGGCAACAGCTGCCCGAGCGGTGATGAGAACCCTACGCTGAAACGGGTGCGGTCGGTAGAATAAGGGTCATAGGTTACGCGTGGGCCGCAGAGCGAAGGAAGGTCAGCAGCATCAGCGAGTGTATAAAGCTGTGCATGCTTGCCGTTGATCAGCAACCCGTCATCAAATGAAAGGTCCCCAAACACGAAACTGTCACTATCTTCCCCCAAGCTGCAGTAACGCTCCAGTATGCCGATTTTACGTTCTTCACTATAAAGATCATTATCAGTGAGCGGCAGTGCTTTTACAAAGCCGCTGTCCTCCAGTATCCTGCGGAACTGCCCCGCTGCATCCCTGAAATCCTGTAACCCCTGTGCACTAAGTGTATCTTTGTGCAGCAGTGTAGGCCGGGAAAGGGTTGAGAACAGCGAACTTGAACTTTTTCGGCCTTCGGGCTTTTTGGTCAGGAAGAGGTAACAGCTGTGGTCAAGGAAAGGGCGCTCATTAAAAAAAAGGTCGCTGCTGCGGTCCAGGAAACTCCTCACACCATCCTGCAAATTTGGTTTATGGCCTTTGCGCACAAACCAGTCCTGCTTTTGCAGCACGGTATGCTTTGGTAGCACACGTATAGCCTTTAGCCAGGCGTGGTGAAATGTCTCGTATTCAGAATCGGACAGGGTAAAGATTTCAGGCAGCTCGATGGCGAATCCTAAAGTAGCATCACCCTGCCTTGAAATGATTACCCCCTGCTGGATATCAAGTATAGGAAGTACAGTTTCAAATTTCTTTTCCATAACTCTCTTTTTTACTTTCGCATAAACATCCGCCTGCTGCTATTCTTAAGGGCCTTAGGCAGCTGGCGCCTGGCAAAGGCCTTCATCATTCCGTGTTCGCCGTATTTGCGGCTTAGCGAATACGTCTTTATAATGAGGAGCGTTCCAAGCCCGGCTATAAGCCCGACACAAAGCAGGGAAGGTAATCCCAGTATGAACAGCCCTGCAAAAATGATTAGCAGTGCAATAATTCCCGCTCCGAGGTACCAGATATATTGCGCTTTCAGCCCTTTAAATTCTATGGATTGGTTAATGCCTTTATTAACCTTGTACAGGGTTGCCATCGCGCTATATTCCAAAGAAGGATTGAATGACCGTAGCAACGACAACCAAAAAGACACAACTGCCAAACCACGCTGCAGCTACCTTGCCGGTATCCGGGTCTCCGGCATTCCACTTCTGGTAGACCTTAACAGCTCCGATCAAGCCGAGGATTGCACCAACGGCATACATCAGGTCAGTGCCGGCGTCAAAGTAGCTGCGTACCTGCTGGTTGGCCTCATTGATACCTGCCAGCCCGTCCTGTGCCGCTACTGCCCATGGCAGTCCCAGCACAAAGAGAATTACGCCTGCGCGTAATGCTTTGCTTGCATTTGTTTTCATAAAATTTCAGATTTATAGTTGTAAAATAAACGAAGGCTTCCACTGTACCAATCCCCTCATTCTGTCACTTTTCCTCTCGCTGCTGTAGGATGGACAGGGGAAAGCCTCCGCTGTTTATTTTGTAGGCCATAACGGCTCTACGGTATCCTGTGTAATGGTCAGGTAACCGTGCTGAGCACTTTCACTGGCAATAAACTCATTAATGGATGGCCTGAAGGTAGAACGGCCAAGGGAAGGGTAATCCTGTAGTATTGTCCGAAAGCTTGAAAGTACGTCGTTAGGTTCCATAGTGGTTTCCGACGCATACTGGAGGGATGATTTTACCCTGTCCACAATTTCTTCAATGACGTCATAATCATTCCCGGTCTCAGGTGCTGTGAACGACCCGGAAGATGCAAGGCGCGCATCGGCTTCGGTTAACCGCTCTGCATGCGCCCCGGCAGGATTAAAGCTGCCCTGTGCAACTGCCCCTGCCGATGTTCCCCGTAGGGAAGCACTAAATTGCGGAAGGTAAAATTTTAGGATGAGGATCATGTAATAAATGAACAAAAGGGCTGCAACTGTCCTAAGGTACATTGCCCAGGTAATTTCTGTAAACATAAGCATTGGTATTCGTTCAACATTCTCAACTATCATTGCGGCATCGCCGTTAAAACTCATTTTACAGTAACGAATGTACCCAACCTTTTTAAACCATAAAAGAACAACTTGCAGTTGTTCCCCAAGTTGTTCCTCAGTAGCTTTGGATTTTCTTAATCAGTTTTTGCAAAGCATCAATGGCTGCCTCACGGTCTGCCTCCTCCGGATGATAGGCTTTACTCCGTACAGCATTAGGCGAAAGGTCGGCTTTGTTGGGAGTGGAAAGGTGGGGGATAATATATTTAAATACAGCATTCATCGAGCGTGCCTTAACAAGCTGCGATTCATCAGCAGCCCGGAGCAGAAGTGCGAGCTGGTCGGCTGATAACATACAAAGTACCTTGCTCCTGGACTCAGTAGACTCCTTTTCAATTTTCGAAGCTGTGGAAATGGGAAAAGGATTTTGCAGGGTTGTCAGGTAAGCCGCAAAGCGCTTCTCAATAAACTGGCACAGTTCGTTGAGGCTGGCTGCTATGATTTCAACCAGAGCCTGCATGCTATCCGCCCTGAAGGAGGGATGGTCACGATAGGAAAGTATGCTTTCTGCAAGGGCATTGAAGGTAACATGATACTTGCCAACTATGTGCCTAACCTTACTTTCCTTATCGACTGCAAAAATCTGCAATGTTAGTTCGGTCTGCACCTGCAGGGCTTCCAGCGGCACCTTTTCAAGCAAAGCCCCAATGGTATCTTTATCCAGTTTGGACAGGAAAGGCTTATCCGGATTAAGGGTAACAGAGACAAGGGAATCGAGCCATTCCAAAGAGTACGTTCGAACTATTCGCATAGCTACTTGGTTTTTCTGTTACGGTATTCCTGTGGTGTGTAACCGCAGTGCGACTTAAAGAAATTTATAAAAGCAGATGAGGATTTAAAACCGGACTCTTCTGCTATGCTGTATATGCTTGAAGTAGAAGCATGCAGCATTTGCTTAGTTAACCGGATGACAGCATCATCTATAATGGACTTGGGCGTGCGGCCCGTCACACTTTTAATTATTTTAGCCATATGGCCCTGTTCAATGCAAAGCTTTCCTGCATAAAAGCCGACGTCGTGATGCTCGGTAACACAATCTTCCACCAGCCTGAAGAACTGTATTGCGGTTATCTCCGTACGCCGGAGCCGTTCTGGCCTGCCTATAAGCGAGAAATGATGTAATTCTTCCAGACTGCTAAGGATGAGGTTAAATGCCAGGATAGAGATTGTAAAAGAATTCTCCCGGGTACTAGAATGATGCCTGTCAAGCAATTCCAGCAATGAGATAATTGTTTTGAAAGATTCCTTGTCCGCTGACATGGGATAGTGCTGGCTGTCCAAAAACTTTATATTTGATCTATTGACCGCATAAAGGGCGGAAAGGGCAAAATCCTCAGTAAAGCTCAATAGCCATAAACAAGGTGGCTCGCAGGAATTACTCTTGATCATACAGTCAGAATTCAGATAATGTATTTCCTGCACGGATGCGGTATATGAACCGTCTTTATCCATTAGCTCAACCTCCCCCTGAACAACAGTTATAAGGGCATGTGTCCTTACACCGCGATAATAGAAAGCGAAGGTAATTGCCGGCGGAGACAAATTGATTTGCCTGACGCTGATGGTGTCTGTATTTTTACTATTTCCTTTCAAATTATCCGTATTAAATGAAAATCCCGGAGGCTCTTGCTCCGGGATAATAATTAGTAGACATCAATAACAAATGACATTATCATTGCCTGAGGTACTGATTCAAGGGCGGCATTGGCAGTAGCAGCGTAATGAGTCGTCATCCATTCCCAGTCCCTGTCCCTTCGTTTTCTTTTCCTGTCATTATCTAGGGCATTGCAGATGATGGCGGTTGTAGCAAGCATTGCATTTTTTTCGGAAGCTGCCAGCGATAAATCACTGGCTATGTTACCATCAGATTCCTTGAAAAATGCCGCTACGTCTTGGAAAGGAAGGTTTTGGGCTTTCATTTGCTCAAGTTCTGAAGCCATTGCGATCAGGATTTCCCTCGCCTGGTTGCTGTAGCCCTGTGACAGCAACCCCTCAATGGTTCCCCCCTGAAGGTAGGGAGTGAAATCCGACGCTTCAAGAGGCTGATAAGGTGAGGCGGAGTCTAATGTTATAAATCCCGGATTTAGGAAAGCAATGTTTTCCGCACGTCCAATGACCTGTTGCAAATTGCCCGGTATATCAGGCAGAAGGAAATAGGCATCAAGCATTTCCTGGTACACCACTCCTGCCTGGGCATATGTATTACCCGTAGCATTTACAGAGTTGCCGGTTTTTTTGTAAAAATCATTTTTATAAGTAGCCGTAGCCGGTTGCGGATCATCCGTAGAACAGCCGGCCAATATAGAAAATACAAATAGTGAAGTAATGAGTTTCATTGTAGTAAAAGTTAATGTTACTGAATCAGTTCTTCAGTTCCATTCGCCCGGGGAGCAGAACAAGGAAATTTTTACGTTCCCTATGTGATGAATTCAGTAACAAAACTATCCCGCAAGAATCTGCCTTACAACAAATTACCAGCACCGTTCCGGTATAAAAATGGTGTAATTCCGGAATTACACCTGCTTTTTTATACCGGCCTTATGATTTTCTTAACGAGGTTTTAGGCTAATTTTGGTAATGCAGTCTCCCATATACGCCAGGTAAAGCCCAAGGCTTCCCTGCCTAGAATTATTTTATATGAAATTAAAAATTGCGGGGGTACTCCTATTTTTTCTGCTGCCTGTAACCTTAATTGGGCAGGGCCATTTGAGTAATATACCATATGATGATTTGCTACAGCAAATTGATCTCCACAGGGGCACTCCAAAGGTGTGGCCCTACCTTAATAAATACCTCCTGGTTGCCAGGTTGGCCGGAAATAAGCCGCAAATTGTTGCCGCATACAAGGAAATGCTGCATGAATGCAGCGAGGGCCAGCGGCTACAATATGCCGACAGCATGATCATGGCTGCTAAGGATGCCAAAATTGATGACCTTATCGGCGCTTCTTACCTCACAAAAGGGATACTGCACTACCAGCGCAATGAACACCAGCTTGCCCTTGATAATTATATCCGGGCTAACAAATATCTCGTGAAATCCCACGACCCCTACCTAAGGCATAAGGTAATGTACAGCATCGCCCAGATCAAATTCTATCTCGGCTACTATGATGAAGCTATTGCCTTGTTCAGGGACTGTAGCCGTTATTTCCAGGAGGGGGACAGCCTTCCCTATCTTAAATCACTCCACGGGATGACAGTTTGCTATATCCTTACGGATAATATAGCCCTCGCGGCGCAAACCAACCAACTGGCCCTCAATGAAAGTGCCCGGCTGGGCCTAAAGGATATGCTTCCCTACATCGAAAGCGCGGCAGGTATGATTTTTTATAAGAGCGGAGAATACGAAAAGGCCATAAATAGCCTCAGCTATGCACTGCCTTTAATAGAGAAAGATGCAGACTATCCCAATGAAGCAATAACCCATTTTTTCCTGGGCAAGGCGTATTGGGAAAGCGGTTTAAAAGAAAAGGCCGTTGTGAGTTTCAAGGCCGTAGACGGCATCTTTACAGAAAAACAATACCTCAGGCCTGACCTGCGCCAGAGTTATGAATACCTGATCAAATATTACCATTACATAAAGCCCCGAGACAGAGAGCTGATGTATGTCAATCAACTGTTGAAGGCTGATAGTGTACTTGGAAAAGAGTTCCGATATCTTGTAAAAAAGATTCATAAGGAATATGACACAGCGGAGCTCATGGCGGAGAAACAGGAGATTCAGTCTGAACTTGCCCGCAGCCAATATTCGGGTATTATTTTTAAAGTTGCCTTTTGCATTCTGGCGGTTGCCTTAGCCTGCCTGGTCTACTGGCAGGTAAGGATGAGAAAGATCAACAGGAAGCGTTTTAAAGAATTGCTTGAAAACAGGCCTGCACCGGAAAGCAAAACGGTTGGCATTCAGGGCAAGGCACTTACCATTAATCCGGTAATTGAAATACATATAGCCAAAAAGGTAGAAGAATTTGAAAGGAAAAAAGGTTACCTGAAGAAAGATATCAATGCCACCAGGATGGCAGAAGCTTTTGACACGAATGAGAAATACCTGCGGGAAATCATAAAAGCAAACAAAAAGAAGGGGTTTACCAACTATATAAACGACCTGAGAATAGATTATCTCCTGGAACGCCTTAAAACAGAGCCGGTATTGCGACGTTACACGAATGCCACACTGGCAAACGAGGCGGGTTTCAGTACCACACAGCATTTTACAACGGCCTTTAAAAAGAGGGCTGGCATTTCACCCGGGTATTTTATTAAGGAATTCGAGAAATTGAAAACCAACAGCAACGATTGAGCATACCGTTCTTAACATGTACGCTCCTGGTCGATTTCCAGTTCAAAATTTGTAGCATTAAAACACCCACTGCATGAATTTGTGGTGAAATGGTCATGCTGGTCACGCTTTACGTAAGTGGCATTGAAATGGGCTGAAGGTGGGTAATCAGTAGCAATAGCCAGGATTTTATTCACCTCCTTGAAAACATCTTCCGGAAGCATCTCGGACATATCAAATCTTTTTCTGCTGTCATACATGTAGTCAAACAAATTTGGGAAGTTTTCTTCAATATTTAAACCTGTTTCTTCAAACAGGGCGAAATTTGAGAATACCACAGCAGGGCCTCGCCCTGCAGATTCAACCTTGTGCGGCCCAAGGCCAATCCAGTTAATCTTATACCTTATATCACTGTCATTTCTCCAGGGTGCTTTGCCGCCAATGCCAATGACCGCATCAAAATCCCAATTTCGCACCTTGCCCATACAGTCCTGGTTGCCGAATATGCCCCTGCTGTCCGGGTCGCCCTTGTGGGTTCGCTTGTAGATTAGGACTCGCATATAGGTTTAATCTAGCCTAAAGGTATCCAATCAATCACTGTTCCATCGCAATCTGGCATATATGCGCAACAGATGTATTCGTCTCCCCACTCATCCTTATATACTTTGTAATCACCCACTTTGGAAATTCTGTTGCAATGTAGGCACACGATTTCTTCTTCAAGGGCGGGCGGATTTTCAAAAGGATAATTATTAGTAAGATAGTCCTTTTTATCTTCGATGATTAGCTCTTCCATAATTTTTAAATTGTTTGCAAATAGTTTTTAAATTATTGGAATCCAAATAATATATTCAACACTTACTGATTAATAAGTAAATCTATTTTTTTTATTACTTCCACTACATCATTAACTCTTTGATTTTTAAACTCTACAGAAGGATACTTTTCATAGCTCTCAAATTTTAATCGAGTGTATTCTAGTGATTCCTTAATAAGTTTTAAATCTTCATTTGTTAGATCGGTTACATTCATTGATTTTCTTGTTTATTTCAATACCTTTACAAAATATGCAATATATAAAATAAGTCTGTAAAAGCACTGTTGTTGCGCAAGATAGATTAAAATCATTTTTTAAACAATGGCTCTATAGTAATACCTTAATAATATCCATATTTGACCATTTTGATTTTAGAAATTATTATTTAATATAGCATAGCCCAATAACTATATAATTGGAGATAAATGAAAATACCATTTAAAGTTTCAGCCAGGACAGCTAAACTTATAGGCTTAGAGAACTTCTCAACCGAAGAAGGTGCTGTTATTGAGCTTGTAAAAAATACTTTCGATGCAGATGCAAAAAATTGCATTTTAATTTTTGATTTTAAGACTAAAACCGAAATACTTAAAAATCCAGATAAAACCGAAATTACAGTCGATAAATTCGACAAAGAAAATAGCTCTATTTACGTCATCGATAACGGCATTGGGATGAATGACAGCATTATTCAAAATCAATGGATGACTATTGGTACGGATAATAAACTTTATGAGCATACAACTGAAGGAGGCAGGGTTAAAACTGGAGCTAAAGGTATCGGCCGTTTTGCATTGAATAGATTAGGAATGCTAACTGAAATGGTCACGTTACCAACTTTTTTAAATGTAGAGAATGAGGAAATAGACAATATAAGCAATATTAACCAAAATGAAGTTTTGACTAATGTGTCTGTACCAAATGAACTAAGTAGAGGTTTTGAATGGACAGTTGATTGGAAAGATTTTGACAGACAAGGTGCTACAGTCTCTGATGTCGAAGCAATTTTGACCACTCGTGAAAATTTTAATTTTAAACAAGAATTATTAGCAAGATATTCTAATTATCCAAAAATTTCGCAAGCGATTGGAAATATGGATATAAAATCAGGCACAATTATCGGTATAACTGAACTCAATGACGATTGGAATGAGGAGAAATTATCTAAGTTGTTTAGTAATTTAGAAATGTTGCTACCTCCTGAAGAGCAGAATGATTTTAATATAAATTTCTTTTTACTTAATAATTTAAACGAGTTTGGAAGTGTTAAACGTGCCTATTATGATGATTATGATTACAAGTTAAAAGCAACTTATAACGAAAATAACAATAAGGTATTAAAGGTAGAAATTTTTCGAAACGAATTAGATATTGAATCTTTACAAAGCAAATACTTGGAAGTTTTTTCGTTTGATACAATGAAAAATTTTCCCTTTCGGCTACAGGATTTTAAAAAAAATAAAATTGAGTTTGAATTATCTATTGATAAATGGACATCTGACAAAGTAGACAAAGAGCTACTCGAAAGAATTGGAAAATTCGATTTTACCTTCTATTTTTTAAAAAATACTATTGCTGATGACAAGGAAGATGGAGATTTAAAGAAGTATCCATATAAAAACATTAATAGTGCAGCCCGGAGATCATGGTTAAAAAAGTTTGGTGGAATAAAAATCTTTAGAGATGATTTTAGAATCAGACCGTACGGAGAAAATGGAGATGATTGGCTAAGATTAGGGGAACGACAAGCTCAAAGTCCCGGTGGTGCTGGTCAAAGACTTGGCGGCTACCGAATAAGACCAAATCAAATTGCCGGAACTATAAATATCTCTCGAATTCATAATTTGAGTTTTCAAGATAAATCAGGTCGTGAAGGATTAATTGAAAATGATGAATTTGAGCTATTCAAAAATTTATTAAGAGAAATCATTTCCTTATTTGAGAAAGATAGAAATAATATTATGTACAACTTATCAGAGTTGTACAAATTAAACAATCGTGAAGCTCAAAAATTAAGAGAGGGAAAAGAGGAAGCTCAAAAAGTTCAGAAACAACAAGAGAACAATCATTCAAATAGCAAAAATAATTCAGCAGGCGCAAATGATAGCGATGGTTATTCCGAATCCACTAAAAAATTAGCTGATGCATTTTTAATACTTGAGAAAGAAAATGATAAAAAAGATGATGAAATAAGATTGTTACGTAGTTTGGCAAGTGTGGGCTTAATAATATCTTCTTTTGCGCATGAATTACATAATTTAAAAAACAGGTTGGTCCCCCGTACAAATTTTTTAGAGATTGAGCTATCTAAACACATTGACAGAAAGCTATTTGAAGGAAAGAATAAGTATGAGAATCCTTATTATATGTTGGATCTAATCAAACAAGAAGATTTAAAGCTTCAACATTGGTTAGTTTATTCATTGAATACGTTGAAAAGAGATAAGAGAGAACGCAAAAATGTTAATTTGAATGACTACTTTGAAACATTTAAATCAATTTGGCAGAACTCTTTGAATGACCGAAAAATTAATTTTGAATTTACTAAGGATCCTACAAACCAAAGTATACTTCGAGCTTTTGAAATTGATTTAGATTGTATATTCAATAATTTACTATCAAACTCTCTGAATGCTTTAAAGGGCTCAATTGAAAGTGAAAAGAAGATTTCTATTTCTTGTGAAACTAAAGATGAAAATATAGAAATTCTTTTTTCAGATAATGGTAAAGGTTTAGATAGTAAATATAAAGACAATCCAGACCAAATATTTAATTTATTTGAGTCGAGTAAGGTTGATCAACATGGTAATGTTACGGGCACGGGGCTCGGTCTTTCAATTGTCCAAACAATAATAAATGAGTATAGTAATTCTCGAATCAAAGTGATAGAACCGGGAAGAGGTTTAGCTTTTAAAATAACTTTTAAAACAAGAAAATGAAATACAGATTAGCTTATATCGATGAACAGGAAACTTCCTTAAGCAATTTTTATAGTCATTTCAATAGTGAATATGAACTTATAATGATCAAAGTTGATAAGGACTCAACAATTGATTCAATATTAGAAGAATGTTTTGAAAATGAAGTTGATGCCATAGTTACCGATTATAAATTAGAAGAAGAAGGAGATGTAAACTTTAATGGCGATAAGTTATTTAATACGATTAAATCTAAACATCCCCATTTTCCAGTTATAATGTTAACATCATGGGAACCAGATGCCATAGACCATATGGAGAATGTTCATTTGATATACAATAAAGACATTTTAGACGGTAAGAATAGTGATGAATTTACAATTTTCAAATCTAAAATAAATTCTACTATTAGAAATTATTATAAAAAGATTGAAGACACCAATAATAGAATTGGTGAATTAGTAGATAAAAGGAATAGTTCAAGTTTAGAGATTCCTGAAGAGGAGGAATTAACTAAATTATACATTCTGAATGATGAACTGCATCCGGACGGAAAAGAAATTCCTGCAAATCTAATTCAAAAAGAATCTATCACCCAGCTCAATGATTTCGTTAGTGAAGCTAAAGAAATTCTAGAAGAGTTAAAGAAAATAAATAAAAAGTAATGAGTTTTAGAGAAGCTGATAAAATACCTGCTCGCAGAAATATAATTACTGCCGTGGCAAGCTATAGTGCGCACAGACCTGACTTAATTATAGATTTTAAACAAAGATGTGGATACTGCAATGATATTCATATATACAGAATCGCTTCATTTGAAATTGATCACTTTATACCAAGAATAAGGAAGAAAAAACCATTTCTATCTATTAAAACTGATACGGATTATTCAAATTTAGTGTACTCATGTAAATCTTGTAACAATGCCAAAAGAAATAAATGGCCGACTGATGATGAAAATATACCAAATAGGGATGATAAAGGATTTATTGATCCTTGCGATATAGAATATGACAGTCAATTTATTCGCTTACCTAATGGTCAAATAAGAGCCGTAACTAAGTTAGGAGATTGGATTTATAAAGAATTAAGGCTTGATAAACCACAACATGAGATCATTTATAATCTGGAACAATTGGACTTTATAATTGACCAGCTAGAACCTAACTTAAATAAATTGGAAGATATAGCTTTATACAAAAGAATTACAAATCTATTATTGAAATATAGAGCTTATGTCAAGCAACTAGGAACTGTATAATGAGAAACGCAACAAAATATTTAAGTCAAAGATGCTCTTCAAACCCATTGTTTGTGGATAGACTTATTATTTCTGCATTTTTGTATATAAACAACATAGAAGTAAATATTAATAAATTTTTATTAAGCTATTTTATACGTCAAAACGAAGATGATTACGAAACTCTTTTGGGTTTCATTGAAATAATAAACAGCACAAAAAATGAATTTAAAATTGAAGATTTAATTGAATTATTCGAGTTCGTCATTTCTCCATCAGATAGAATTATAAATGGAGCCATTTACACTCCATCACAAATTCGGGAATATATCGTAGAGCAAGCTTTTAACAAAGAAGGGATGAATCTTCCCCATGCGAAAATAGCTGATATTGCATGTGGCTGTAGCGGTTTTTTATTTACTGCTGCAAAAGAATTGAAAGTCAGGACTGGAAACACCTACGAATTTATTTTTAAAAACCAGATTTATGGTTTGGATATACAAGAGTATTCAGTTACAAGAAGTAAGCTATTATTAAGTATATTAGCTATAACTGAAGGGGAAGAAATCGAAGATTTTCATTTCAACATACATCAGGGAGATGCGCTAATCTTCAATTGGGTAAACCATTATACAGATTTCGATGGATTTCAAATTATTGTGGGAAATCCACCTTATGTGTGTGCACGAAATTTAGAAGACGCGATAAAAGAAAATTTACAGAATTGGTCAGTTTGTAATTCGGGAAATCCCGACCTCTACATTCCATTTTTTCAAATAGGTTATGAGATTCTTACGGAAAATGGAATTTTAGGATACATAACTATGAACACTTTTTTTAAAAGTCTAAATGGAAGAGCTTTAAGGCGTTATTTTGAAGATAACAACACTTCAATTAAAATAATTGATTTTGGTACATTGCAGATATTTAAATCCAAAAGTACTTACACTTGTATTTGTTTTTTAGAAAAAACAGAACAGACCTATATTGAATATTATAAGTCTACTGAAAAAGAGTTTCCGAATAATATAAATCAGTATACAAGGATTAATTATCAAAATTTGGATGCAAAGAAAGGATGGAATTTAAATAAAAATGAAATTATATCGCGGATCGAATCTACAGGAAAACCTTTTGGAGAATTATACAAAACCAGGCATGGGATTGCGACATTAAGAAATGACTTGTATATTTTTAATCCGGTCGGCGAAGACGACGATTTTTTCTATTTACAAAATGGAAGCCTTTTTCCAATTGAAAAAAGTATTTGTCGTGACATTTTAAATTCAAATAGACTTAGTAGAAATATTGATTTAAACAATGCTATAGAAAAAGTAATCTTTCCTTATACTGATGAGGAAAAGCCTAAAGTTTTGGGAGAAGGATATTTGAAGGAGCAATATCCCTATGCCTACAAATACTTAACCAAAAAGAAGCTGGAATTAGCTAAAAGAGATAAAGGAAAGGGTAAGTACGATGAATGGTTTGCTTTCGGCAGAACGCAGTCTTTAGAAAAAGTGGGAAATAAATTATTTTTTCCGAAGTATTCTGACCAAACACCTAGTTATCTACTAAGCACTGACAATAATCTTATGTTTTACAATGGTCAGGCAGTTATTGGACATTCAGAGGAGGAGATGTTGCTAATTAAAAAAATTATGGAATCCAGAATATTTTGGTTTTACATTCAAACTTCAAGCAAACCATATTCATCAAATTACTTTTCACTGAATGGTACTTATATTAAAAATTTTGGTATCCCGGAATTTTCAACAAATGAGATTGATTTCATGCTTCAAGAATCAGATAAAAATGTTGTAGATGAATTTTTAGAAGATTATTACAAAGTCTCAATTTAAGGCGCCTTAGGGCGTCTTAAATTTTTTGCTATGAGTTCAAATCCAGGCAGTTTTTCCTTTATATTCCAAAATACCACAATCCAATGAGAAATACGCCTCCCAACATGAAAAGCCAAGAAAACAATACGACTATTTTTTCAAAAAAAGGAATATAAAGAGAACTGTTGTAATTCTTAAATACTTCCATATTTCCAAGAGTACGACGGCGAAACCTTCTCTTACCTATTATATATTTCAGTATTATTCCCATAAGAAGCATGAGTATTCCAAGGACTAAAACTGAAATTAATTCCATGATGCGGTACTTTATAAAACCTAAAATTAACGCTTTTAGCCTAAATGTAAATTGCAAAAAACCAGCTTTTATTTGTCTGTATAATAATGCTTATCTTCAGCCGATCCATATTTTTTTTCTACTAAGCTAAAAAAATCAGAAAGTTTTAGTTGTCTGTAAAAACATATTGTATTGAGGGTAGATACTGGAATATTATATCCTTCATTCTCATTAATTTTACGGGCGATTGCTTCGTGTACACCATGTTGCTTTCCCCATTTTCTAAAAGACTCTAAGTCTTTCATCCATTCATCTCTAATAAAATTGCATACGTGTCTATCAACTAAGAAAACTTTTGTTTTCTTAGTATCTTTAGTTTGGTTGCTATTATTATTTTTTAGAGCCATTAGGACAAAAGAATAGAATATTGATAATTTTTCTGCACACGATAGTGTGCAATTCGGAATAATATTCTATATTTGTTATCAAATACATATATTTGCGATACTTCAAATAAAATGAAGCATTCGCTTTGAATCTCGCCTTAGAAAACTGGTACTTTTATTAGGAACGAGAAGATAAGTGTAAATGCTCACGCCATACGGCGTGGGCTCACTTATTGTTCCATGGTATACCAGTACCTCTAAGGCAATAGGATGAGTTTAAACCCACGCCTCCTTTTTAAGGAGTGTATTATTTTTTCTCATCTTTATTCTTAGCTTTTGTTTCTGTGCGGTATCTCATGGTTCTTAACCTTTATGGATGCATGTAAGAATACCTTATTGTTTCTTCCTTTCCGCCCCATCCCTTGTGAGGCGGCATGCACTCCTGCCCTGAATGCCCAAAGCAGTCTTTGGTAACATTCTGATAAACGTAACTAACTAATCATTAACCCCAAAACCATTTTTGCTGATGAGATACCTATAGACCAAACACAAAAAAACCCTCTGCTGTTACTTGGCGGTGCCAGCAGAAGGCGGATTAAACTAGACTTTCGTTTCATTTAACAATTCAAAATTATGAAAATAATTTCATTGGATAAGGGCTGCTTTGCCTTTATTTTCGGGCTATTGCTGTGGTGCACCCACATGGATGCCCACAACAGATATGCCCCCCGTCATGCAGCATTTTGGCAGTCAGCCGCTTCGGGCACAGTCTCGGATAACACGGGGCCACTGCCTGGCGTCTCAATCTATAATACCACCAAGGGCCAGGGCACTATTTCAGATGACAGGGGTAAATACTCAATTGTCGCTGCAATCGGTGACACCCTTGTGTTTTCCTTTACCGGTTATAAAAACCATCGGCAGGTAGTCGCCGGAAACACTATTGACATACTGCTTCTTGAAGACACTGCGCAGCTTGAGGAAGTCGTTATCAATGCGGGCTATTACAGCGTAAAAGACAAAGAACGCACGGGAAGTATCGCAAGGATAACAACAAAAGATATTGAGCACCAGCCAGTCACCAACGCCCTGGCTACGATGCAGGGCAGGATGGCAGGGGTGAACGTGACACAGACTACCGGCGTTCCCGGGGGTGGGTTTGATATCGTTATCCGCGGGCAAAACAGCTTGAGGCCTGACGGCAATTATCCCCTTTTTATAATCGACGGCGTGCCATACGATCCCGCGCCCATCGGCAGCTCATATACCTCCTCGACAACGCCTTTGCCCACAAGTCCGCTCAATAGCATTAATCCATCTGATATTGCAAGCATCGAGGTACTTAAGGATGCTGATGCCACCGCAATCTATGGCTCACGTGGGGCTAATGGCGTAGTATTGGTAACTACTAAAAAAGGCAAGACCGGAAAGACAAGCTTCACGGGAAGCCTTAGCAGTGGTTTTGGACGGGTAACCCGTTTTTTGGACCTTATGAATACCCAACAGTACCTCGAAATGCGCCGTGAGGCGTATGCCAATGATGGCGTAACGGAATATCCCGCTGATGCATATGATGTCAACGGAGCCTGGAACCAGGACCGCTATACGGATTGGCAAAAGGAGCTGACAGGCGGTACAGCATCCTTTACAACAGCCCAGGGCTCACTGTCGGGAGGCAATGAACAGACCCGTTTTCTCCTTAGTGGGAACTACAATAAGGAGACAACAGTATTCCCCGGTGATTTCCGGTATAATAAGGCAAATGTACTGGCGAACATAAGCCAGGGCGGGGCTAATGACAGGCTCAAGGTCAACTTCTCGGCGAGTTATACCTTTCAGGACAATTATCTTCCGCCCGTGGACTTTACCCGCGAGGCAATTAAACTGGCCCCCAATGCACCGGATCTGTACGATGCCGGTGGCCATCTCAACTGGGAAAACAACACCTTTACTAATCCGTTAGCTAGCCTCGAAGGTGATTTTACAGCGAATACGTATGACCTTATTGCAAATACAGTCATTATGTATGATATCCTGGAGGGATTCCAGGCCAAAGTGGCTGCAGGCTATACGGATTTACGGCATACGGAAAAGCAGACGCTCCCTTCATCGATGTACAATCCCAGTTATGGATACGGCAGCGAAATATCTTCAGTATACGTCAACAGGGTTGATAGGAGTTCATGGATCATTGAGCCTCAGCTTAGCTATAGGAAAGACCTTGAGAAGTTTGGTTTCGAAGTCCTCGTTGGGACAACATACCAAAAAAGGGACGACAATAAACTGGTACAAAGGGGTTATGGTTTTTCAAGTAACAGCCTTATAGGCGATCCTGCTGCTGCAAATACCTATGCTGTAATGGACGGTTTCAGTTCAGTGTATAAGTATCAGGCGCTGTTTGGAAGAATCAATATCAACTTCGGGAAGCGCTATTTCCTGAACCTGACAGGCCGCAGGGACGGATCGAGCCGCTTTGGCCCCGATAACAGGTTCGCCAACTTTGGCGCAATTGGCGGTGCATGGCTTTTCAGCAGCGAACAGTGGATCAGGGAGAATCTCCCATTCCTCAGTTTAGGGAAGCTCCGTGCAAGTTACGGTATAACCGGGAATGACCAGATTGGCGATTACCAGTACCTGAACACCTATTCTTCGTCAGGTTCCCACTATGGCGGGGTAAGCGGCTTGCAGCCTTCACGTCTTTTCAACCCTGATTTTGGATGGGAAAACAATAAAAAACTTGAGATCGCCGCTGAAACCGGCTTCTTCAACGACCGGCTGAACTTGGCTTTTTCCTGGTTCAGGAACAGGTCATCAAGCCAGCTTGTAGGCATACCGCTGCCGGGCACTACCGGGTTTACCGAGATACAGGCTAACCTTGATGCAACTGTGGAAAATAAGGGGGTTGAAATTACGCTGATGGCTGACATCATAAAAGCAAAAGGATTCAGGTGGTCCTCCTCGATTAACTTCAGCAGGCTCCGCAATAAACTTCTCTCATTCCCGGGACTTCAGGGTTCTCCTTACAAATACCAGTATGAAATCGGAAAACCCCTCAATATCGTCAAGGCATACCACTTTACCGGCGTTGACCCACAAACAGGAATTTACCAGTTCGAGGACGTCGATGGCGACGGGATAATAAGCAGTGGCGGGGACAAACAGAAATCAATAGACCTGAACCCCGACTTTTTTGGGGGTTTTCAAAATGAATTTGTGCTTGGGCCTGTCCGCCTTGACTTTCTTTTACAGTTCGTTAAGCAGGAGAATTTTAATCAGTCTTTTTCAGGCATGATGCCTGGAACAATGGTTAACCAGCCCGTAGATGTGCTGGAGCGTTGGCAAAATCCGGGTGACCAGTCACCCTACCAACAATTTAGCAGCGGGGCAAACTTTCCGGCACTCATTGCCAATACACGGTACATGCAAAGCGATGCTGGTATCAGCGATGCCAGTTACATCCGGCTAAAGAATATCTCCTTAAGCTATGACATACCGCAACAATGGACAGGGAACGCGAAATGCAGGGTCAGCGTACAGGCACAGAACCTGCTGACTTTCACGTCTTATAAAGGGGCCGACCCGGAATTCAAAGTGGCAGGCGTGCTTCCGCCACTTAAGATGTTTACAACAAATCTGACATTCACTTTTTAAACGGAAAATATGAATACCATAATAAATTTTTACAGATATGGCAGCAGGGTCCTCAGGTTGCCGGCTTTAATTTTGCTTCTGTGCAGCACCGTGGCATGCGACAGCTTTACCGAAGTTGACCTGCCGTCTTCGCAATTGGCTGCCCCGGCAGTATATGAGAGTAATGCAACAGCCACTGCCGCCCTTATGGACATCTACGCAAAAATCAGGGACCGCGGGCTTCTTACGGGCTACGCGACCGGTGTTTCGCAACAGCTGGGGTTGTATAGCGACGAACTCGTGATGTATGGCGGAGATCCCTCTTTTTACAACAACACAGTGCTGCCCTCTTCATATGAAATATCCGAGTTGTGGAATAGTTCCTATAATCAGGTATATGCTGCCAATGCAGTCATCGGGGGCGTCTCCTCTTCCTCTTCACTAAGTGCATCAGAAAAAGGACTCTTGCGTGGGGAAGCACTATTTATACGGGCTCTTGTTCACTTCTATCTGGCGAACACCTTCGGGGATGTTCCCTATGTTACATCGGCCGATTTTAATAGTAACAGGCAGGTACAAAAGTCGAACCAAGATCAGTTATATGACCACCTGAAATCGGACCTTACCGAAGCGATTTCCCTGCTTCCTGAAAATTACATAAGCCCTTTAAGGATAAGGCCGAATAAAGCGGCTGCCCAGGCGCTTCTGGCCAGGGTATGCCTCTATAGCGGGGATTGGCCGCAGGCAGCAGATCTCGCTTCTGCGGTTTTAAACAGGGACGATCTTTATCAATTGACGGCTATAGAGGATACTTTCCTTAAGGAAGCTGCTTCCACAATTTGGCAGTTGGCTCCCGAGAAGGCTGGCGACAACACCTTAGAAGCGGCAACCTTCTCATTTACTTTTGGGCCTCCGCCCTTAGCAGCCCTTTCACAAGAGCTTTACGACGCTTTCCCTGAAGGTGACCTGCGCAAAACCTATTGGGTAACCGAAGTGGCACAGGACAGCAATATTTGGTATCATGCTTCAAAATATGATGCGGTGGGCAACTCGGGCAACTCTCTGGAGCATTCCATCGTAATGAGAATATCGGAAATGTACCTTATAAGGGCTGAAGCAAGGGCACAACAGGGAGAATTGATAGGAGCCGTAGAAGACCTGAATAGCATCCGAAATAATGCCGGGCTTGCAGCTATCACTCCCCCGACTGCGGAAACAATCCTGAATGCAATCCTGCTGGAAAGGAGGCTTGAACTATTTACAGAGTATGGTCACAGGTTCTTTGACCTCAAAAGGCGTGGCAAGCTGGATGAAACACTCTCCTTGGTGAAACCTGGATGGCAGGCCACAGACCGAAATTTGCCACTGCCCGAATCCGAACTTATGCTTAACGAAAATCTATTGCCGCAAAATGATGGATACTAATCGGCCAAACAGCACAGCAAACAGGATTATAAGGTCTTTCCATAGGTTGTATGGATTATATTTGATGTTAGTTACCTGTCCCGTAATGGGGCAGGGTAACATCAAAATTCCCCTTACGCCTGCACAGTACCCTCAATTTGGAACATTATGGCCGCAAAAGATTTCTCCTAAGGGAAACTGGGCAAGCTATGCCATACAGTATGAGTCGGGAATGGACACCCTTTTTGTCAGGCATGAGAAAGGCAGTCCTGCATATTCCTTTCCGAGTGGCCGAGAAGGTTATTTTAATGGCGATTCTGCCTTTTTGTGCCTCGTTGCAGACAAATTGATTATTCAGGATTTAAAAACCGGAACGGCTAAGGCAATTGCAGGTGTTGCCAGGTATCGCATAATTGCGGACGGGAATATGGCTGTATTTCATAGTATCAATGACGGTGGCGAAACACTGACTATATATAACAGCCTTGGTTTGCCGTTACGGGAATTTGGGAAAGTCACCGCTGTAGGATTTAACGATTCCACGGATAAGATGGTTTACTGTTCGAATGATGGTCATGTCTCCAGGATGTGCATAGCCGCTTTAACGGGCAGGCTGACAAATGAGTTGCTTATATCCGGACCTTCGGCAGGGTTTTCACATCCGGTTTGGAAAAAAGAAACGATTGCCTTTACATCCCTGGGGCCTGCCGCGGTTTTATATAGCTATAATACAAAAAGCAAGCTGTTGAAAAGTTATCCCGGAATAACGGGCAGCGCGGGTGGGATGAAGTTATCAGGCGAATACGGGTCTTTATATATCTCAGGGGATCAAAAACGGATTTTCTTTCACCTTATTGAAAATGATATGGTAAAGCAAGAGGGGGGTGTACAGGTATGGAATTCGCTGGACCGGCAGCTATACCCTAACAGGCAGCGGTATGGTGACCAGGCTCGAAAAAACAAAATTGCCGTCTGGGATTTGGAAAGGAATGATACCGCACAATTAACCGACAGCCAATATCAGTTTGAAACCCTGAACGGCGCTGCAGATAAGCTTATAGCATCTACTGTCAGCAATAAGCCATCATTGCATTTACAGCATGAAAGTAAAAATATATGGGTAACTGATATTTCAAGCGGCGTTAGGCGTGAGATACTGACGGAGAATCCAGTCACCCTGCAGTCCATTATTGCTTCGCCCGGTGGCCGCTATATCAGCTATACAGATGGTCACAACTGGTGGCTATACAACCTGTTTAGCGGAACCTCTAAAAATATAACTAAAGAAATACCTTTTCCAGTATTTAATGAAGCCCACAACAAGCCTTCAAGCCCTGAACTTTACGGTTCTGCTGGCTGGGTTAAAGGTGACAGGGCGATGTTGGTTTATGACAGGTTTGATATATGGGAAATTTCACCTTCAGATGGCGTTCCGGTGCGGCTAACATTTGGGCGTGAGAGAGGATATTCTTATCGCGTTGTGCAAGGCCAGCCAGAGCTTTCAGGTTATGAATTCTCAAATAATATAGCGCGTTCGGTTGACTTGGAAAAAGGGCTTATGCTTCAGGTTACTGATGTTGAGAACCAAGTAATCGGCTACAGTTTGCTGAACGGGGACGGGAAGATGATTCCACTGGTTAAGCCCCTCAGTAAAACTTCACACCTGTACAAGGCAGCTATAGCTGATAAATACATATACATGGAACAGGATTTCGATATTCCAAGGCAGCTCATGCACCTTTCCATGCCGGGAGGTAAAAGGAAAACCATTTTTAAGAGCAACCCGCAACAGGAGAAGTATCTATGGGGCCGTTCTGAAAAAATCTCCTTCAATTATAACGGAAGGACACTTAGTGCGGCCTTATATTACCCCGCAAATTTTGTGTCTGCCAAAATGTACCCTATGATTGTTCAGGTTTATGAAAGGCAATCCCCCTACGTCCACGAATTTACCAATCCTTCCTATCTCGAACAGGGGGGCTTTAATATAACGAATTATACCGCTAATGGTTATTTTGTGCTGTTGCCTGATATCGGGTACGAGATCGGTAATACGGGAAATTCGGCAACCGGGTCAGTTAATGCCGCTGTCGATGCTGTACTTGCCCACGGCCACGTTTCCGCTGACAAGGTTGGTTTGATAGGGCATTCGTTTGGCGGTTTTGAAACCGCAATTATAATCACAAATACTGACCGTTTTGCAGCTGCTGTTTCGGGATCTGCATGGACAGATTTGGTCAGCGGCTATTTCAGTATAGGTAAGAACACAATGACTGCCGATTTTTGGAGGTATGAGCAGGACCAGTTGCGCCTGGGAAAATCACCCTATGAAGATATCGTGCCGTATATTGATAACTCTCCCGTCCTCAGGGCGGATGCTGTCAATACGCCATTACTGTCCTGGGCAGGGTTACAGGATGAGACAATCAATCCGTATCAGAGTATTGAATTTCATCTTGCATTAAGAAGGCTTGGTAAAATAAATACTTTGCTGCTTTACCCGACAGAACCCCATATGCTTTTAGAACCTCTCAACCAGGAAGATTTATCAAAACGCATTGAGCAGTGGTTTGGGCATTACCTTAAAGGAGAACCGGCACAAGGCTGGATGATGCCACGATAAAAATGAATACCGCCGTAGTGGCGGTATTCTCTTAATGATTTACTTATGGCGTAGTGCGCATAAGAATGCTCGGACAGACATTCGGGTTTGAAGAATCGAGTCGGTAAAGTGTTGAACCGTCGATGTCAGATTTACACACGAAGTTACCCGTGTTGGCACAATCCTGCACCTGTTGGCAGTTTTGCGGAGCGCTTACATGCTTGTAGCCCGGCAATGATGCTGTTTTGCTTTCAGATTGTTCGGCAGCATTGTTTTGCACAGCCCCGCCAAAACCTAAGGCAGCAATCGCTAAAGGGGCAACGATAGAAAAAAGTTTGGTTTTCATAATTTACAAAATTAAGTTGGTGATCTACTCTGTTACAGGTTTTCGATCTTCCCCTGACTATTGGCCGATAGATTAAAAAGGCTTTACCTATGGGATCAGTTGAGGTTACTGGGTGTTCCTCATTAATATGCTTGGACACTGGTTCGGATTTGTTGACTCCAGGCGGTAAAGAGTTGACCCGTCAATGTCCGATTTGCACACAAAGCTTCCTGAATTGGAACAAATTTGCACCTGCTGGCAATTTACAGGCGCGCTGACATGTTTGTAGCCCCATTCAGGTGCTAGTCTTTTTCCTGCTGTTTCATCTGCGCTGTTTCTTAGAGCCCCGCCAAAACCCAGTGCAGCAACTGCAACAGGTGCGATAAAAGATAAAATTCTTGTTCTCATAATAATAAAAATTTAAGTTGGTGGTCTACTCTTTTCCAGGTTTTCGACCTTCCCCTGTTACCGGTGATATTACCTCTTATGCCTGTAGTATTTGGTAATGGTCGAATCGAGTTGGTATTTGACGATCCTATTACCCACCAAGCCAAAAAGTGCCGATTTTTCGACTACAAAATCTCTCAGCTTTTTGCCGTCTTCATTATAAACATAAAAGCTCAGCCTATACGAATTATCAGAAAGATCGTAGATATCGATGATGCTGGCCTCACGCCACATCCTGCTGCCTTCATAGCGGCCGGGAATCCTGGAATGTACAAAAAGCAGGTTGTCATAGACGGCGCAACCTTGGTTTACGGTTAATGGGATATGCCCGAGTTTTTTTACGCCATGTTTTTCAATGTTTACGATATCAACATTTGCCTTTGAAATCGTATCGATCGTATGTAACCGTTTTACGATGTCAAGGTTTGGTTCAGACACGATGAATTCATTCCGGTAGGCATACAGATAGACAATTTTTTTATAGGCTGGACTGTATAGCAGGTGCCCGTCCGTATCAAATAATCCATCCTTTTGCTTTTCAAGAAAGTTTTCATTGAGCAATGTTTTATTTTGGTTTTTAATAGATGTAAGCCCTATCACGCTCTCGGCATTACCCCTCCTTTGGGTTCTTAAAACTAAAGCCGAAGAATCTACAGGCACTGCCAATGTGAAATATTCATCATTCATCTTCACTAATTGTGCTTTCCAGTCGCTGGTCCTTCCACGGAAAATACAGGGCACCGCTCCGTCTGTAGCATAAAAATAAGGGGGCTGTACATTTATTGTTAAGGCGCGGAACGGTAAATCCTTCCTGTCGATTCCAATCCTGTAATGCCTGATGGACTGCAATGATGAATCAATCTCCCCGACATTAAGGTTAGCGGTGCGGTTTCCTATGTAGACTTTACCCTGGGCAATACCGGCAATATAGAATGAATTGAATTTGAGATCAAGCTCGTGCACTTTCGTAGCAGGGAAATGGGTAAACCGCCGTATAAAACTATTGTTGTAATGGATTATATTCTCTGATATAATGAATAGCCCAACCATGGCGCCTGCTGAAGCAAGTGTTACAGCAAGTAATTTTCCTATGATGCGGCGCGCATTATTACTTTGAGGTTTCTCTTTTTTATACAGCAAAATAATTGCGAGTGCCGCCATTAAGACAAACACAATATTAAAAATTAGGTGTTCAGTCCACCCCATTTTTTCCAGGATCCCGCCACAGGAACACGGCACGACCGAACTGAAATTTATAATAAGATAGATGTAAGACGTAAACATTGCCATTAGCCCCAGGGCCAGGTAAAATCCCATTAACTGGCTACGCGGAAACATCAGTAGTGCCGCAATTACCAACTCTGTTAACGGCACAAGCCAGATGATATACTCGGCCAATGCCCCTACCAGGGGCGATTGGCCAACCTGAACCCTGAAGTTCGTAAAATCAAGCAGTTTGCTGACCGAAGCATATACAAATAATAGGATGTAGAGATAACTTATAACTGCTATTACATAACGTTTGGAACAGGAAGGGATTTTCATAATTTGCCAGTAAGGTTATACATTCTTTATAATGGCTAAGTTACCTACTGACAATACAATAGCAGTTTCATAAACCGCTCAGCAAATTGTAAAAAACAGGCTTTTTTTAATTGTAAAAGGCTGCAAAATTGCAGCCCTCACATAAGTCATTTGGAAGTAGCGATTGCCTTAAGCTTTTCGCTTAGCTCCATAAGCCCTGCTTTCTGTAAAAAATCATCGGACAATTCTTTTAGTTCCTGCTTTGCATCTGCGGATGCCGAGGCAAATAATCCTATTTTACTCTCTTGTTTTTCATTGAGCCCCTGCTCCAGAACATGGGTGAGCAACAAAACATTTTTCCTTGAGATACGCAGATCAATTCGCACCGCATCATTCATTCCCGGGCTGCTTAGTATTGTATCAAATACCTGGGCAGCTTCATTCGTTGTCAGCATAAATTAATGGATTTAGATTAAACAATATACATCACTAATTTAGCCATTTCCCATCATAAAAACCTTCGGTATAATTTACCCTTGGTCTGATGTGATTGTAATGCTGAAAGAATCGTGCAGAAAAAACCTTCACTGTCTTCAGGATTTTTCTTTTGCAGTGTCGAAAAAGAATGCCTTTCGCCCTGCACGGCATTCACTTTCTAAGGACGCCTTAAACAATTGCTGCTTTTAAAAGATAACGGCTTGTCAAGGGAGATTGCCTCTCTGTCGCAATCGGCAAGATGAACGGTTGTATCACACAACCGGATCTTGCCTCCCTTCCTCGGAACTCGGGGGAGGAAAAAAAGTGTCAGATACTTTTTTAGAATCTATAATACAGATCAATAATTACATAGAAGTTTAAAGTGTACGTGAACTTAAGTACTACAAACTTTAGTATATTTGTCAATACGCAATAGTAAGCGAATAAATAGTATGCCTATTTAGTAATCAACTTACTTTACTCACTGAATATAAATTATTTGATGAATTATAACGACCGTCCATACTATAATGAATTACCTTACGATCCGAGCGATGTTGACATCAGACAGCAAACATTTACGGTCGGTTATATTGTAGATATGATTTACCACGGTGAAATTGAACTATGGCGTGAAAAAGATTATCAACGAAAGATTGGCTCTTGGAGTAAGAACCAAAAAAGCAGATTAATCGAATCGTTAATAATGCGCATCCCATTGCCAATATTTTATTTTGATGGAAGTGAACGACCGTGGAAAGTTGTCGACGGTCTACATCGTCTGACTACTCTGCATGGTTTCATTGTCCATAATGATTTTACTCTTCACGATCTTGAATATCTCAAGGATCTTGAAGGCTATAATTTTAGTGAGCTCCCATTCCAATACCAAAGAGTTATCCAACAATCTCAGATTCAGGCTTACGTCATCAATCCAGGCACCCCTGACAAAGTAAAACTTAATATATTCCAACGCATAAATACTGGCGGCAGTTCTCTAAGCCGCCAGGAAATCAGGAATGCGTACTATCGAGGAGTACCAGCCGATTATTTGGATACGCTTTCTACTCTTAATGAGTTTTTGAGGGCTACACAAAACAAATTTTCGGAAAAGAAAATGAAAAATAAAGAGGCTGTCCTGCGCTTCTTTGCATTTTATAAATTTCTTGACGATTATGCTCCTCCCATGGAAAAATTTTTAGATTTTGCAATGGAAGAAATCTATAGAACAGATCCAGCTGAACTTCAGGATATAAAGTATCGTTTCGCTAATAGCATGTGGGCATGTAATAGATTGTTTAACGAAAATGCATTTTATTATTTGAACAGAAACGGCCATCGCGAGGGCAATAATATAAATATTGCTCTTTTTGAAACTTGGGCGGTAAATTTAGCACGTCTATCGGAGAATGAACTGGATAAAATTGTTAACTCCAAAAATTTAATAATACCTGACTTTTTAATGTTATTACAAGATTTGGAATTTAATAGGTCATTTACTTCCAGTACTTCAGGAAGAAGAGCGGTACAGATAAGGTTTCAACATATAAGTTATTTAATACAACATACACTAAATGCTTACTGATTTATATTTATATCAATTCAAGCGCTTTCTAAATGAGCACATTGAGTTATTTCCACTAACTCTCCTTACAGGTATCAATGGAATGGGTAAGTCATCCGTAGTACAGTCTTTATTAATACTTCGACAAAGTTTTGATAGAGGTGACTTGCAAAATCATGGAAGATTGATAATAGACGATGTACTGGCTAATTTGATTAGTCCAGACGATATGTTAGCGGCTGATGCTATCGACACATCTGTTTCATTCACTTTAACTGATGAACAGGAAAATAATGCTAAGTGGTCGATAGAAGCTAAAGGAAAAACCAATACTCTGACAACACTAGTTTCAGAAAAAAATGGGAATATCTATGACAGTTCATTATTTGCCTCTACATTCCAATATCTTAATGCAGAACGTATAGGCCCAAGACCCAGCTATGAAAGGCCAACAATTACTAGACATCATAGCCCTGTAGGCTATGCTGGTGAATTTGTAGCTAATAGAATTCTGGAAACCATTAATGACGAAGTAAAACTTGATGGTGTGAGAGTAGGAAATGTTACAAGAGTATATGATCTGATATCATATTGGGTTAGCGAAATTATTTATACCGGTTCAAAAGTTATAATTGATGGAAGTGATACTTCTAAAATTAACTTGGAATATACATTTAAAGATCAGCCTAACAAAAGATTCAATCCCGTAAATATTGGTTTTGGATTTTCTTACGCTCTACCGGTCATTGTAGCAATTTTAACAGCGGAACCTGGCTCGTTACTTATAGTCGAGAATCCAGAAGCACATCTTCATCCAAAAGGCCAATCCCGAATGGGTAAACTTTTAGCACTGGCCGCTGAAAGTGGTCTTCAAATTGTAGCTGAAACGCACAGTGATCACTTACTAAATGGAATTCGTGTTGCAGTAAAACACAAAGAGCTTAATCCAATAAAAACGCAGATACATTTTTTTACAACTGGAAAAGATTTAAAAAAGTTGTCTTTTGCTATACAAAAAGAAGGAACCCTAGAGCGTTGGCCTGAGGGTTTCTTTGATGAGTGGGACAATAGATTAACTCAGCTAATAGAATAGAGATGCACGCTTATATAAATGATTTTTCATATGCGCCTGAAGTAACTTCTAAAAACTTCTTAACATTACTTGATGATTTTATAATAACTTGTGAGAGGATTTCTAAATTCTCTGTCCAGAAAATTTTTATGGCGGACGATTATAAAGGTAAATTGATAATTTCAGATAATTCTTTTTCTGATCATCATCTTGACAGACATAAGAAAGATGAGCGTATTACCCGCGTCAAAAGTATAATAGCAAATAATCTAACAAAGATTTCCGACGACGAGGACGATCAATCTATTCAATATGTGAAGTGGCAAAATAAAGAATCCGAATTTTTTCGACGAGCAGTAAACCGCAAAGCGCCAGTTATTAGTTTTAGAACTCTCATAGATTTTGATGAAAATTTTTTTAATGTCACTAATGAATTTATTGATAATGCAGACAACCACAATATAATAAATGATCAAATAGTTAACTTAAGTAACAAGATCCACTTTACAATTCATGAGAAGTTTCTTCGAGAAAAAAAACTTGAAACCTCCAGTTTAGATGCAAAATGGAATGCCATAGAAAATCCTGTTCGATTCGCAGACATAAGTAAAGAGATAGTTAATGATGAAAATTTAAACAAGATAAGAACAAGTGCTGATTCTAATGAAAGAGTAAAATCTGCCAATTGGATAGGCAGGAGAATTGCAGAACTAAATGGATGGGTTTATAATGGCGATTTGAGTAGAATCAACCATCGATTAGTATTTAAAGCACGCAATGTAACAGCATATTTGTCTATTGATACAAAAACAGTTTCATTTGAGGTTTTTGACAGAAAAGGTAGACACAAAGGTGAATGCAATTTTGAAGGTGATTGGATTGATAATGCAGATCCAAAAGGTCGTCATGACTTAAATTTAGAATAAATAGTTCATTAGAACTATTCCAGTTCTTTACTTTCATAAAATAAAAATATAATAGGCTCTGAAAATTTTATTTATTGAATTTAAATCTAACTTTAATAATTCCAATCCATAAGATCAATAAATCATAGTCATAGGTTAAATTTACCTAAGATAGATTTTATGTGACAATGTCAATACATTAGTGTTAATGTAATTGATATGTAATGGAAGCAGGCACCTATAAAACAAAATGGTTACATCTCAGGCTCACGCCGGATGAACTCAAAGAATTGCATGGCAAATTCAGTAAAACTACTTGCCGAAATCTTAGCCAATATGCACGTATTATATTATTCAATCGGCCTGTGGTTGCTTTTTATCGGAACAAATCTCAGGATGATCTGATACAACAGCTGGCCGCTCTTAATCGAGAGCTCGAATCCATTGGAAATAATCTTAACCAAGTTACCAAAAAAATGCATACCCTTCAGCCCCCTGAACAACGGTTGTGGGGATTGCAATTCAAGGGACAGGCTGAAGCTGTACTCCTAAAAATTGACAAGGTTAAAGAAATAATGCAGCAACTTTCCAATCGATGGTTGCGATAATAAAGGTGGGTAGTTCGATTAACCGGATGCTGAACTACAATGAAAATAAGGTCACCCAGCAAAAGGCAATCTGCCTTTATGCCGGAAACTATCCCGTCGATGCCAATAGGCTAAATTTCACTATGAAGCAGGGGTACTTGCTTAGGCAAATGCAACTGAATACAAACGTTAGCCGGAACAGCCTGCATATCTCGTTGAATTTTGACCCGTCGGAAAAGGACTTGGGCAATGATAAAATGACTGAGATTGCTGGTGCTTACATGCAGGAAATTGGTTTTGGGGAACAGCCTTACCTGGTGTACCGCCACTTTGATGCGGGGCATCCCCACCTGCATCTGGTTACTACCAATATCCGGCAGGATGGCAGCAGGATTGACCTGCACCATCTGGCAATACGCAAGTCCGAGCCGGCAAGGAAAAAGCTCGAAGAAGCATTTGGTCTTATACGTGCACAAGGCAGGCGGGCAATTATCGAGAAGGCAGGGACGCGCCCTGCAGAATACGGGAAGTCCGAAACCCGTAACGCTATACAGAATGTGCTTGACGCGGTGCTCAGCAAATATAAATACACCTCCCTGGCAGGCCTTAATGCTGTACTGGGCATTTACAACATCAGGGCAGATAGTGGTGCTGAAGGCTCCCGTGTGAACCGACATCACGGCCTGCTGTACCACATTGTGGACGATAAGGGGGAAGCAGTGGGTGTTCCGGTTAAAGCGAGCTTGTTCCATACCCGCCCTACACTGGCAAGGCTCGAGGTAAAGTTTGCAAAGAATGCAATTACACTTGGACAGCACAAAGCACGTGTGAAAAATACAATTGACAGGTTACGCACGGATGGGAAACCTTTACGGTTCGAGGAGATGGTATCGGGGCTTGCAGCACAGGGGATAACCTTGGTAAAGCGGCAGAGCGATGAGGGCCGCCTGTACGGGATAACGTATATAGATCACCAAAGTGGCGCTGTGCTTAACGGGAGCGATCTGGGAAAAGCCTACAGCGCCAAAGAAATGCTGAACCGCTTCCCTGATGTACCTCCCTCGAATCCTTTACGGGTTCGTGAACAGGGTAAAGTAAGGGAAAAACTGGATGCTATTGCGACTGGTGTTTCAACCGGCAATACTGGTGCTGCACAGTTAATACAGCAGATCAGTTCGATATTGGATACGCTAACCAGAGAAGAATTTGGTGGGGATTATATACCAAAAAACCTGACGCGTAAAAAGCGGAGGAAACGAAGGGGGCAGCAGGGAAACAGCTAAATGAAGGAGTATGAATACGGGAGAAAATGAGCAGGCACTCAGGAAGATTCTGGATATGACAAGGCTTATAAGCCTGACAGTCCTTTTCCTGCATTTTTACTATGAATTTCACAGGGTATTTGAGCTTTTCGGGTTCACTACAGCCCTCACCGATAATATCCTTTCCAACATCATAAAGACCGGTTTGCTGTCTTCCTTCGCCAAGCCAAAGTGGATAGCATTATTATTCCTGCTCATCTCCCTGATGGGTGCCAAGGGCCGCAAGGATGAGAAGTTAAATTTAAAGACTGCAATGAGGGGATTTGCTGTTGGCTTTATACTTTTTGTTACATCAGGGCTGGTGGTCAAATTATTTAGCGAAATGCTGATATGCTTTTTTGCTTATTTGGCAGTTACAGCCATCGGCTATCTTCTTATGCTTTCCGCTGGTACAAAACTATCCAGGCTCATTACCCGAAAACTTGATGGAAAAGATATTTTCAACAAGATAAACGAGACTTTTCCGCAGGAGGAACGCCGTCTGGATAATGAGTATTCCATTAATTTACCGGCACGATACCACCTTAAGGACAAGGTACGCAGAAGCTGGGTTAATATCATCAACCCCTTCAGGGGCCTCATGGTCCTGGGCACACCAGGGGCAGGTAAATCGTATTTTGTGATACGCCACGTAATCACCCAGCACATTGCCAAAGGCTTTACCATGTTCGTGTATGATTTTAAATTTGACGATCTCTCCCGTATTGCTTACAACTCATGGCTGAAACATAAGGACAGCTACCCTGTGCCGCCGAAATTTTATACCATCTGCTTCGATGACCTGAGCCGCTCACACCGATGCAATCCCCTTGACCCTTCATCAATGACCGATATTACCGATGCGGCCGAATCTGCACGTACCATACTGATGGGCCTAAATAGGGAATGGATCAAAAAACAGGGCGATTTCTTTGTCGAGTCACCCATCAACTTCCTGACAGCCGTTATCTGGTACCTCAGGAAATATAAGGATGGCAGGTTCTGTACCCTGCCCCATGTGATTGAGCTTATGCAGGTGGAATATGACAGCCTGTTTACGCTGCTCAGGACAGAAAAAGAGATCGAGGTGTTAATCAACCCGTTTGTTACGGCGTATCTTAATGACGTTATGGAGCAACTTGAGGGGCAGGTAGCTTCGGCAAAAATTGCCTTGGCAAGGCTTTCCTCGCCGCAACTATACTATGTCCTTTCAGGTAATGATTTTACCCTGGATATCAACAATCCTTCCGATCCCAAGATCGTATGCATGGGAAATAATCCGCAGAAGATACAGATCTATGGTGCAGTACTTTCCCTTTTCGTAACGCGGCTTGTAAAGCAGGTTAACCGGAAGGGCATGCAGAAAAGCAGCCTAATATTTGACGAGTTCCCGACCATCTACCTCAACAACATGGACAGCCTGATCGCAACGGCCAGAAGCAATAAAGTAGCGACCTGCCTGGGAATCCAGGATTTCAGCCAGCTGCGCAAAGATTATGGGCGGGAACAGGCAGAGGTAATCATGAACATTACCGGAAACATCGTTGCAGGACAGGTGACAGGCGATACCGCGAAGCAGCTTTCCGAGCGCTTTGGCAAAATCATGCAGGACAGGGAAAGCCTTTCCATAAACAGCAACGACACCTCGATAAGCAGGTCAAAGCAGTTAGAATCGGCCATACCGCCCTCTAAGATTACGGCGCTCAGCTCAGGTGAGTTTGTAGGCATGGTAGCGGATGAGCCCGAAAATAAGATTGATCTCAAAGCATTCCATTGCGAGATACAAAACAACCATGAAGCACTCCGGAAAGAGGAAGCCGGCTACAGGGAAATTGAAGCGGTCCGAAAGATTGACAACGGTATCATTATACGAAATTACGAACAGGTAAAGCAGGATGTGCAGGAAATCATACAATCGGAAATTGAAATGCTGCTTGCCGACCCTGCAAAAGCAGGAATGGTTATTCGCAAATGACAGACACATAAATTTTTGCAGCATACATGCTTATTTGCTTATAAATTCAATTGCCTGGATACTATTGGCGGCAATGAAATCTGTAATAAAAAGGATGGCAGCTTCTTTCTTCGCATTTTCAACGCTGAAATGATTGATATAATACTCCTCGCCATCATCATCAAAATGGACAAGGTCCGTGAAGGACTGCGAAATCAGGCCGCCTTTCATCTTTAGTATTTTCTTTTCAGTTGCAGTGTCGATATCTTTTTTGATCCTCAGGCGTATAGTGGCTGTCATAGAGTACTCAGGGTTGTAATTGTTTTAAAGCTTTGATTTCATTGGTTATGGTATGTAACATATCGCGTATGTTCTGCGGCTCGAGACTGTCGGGTTCGAATTCTTCGGTTTCGATGCTGCCTGCATATTTCCATATTTCCAGAACTTCTGAAAAATGGATGGTATATGGCTGGTAAAACGCATTGTCCGATTGCAGGGTGAGATATTCCTTGTCCTTTTTCTGTATCCTTTTATAGACGATGCCTTCATCTTTTGTAAGGAAGACGTAAGTTTTGCCTTCCCTGATATCATTCCTGTCTTCCTGATATTTTCCTATGATATAGGAACTATTTCTGTGCGGGGGCATGGAATCGCCATCAATGGGCATTGCCCTGAATTTGCCGTTGCCCAGAAAGGGCAGTGAGATTTGGGGCAGCTGCCCGATGAATTCCGGGTCGCTGTAACCGGCTAGATACCCTGCTTTTGCTTTATGGGGCACTATTTCAATGATATTGTCGCCGTGGCTATCTACCATTATTGGAAGCAGGATACGATTATCGTCGAGCTTCAGCAGGCTTTCGATATTTATTTTTCGAATATCTGCTGTCAACAGCAGGTCAATGCTCACATGGTAATACCTGGAAATCCGGATCAGGATTTCATGGGGTGGCTGCGATTTTCCCTGCTCATATTTAGCAAGGCTGTCACGGCTTATAGAAAGGTTTTCAGCAACGATTTCTTGGGAAACATCTTTTTTTACCCTGAGGTGCCTGATATTGTCGGAAAATAAAGACATACGCTTTTTGGGATTATTTATCCCGACAAATATAAATAATTTGGGAATATCTGTCCTAATTTTGTTCGGTACAAATAGGAAAGATTTATGGAACGCTCGATTGTACATATGGACCTTGACACTTTTTTTGTGTCTTGCGTAAGGCTGCAAAATTCTGGTTTAGAAAGGATTCCACTGATTGTGGGCGGTGGCGACCGTGGCGTGGTAGCTTCCTGTTCCTATGAGGCAAGAAAATTTGGCGTGCATGCGGCAATGCCTATAAAGATGGCATTACGCCTGTGCCCCGAGGCACGGGTTGTGAAGGGGGACATGGAATTATTTTCGCGTTATTCCAACACCGTCTCGCAAATTATAGAAGAACGGGCACCTGTTATGGAAAAAGCATCCATTGATGAATTCTATCTCGACATCACCGGTATGGACAGGTTCCACGGTTCGTACAGGTGGACTAATGAATTGTCTGCCTTAATTACTAGTGAGACCGGCCTTCCAATTAGCTTTGCGTTATCGGTCAACAAGACCGTTTCCAAAATTGCCACCGGTGAAGGAAAACCCAAAGGCAACCTGGAGATTCCACAATCCCTGGTGCAACAGTTTTTAAATCCATTATCCATAAGAAAAATACCGATGGTCGGCGATGCTACATTTAAGCTATTGTCCCGAATCGCCATACGAAACATTCAGACCTTGGCCGAAATGCCTGTCAATGTATTGCAGGAGATGATAGGCAGGAATGGCATCGAGTTATGGAAAAAAGCCAATGGTATAGATAACAATCCGGTGGAGCCATATAGGGAACGTAAGTCACTATCTACAGAAGATACGTTCCATCAGGACACTACCGATTTGGTATTCCTGCGCTCGGTACTCTGTACAATGGTTGAAAAGCTGGCTTACCAATTGCGCAGCGAACAGTGGCTGACCTCTAATGTGACTGTCAAGATCCGTTACTCCAACTTTGATACGGAAACCAGGCAGGTTACTTTAGCCTATACCTCATCAGACCATACGCTTACTAAAGCCGTAGTGGAAACGTTCGATAAGCTTTATCAACGCCGTATGAGCCTGCGCCTTGTCGGGATCCGCTTTAGTAAGCTGGTACGGGGTTCCTACCAGATCAACCTTTTTGAGGACACACAGGAAATGATGTCTCTATATCAGGCCATGGATAAAATTAAGAACCGTTTTGGCGCGGGTGCCGTGATGCGGGGCAGCGGGATATACCAGACTAAAGTGATGTGACTATGTACCTGAATTGCCACTCCTTCCACAGCCTGCGCTACGGCACTATATCCGTTAGCGAATTGGTAGCCCAGGGTAAAAACCTTGGTGTTACCGCTATGGCGCTGACCGATATCAACACCGTTACCGGTATTTACGAGTTTTATAAGGCATGTAATGCGGCAGGCATAAAGCCTGTTGTCGGTATGGAGTTTCGGGAGGGTAACAAATTGCTGTACATTGCCCTGGCCAAGGACCGTGCAGGCATTGGCGAGATCAACCGCCACCGCACCTTTTACAATCTTGAAGGCATGGAAGTCCCTACCAATGCTTCTGATTTTAAGGAGGTGTTTGTAATCTATCCTGTTGACAATGTGCCCGAGATTTTAAAAGATTTCGAGTACATCGGGATACGGCCTGAAAACCTCTCCCTACTGATACGACCGGAATGGCAAAACAGGCTGGATAAAATGGTGGTATTGCAACCGGTCACCTTCGCTACCAAAGCGCAGTACAACCTGCACCGCATCCTTCGCGCCATTGACCTTAATACCCTGGGAAGTAAATTAACGCCCGAAGATTACTGCGGTGCGCAAGAGATGATGCAGTCCCCGGAAGACATAATGGTGCGCTACAGCCAATATCCACGGATACTGGAGAATACCTTCGCACTGGTCAATCAGTGCCAATTTGAATATACCTTTGGTGTACCGCGTAATAAAAAGCATTACACAGCTAACCGGGACACAGATTTACAATTGCTGACAAGTCTGGCGCATCAGGGTCTCATAAAAAAATACGGCGCTGATAACACCACAGCCCGGGAACGTGTAGAAAAGGAACTGGGGATAATCCACCAATTGGAGTTCAGCGGCTATTTCTTAATTACATGGGACATTATCCGCTACAGCAATTCTATGGGTTTCCTGCATATCGGGCGCGGCAGTGGTGCTAACAGCATCATTGCCTATTGCCTTGGCATTACCGATATCTGCCCTTTGGAACTTGACCTGTATTTTGAACGCTTCCTGAACCTCAACCGTAAAAGCCCCCCGGACTTTGACATTGACTGGTCCTGGAAAGAGCGCGATACCATCTTAGAGTATATCTTCACCCGCTATGGGCGGGACCATGTGGCTTTTTGCGGGACTAATGTGGAATTTAAATACAAATCCATATTCCGGGAACTGGGTAAAGTCTTCGGCAGGCCAAAGGAAGAGCTGGATGCGTTATCGGGTACGCCGATGGACCAGCACGACAAAAATGAGGTCATTCGGCAGATACATCGTTACGGCATGATGTTGGAAAAATACCCCAACCAGCGTTCAATGCATTCCTGTGGTGTTATTATTTCTGAAGACCCTATCACTGATTTTACTGCATTGGAGTTGCCACCTAAAGGGTTTCCAATCGTACAGTTTGATATGCACGTTGCCGAAGATATAGGTTTTGAGAAGTTCGATATCCTTTCCCAGCGTGGCATTGGGCATATAGATGAATCGGTACGCCTGATCAAAAAGAACCGGGGCATTGATGTCAACATCCGCGATACATCCTTATCCAAAGATGAGGCCTCCTGCAATACATACCTGGAGCAAGGCAAGACCATCGGCTGCTTCTATATCGAAAGCCCCGCTATGCGCGGGCTCTTACGCAGGCTCAAATGCAATAATTACAAAGTGCTTGTTGCCGCTTCATCCATTATACGCCCCGGTGTAGCCCAAAGCGGGATGATGAAGGAATATATTTTCCGTCATAACTACCCCGATAAGTTCGAGTATTTCCACCCGGTATTCGAGGAGCAGCTCGGCGAAACCTATGGCATTATGGTCTACCAGGAAGATGTGATCAAGATTGCCCTGCATTACGGAGGGGTTGCAGCGGCTGATGGGGATATCTTGCGCCGGGCCATGAGTGGCAAGGGACGCTCGAAAGCCGCATTGCAACGGGTTAAGGATAATTTCTTTGCTTCCTGTGCTGCCAAAGGGCATCCCGAGCAGTTAAGTGCCGAGATTTACAGGCAGATTGAATCCTTTGCAGGGTATTCGTTCTGTAAGGCGCATTCCGCATCCTATGCGGTGGAAAGTTACCAAAGCCTCTACCTGAAGGTACATTACCCGATTGAATTCATGGTAGCGGTCATCAACAACCAGGGCGGCTTCTACCGTACGGAAGTATATGTACACGAGGCAAGGATGTCCGGCGCCGCTATCCATAACCCTTGCGTTAACAAAAGCGAAGTCGAAACCACCTTATACGGCAAGGATATCTTTTTAGGGTTTATGCACCTGCAGGGCTTACAGGGTGAAATTGCACGTACCATCGTAGAGGAACGTTTGGCTAACGGGAAATATATTTCTCTGGAGGATTTTATCAACCGTATCCCCATTGGTATTGAAGGCCTGCAGCTGCTTATCTATATCGGCGCATTCCGAAGCACAGGTAAAAATAAGAACGAACTGTTGATTACCGCAAGGCGTATCATGATGAACTTTAAACCCGAACACCGCCAGCCCCAACTGTTGCCGGAGCCGGTACGGGAATACAAGCTGCCGGAACTGAAGCGCTCTCCCTTTGAGGATGCCTTCGATGAGATTGAACTGTTGGGCTTCCCGGTTTCCGTTACACCCTTTAACCTTTTAAAGACAAGGTACCGTGGTACTGTAATGGCATGTGATTTAGTACAGTACCACAAAAAACAGGTTAAGATGCTGGCCTACCTGGTTTCACGCAAGCATGTGCCTACCAAGATGGGTGCTATGTACTTCGGCACCTGGATTGATGCCAATGGGGAATTTTTCGATACCGCGCATTTTACAGGGAGTTTAAAGGAATATCCCTTCAAGGGTGGCGGGTGCTATCTGCTGCTGGGTACCGTTGAGGTCGATTACCATTTCCCGACCATTACAATATCTAAGATGGAAAAGATGCCATTTATAGCGGATCCCCGCTACAGGGAAAGTGATGCGGAAAGTACACGCACGCAGGAAAAGTTGCGGGAAGATGTTTCTATGACCCACCGCGCACCGTACCCACAGGAACAGGAAATCAACCTGCCAAGGCATAAAATGAATACAACACAACAAACGAAAGCAGGATGAAAAAAACAGAATATGCCATAGTAGATATAGAAACCACAGGTGGGAACGCCAGCGGGAGCCGCATTACGGAAATTGCCATCATTATCCATGATGGTACAGATGTGCTGGAACGTTTTGAAACGCTGGTTAACCCACAAAAGGAAATACCACTGCCCATCTTCGCCCTTACCGGAATCAATGATGAAATGGTACGGGATGCACCTGTTTTTGATGACATTGCCCAACAGGTCTTTGAACTGTTGAAAGGGCGGATTTTCGTAGCCCACAATGTGAACTTTGACCACTCTTTCGTACGCCATGAATTGGGAAGGGCGGGTTTGAAATGGTCGGCCAAAAACAAACTGTGTACGGTACGTGCAGCACGTAAAATTAAGCCGGGCCTTCCATCTTACAGCCTGGGCAACCTCTGTAAGGCATTAGATATTCCTTTGCTGGCTGCTCACCGCGCCGGTGGCGACGCCGATGCAACAGCTATATTACTGTGCGAGTTGCTGGAATGTGATACTGAAGGCACTATTGCAAAAATGATCAAAAACAATGCGCAGGACCAGCGCCTGCCGCCAAACCTGCCACCGGAAGATTTTGACCAACTGCCGGAAAAGCCGGGGGTGTATTATTTTTATAACCAGTTCCGTACTGTTGTCTATGTGGGCAAAGCAAAGAACCTGAAGAAACGGGTAGCCCAGCATTTCAGCGGGCACAAAATCACGCCCCAGCGGCAAAACTTCCTCCGGGACATTTATGCCATTTCTTTCGAGGTCTGCGCCTCGGAATTTATGGCTTTACTATTGGAATGCTGTGAAATCAAAAAACTATGGCCCATCCACAACAGGGCACTCAAGAAATTTGACCCTAAGATTGGCCTGTATGAATACGAGGCACGCAACGGATATAAATACCTGGCTGTGGGAAAGCTTGCCAAACACCAACGCTATGTTGAAATGTTTCATTCTCTCCATGATGGGGTTAACCTGCTTCTAAAACTGGCGGGGCAGTTTACCATTGATTACCGGTTTATCCACTATGGGACTTCTAAAGATGAAACGATTGCTGCACGTGACCATACAACGTTACCGGATATGGAAAGGCATAATAATGCAGTGAACAATGCCCTTGAATTTGTGGAGGCCTCGCGGCCGAGTTACGCCATTGTAGACAAAGGGCGGAACCATGATGAACGCAGCTGCATCTGGGTGGAGAAAGGGCATTTTTATGGAATGGGCTACATCACTTCTGATATAGCAATTGCGGAAGTTAGCGAGATTAAAGACCATGTGACCCCATACCAAACCAACGGCTATATAATGCAGCTAATTTCAACCTATGCCAGTAAGTATCCCGGTAAGGTGCTGAAACCGGGGCTCCGGTCAACAATCGAAAATTACAGCTATGACACTATTTAATGATACTGATCTTTTTACGGTGGGCAACAGCCCTAAAAGATATTTCGACCTGCCGGACCTACACTTGATGCAGTTTGATGGATTTATCCCTAAAGAAGATGCCGACCATTATTATACAATGCTATTACAAGATACCCCCTGGAAGCACTACCAGATGCCCATGTATGATAAGATGGTCACGGCACCACGGATGATTGCCTGGTATGGCGAACAGGAGGAATCAGGTGAGAGTGCACAGCCCTGGACACCGGCACTCCTGCAACTCCGACAAAAGGTGGAACAGGAAACAGGGCTGAAATTTAATGCGGTACTCTTAAACCTATACCGTGATGGCAATGACAGTGTAGCCTGGCATTCGGATAAAGAACACCGGATCCGCCGCAATCCGAATATTGCCTCACTGACTTTTGGGCAAACCCGGCCATTCCGTTTTCGCCATAAGACCGATAAGGAGGTTGAGCAATTGGAGATACCCTTGCATCATGGAACGTTGCTTTTAATGTCAGGAACTACGAATACATTTTGGGAACATCACATTCCTAAGTCTTCTAAGTTGATGCTGCCAAGGATTAATCTTACTTTTAGAAGAGTTTACCACTTAGCTACGTTGTAAGATTTGGTTAATAAATACTGTCATTCTTTTTTATTACATAATGCGGCAATTTATCTACATTGAATCAAGTGCAAACCGCTACTGTTTTAAGAACTTACTATTATTATGTCAATATTCTTATTAAATTAGCTAATAACTGATGGCGAGATGCAAAATCCTCTAAGTTCGTTATAAATTAATAAAGTCTCCTTACTGATGATTAAATTTCTACGCTATTGCCTTGCTTATTTCGAAAAAGAAGCCGTTGTGCTTGCCCCTACAGCTATCACTTCCCTGGCCCCTAAAATCCTAACCGATACGAAAGAACTTGAAAGAATTAAGCCTTACCTTGACGCTCTTAAAAAAACTATAGATGATAATGGTATTAGCAATATAGCACTAACTGGAGGCTATGGCTCAGGAAAAAGCACCATCTTAAAAACTTTCCAACACACCTATAAAACATATAGATACCTCAATATTTCTCTTGCCTCTTTCAAAGATGTGAAGGAAGATAATCCGATCCCAAATAAGCAAGGTACAGCAGAAAAAGGTGCCGTTCTAGAGCGGCAACTTGAGGTAAGTATCCTCCAACAGATTTTTTACCATGTAAAGCCTTCGGACATACCGGACTCACGCTTTAAGAGGATTATTAATGTAACCGATAGAAAAATATGGACATTTGCAATCGGACTGATTTTCTGGGTGGCCAGTGCACTAATTCTCTTCAAATTCAGCCATATTAATCAGTTGGATCCTTTCAAATGGAATCTAGCCAAAAAGCTTGATGTTTTTGCACTGTTCTTTATCCTCATATTCTTTGCTGGCATAGGTATGTTCGCCAAGACCGTTGTCAGGCTTTTCAGCAATTCAAAAATTAATAAATTCACAATTAAAGGCGAATTGGAACTCGGTGATAACCTTGACAAATCAGTATTCAATGAGCACCTTGAGGAAATACTTTACTTCTTCGAACGAACCGATTACAATGTCGTGGTTATAGAAGATCTGGATCGTTTTGAAAGCACGGACATATTTACTAAACTCAGAGAAATAAATATCCTGCTCAATAACTCAAAACTTATCGGAAGGGAAATCAACTTTATATATGCTATAAGGGACGAGATGTTCAAGGATAAAAGCGAACGTGTGAAATTCTTTGAGTATATCATCCCAGTCATTCCCTTCATCAACCCGACTAATGCAGGTGACCAGCTGGCAAAGCTAGTTGCAGAAGCTAGCCTCCAGGGAATTCTCTCCAAAGACTTTACTGAGGACGTGGTCACCTTCATTGATGACATTGACATGAGACTACTCACTAACATCTTCCATGAATATCAGATCTACAGGCTAAACCTCAGCAGCGACTTGAACCAAGACCATCTTTTCGCTATAATAATCTACAAAAACCTGTTCCCTGAAGATTTCGGGCAATTGCATAAAAGGGGTGGTAATCTCTATACATTTATCAATAGCAAGGCTTCCTATGTCACTTCCATGATCCAGGAAACAGCCAGAAAAATAAAAGCGCTGGAACAAGAGATCCAACGCATAGAACAGGAAAGTATTGAAGATATCGAAGACCTTAGGCGTATATATGTCAGTGGAATATTCTCCCAATTTACTGAGGCAACCGGTGTTTACATTGATGACCAGCTGAAAAGTTTCGAGCAGCTTTTGGATCAGGACATTTTCGATAACCTCAGGGAATTGACCAAAATCAAATATGCATTTTTCACCCCTCTTTATCATTATGATAACGGCCAATATCAAATTTCAACGAAAAAATCGGATTTGAGTTTTTCAGATATTGAAGATCTAATCAACAGTGACTTTAGATACGATGAGCGGGCTCAATTCATACTTGACAAACAGAATGATAAGGAAAGCCAGCTAAGGATCGAAATACAGAAACTTAGGGATAAACGGTCACAAATTGATTCCTGGAGCCTGGTGAATATATTCCGCGAAATAGACATCGAGGAGCACCTTGGAAAATTTTCAGATAATCAGTTGATGCGCAACCTCCTACTCAACGGATATATAAATGAAAATTACAATGATTACATATCACTCTTCCATGAAGTCAATATCACTAAGGAAGACTTTGCATTCGAGCGCAGGGTCAAGAGCGGTGAATATTCACCGTATAATTACAAGCTTACAGCACTTCAAAACTTAATTCGTAAGATGCCACCAAAGTATTTTGCGATGGAGGCTATCCTCAACTACGACCTGTTTGATTACCTTGCTGAGCATTATGAAGGCTATGAAGATGAATATAGTGCTATAATTAACACCCTTGCCAATGGAAAGCAGAGGTCTGTGGAATTTATTGACGGCTATATTTCGCAACGCGAGAGTTACAGGCCATTGTTTATACAATCCATTTCTAAAAAATGGAAAGGGTTTTGGGAGGATGTACTGAAGAGAAACTACACTGAAGAGAAGGTGCAGGAATATCTTAAGTTCATTTCGTATCATGCCGATATAGATGATATTGTAAATTTCAAGAGCGTCGGAAATATTGCTTCTTATATTGAGAGGCTACCTGGGTATCTTTCGCTCGTTAACGATGCTCGAGAGACCGGTAAGATTAAGGATATCATTACCAAACTCGGAATCAAATTTGATGCGCTGGATATTCCATCTGAAGCTGAACAGGCTTTATTTGACCACGTATATAATAAAAACTATTATAAGATCAATCCCACTAATGTTGCCTTATTTTTAAAACAGAAAAACGACAGCATCACTGACGGGCAACTCAACACGGCAAATTATACAACTCTAAGCAGGTCCGGATGCGCACCTTTAAAAGAGTATATTGAAGCAAACATTAATGAGTATACCAAAAACATCCTGCTCAAGCTTACCGGTAATACATTAGAGGAAGAGGAAAGTCTAACAGTGTTGCTCAATAATGAGAACCTTCTTGCTGCCCACAAAAACGATCTAATCTCTAAAAAGGAAACCTTGATATCTGATCTTACTCAAATTCAGGATGATGAGGTAAAAAAATTGCTGATTGAGAAAACTAAGATTGTAATATCCTGGTCCAACCTGCTTTCCTATTACGATGGGTTAGAACATAAGTCGCTAGACGATACAATCATTGACTACCTGAATAATGAAGGAATTTATCAGGCTTTATCAGCGACGATGATAAAGGATGCTCCGGGCAGGAGTGTAGAAGAGCTAAAAGAATTCATCATAGAATTGATGAAAACAAATGAATTACAGTACAATACTTATATTACTTTACTAAAAAGCGTCCATTACACTTGGAATAGCCTGCACTTTGAAAATTTGAGCACTGACAAAGTACATTATTTGACAGAAAACCGCAAGCTGAACCTTACGAAAGACAATTATGATAGGCTTAAGGATAATTTTGATTCCGTACATCTTCATATTACTCTTATCGAAAATAATCAGGAAATATTCGCAAAGGATGTTACTAGCTATGAATTAAATGACAATGATATAATAAGGCTATTGGAGTCATCAAATATGTCTGAAGCTAATAAGGTATTAATTATTCAAAACACAGATGATGAAACTATAATTAACAATGCCAAGATTAGCAAACTGGTATGTAAAACGCTTGCTTTCACAGGCCATATCCAACTATCATACGAGGTCCTACAGAGCCTTTTCAAAAACGCAACATCAATTGAAAACAAGATACGGGTATTCAATAAGCAAGTAAATAAGCTTGAAAATGCGCAGATAAAAGAGTTGATTTCCGACCTGAATTTAGAATACAGCAAGCTATTCAAACGCCAGTGCAAACCTAAATTTATCGTTACCGACTATCATCAGAAATTATTTGAAATGCTCGACAATAAAAGCTTAATAAGTAGTTTCGGTATTGATCCAAAGAACTCAGATAAGTTTAGGGTTCTAGCTAATTACTAGATACGCTCTATATGATACTAAAAGTGCTGTATATGTAGCGAATTTAAACACATCTAATGGTAATGCTAATCCTGTCTCGTTACATAGCATTTTTGCTAGCAGTATTGAATACAGGCAAGATTAAAGTAGTTCTAGTACGGAAATAATTTTTTATTACCTAATACAGAGTAATTCTAATTTCAATGTCGACATCAGGACAGTTGACGGCTATTAGGTACTAAAGTTATGATAAAGCAGTTTACCATCTGCTATTATTAAGCTAACTTTAAGTAAGTTAAAGGACTTATCATGGCTTTAGAAAAATACATACAGAAACGTGATGCCTCAAAAACGCCTGAGCCTTTTGGAGGGAAAAGCAATGAGGATAAACTACGGTTCGTGGTGCAGAAGCATGCCGCATCACACCTTCATTATGATTTCCGGCTGGAAATGGAAGGCGTGCTAAAAAGCTGGGCTGTGCCCAAAGGGCCTTCAACAGACCCTGAAGTAAAGCGCCTGGCCATGATGGTAGAGGACCATCCCTACGATTATCGGAATTTTGAAGGTATAATACCCCAGGGAGAATATGGCGGGGGCACCGTTATTGTATGGGATGAAGGTTTTTATGAACCTTATGTATCCGAAGCTAAAACGAAAAAGGTGCAGGATAAGGAATTGCGTGCAGGGCTACACAGCGGCAAAATCAAGTTTGTCCTAAAAGGCAAAAAGCTTAAAGGAGCCTTTGCCCTGGTCAAAGCGCACGGACGCGGTGAGAATGGCTGGCTACTAATGAAGCTGGAAGATAAATATGCCTCTGAAGCAGATATTACCAAAAAAACTAAATCCGTTATATCGGGTAAAACATTGGAGCAGGTTGCTAAGACCAGTAAAAATATTTATGGGCAGAAGCCACCGGAATCCGAGCAGGAAACTCTTGATAAAAAAGTTGATGCCAAAGCGAGAAACCCTAAGCATTTACAGCCCGATGCATTATTAAAAAAAGGCAGGAGAAGCAAGATCCTGACCGAGGTAAAGCCTATGCTGGCTACACTGGTCAACGAGCCGTTCGATACCCCCGGCTGGACCTATGAGGTCAAATGGGATGGCTACCGCGCCCTTGCCTATATCAATAAAGGCAAGTCAGAGCTGTTATCGCGCAACCTAAAATCCTTTACCGAAAAGTATTATCCTATCGCCAATGTAATGGATTCCTGGACCATCAATGCGGTACTGGATGGTGAGATACTGGTGATCGGCAAAGATGGCAAAGCAAACTTCAGTGCCCTGCAGAACTGGCGTAGCGAAGCCGATGGCGACCTGGCCTTTTATGCTTTCGACCTTTTATGGTATGAAGGAAAAGACATCACCGGGTTGCCGCTATCGGAGCGGCAGGAAATTCTAAAAGAAATATTACCTGCCAATGATGACCATGTACGCCTGAGCCAGGTATTTGATACCAACGGGGTGGATTTCTTTGAGGCTGCACAAAAGATGGGGCTGGAAGGTATTATGGCAAAAAAAACCGATAGTACCTACGCAATTGATTCCCGGTCCAAAGAATGGCTTAAGATCAAGGTCAACCAGCGCCAGGAGGTGGTTATTGGCGGTTTTACCCGAAATGAAGGCACGGCCAAGCAGTTCAGTTCCCTATTGCTGGGCGTGTATGCGAACGGGAAGTTTGAATATGTAGGCAAAGTGGGGACAGGTTTCTCGGATAAGAAACAAAGGGAGATGATGGAACTTTTCAAGCCGCTTATTACCGATACGATTCCGTTTGATACCAAACCAGATGTCAACAAGCCCTCGAGGTTCCGCCCCAATCCGCCAAAAGCGACCGCCATCTGGCTGAAGCCTGAATTGGTCTGCGAGGTAAGCTTTATTGAGGTGACCAGCGACGGAGTGTTCCGCCATCCATCCTTTCAAGGTATGCGTACTGATAAGAAAGCTCGTGAGGTGATCCGGGAAAAAGCCACCGACACCAAAGCGATTACAACCCCAGCCAAAGAAGAAAAACTGGTGGCGGCACCCAAACGTGATGCGGCTAAAACCCTGCTCAACCCCAAAGAAGAGACACAGGTGAAAAAAGTAAGCGGGCATAACCTGAAGTTTAACAACCTGAGCAAGGTATACTGGCCTGAAGAAGGCTATACCAAACGCGATATGTTCAACTACTATTATCAGGTGGCCGAATATATACTGCCGCACCTTAAAGACCGGCCCCTTTCATTGAACAGGTTTCCCAGCGGTATTCACGGAAAAAGTTTCTACCAGAAAGATGTAAAAGGTAAAGCGCCCGATTGGGCAAAGACATTCCCGTACACCACAAGCGACGGGGAGGACAAGGAGTTTTTGGTAGGCGATGACGAGGCAACATTGTTATGGATGGCTTCCCTGGGATGCATCGAAATGAACCCGTGGTTCAGCCGTACTGCGCATCCCGACAACCCTGATTACTGTGTTATTGACCTTGACCCGGCTGAAGGTACCACGTTTGAGCAGGTCATACAGGCCGCCCGTGAGGTTAAGGACGTACTCGATGCCATAGATGTGCCGGGCTATGTCAAAACCTCTGGTTCTACAGGAATACACATCTATATCCCTCTCGGGGCGAAATATACCTACGACCAGTCACAGATGTTTGCCCGCTTACTGGTATCCATTGTGCATGACAGGCTTCCTGACTTTACATCCCTTGAACGAAAAATAAAAGACAGGGGAGGGAAAATGTATCTGGACTTTCTCCAGAACCGCCCGGGCGCCACGATCGCCTGCGCTTATTCTCTTCGCCCTAAACCCGGGGCGACGGTATCGATGCCATTGCATTGGGATGAAGTGAAAAAGGGGCTTAAGATGAAGGATTTTACCATAGAGAATGCTTTGGCGCGTATTAAAAGTGAAGGCGACCTTTTTAGGCCTACGTTGGAAAAAGGGATTGATATGGAAAAGGCGTTGAAAAAAGCACACGATGCCCTCTATAAATAGCAAAATGGAGGTACAACGATTTTTAGCAGCACAGCAAGGCGTATATTTCGATGCGCTTGAAGAAATTAAAGCGGGCAGCAAGCGGACGCATTGGATGTGGTTCATATTTCCGCAGCTGAAAGGGCTTGGCCACAGCCCGATGGCAAATTACTACGGCATCAAAGATATCGGGGAAGCGGAAAAATACCATAACCACCCCATTCTCGGTAGCCGACTGGTAGAAATATCAAAGGCCTTGCTATCCTTGCAGGGCGTATCTGTAAATTCCGTTTTTGGGTATCCCGATGATGCAAAGCTGCATTCAAGCATGACGCTTTTTAGCCACGTGCCCGGTGCAGATCCTGTATTTGAAGCAGTACTCGATTTATATTTCGATGGAAAGCCCGATGCACTTACAGTACAACTGCTCAGTGGGGCTAATCAAAGATAGCCGACCGACGCATCTTCTCCCTGACACTTTCTAAGGTATTATTGACATATAGCATCGTGGTTTTAATGCTGCCGTGCCCCATTAGCCTGCATAGAGAGAAAGCATCAATGCCGGTATTTGCCATTAAGCTCCCAAAGGAATGCCTAGAGAGGTGAAAATGCAGTTTAAGCTCGATCCCACAAAGCTCCGCAATATGCTTCAAGTAACGGTTGGTTGTCTGGTTTGCAATATAGGGGAAAATGGTGTCCCTCTCCTGCGTGCTATACTTTTCAATAATCAAAGAAGCTTTTTCAAGTAAAGGAACCTGCACAGGCCTCGCCGTTTTGCCCTGCCATAAAAACAGGTAACCCGGCTCGATCTGATGCTTCCTCAGCCCTATGACATCACTGAAGCGCAAGGCGGTGTAGCAGCTAAAGAGAAAAAGGTCACGCGTTAGCTCCAGCCCATTTTTTTGCCGGCTGTCTACCGGTATTTCCAGTAATTGTATCCTCTTGACTTGGTCTTCGGTAAGGGTTAAATGACGTGGCGAATCCCTTTTTACTTTGAAAAAAGCATACGGATTCTCTTTTATAATTTTCCTTTTTAGCCCGTAATTCAAGACAACCCGAAGTACTTTATGGTGCGTACTGACCCCGCCGTCGCCAATACCTTTGCACCGTAAAAAGTCCTCAAAACGAAGCAGGAAATCTTGGTCGATCTTATGCAGTCCTATTGGATCCTGGAATTCCAGAAGCCTTCGGCGTACTAGAAGGTAATGCTTCCTGGTAGTTGGGGCAAGTAGCCTGAATTGTGCTTTATAGCATTCATCAAGCAGGGAATAAAAATCGGATTTTGCAGATTTCCCAAAGTGAAACCTTACCAGGTCCGTTGATATTTCAATATCCGCCACAATCTGCTTCCAAAGGAATTCCTCAATGGCAGCAACTTTCTTTTTTATAATACTATTGCGAATGCTTGATCCGCTCTCGGCAAAGGCTCCCGGCTTTGAAATCCATTCCTCAGAAAATCCCTGAACCCCTGTAGGTACCTTAATTTTCTTGCCTTTGATCGAGACTATCAGATAAACAGGGCAGGAATTATCCGCACGCTTTTTATCGGTCCGTAATATTGTTTTTACATTAAAATATCCCATCGGTTTCATTTTGATAATACTCGAAAAGGCTATCAAAAATAAGGATTGCCATAGCAATCCTTATTTTTTACTTTTAAGGTATTTCTCAACCCTATCCGGGTTGTTGCTGCCCGAGGCGTTTACGGCATCGATCAGCTCCTGCCTGCTTACTCCAAACTTCTCGGACCAGTATTGTACTTCATAATCTTCCGAAGTACTGATGCGGTCACGGTCCGGGCTGCCTGTTTTTGACTTGTTATCGCTCATGGGTTGTAGTTTAGATTAAGTACTAATTTACGTCTTCCCAAAAGGACAAACCAGTAGTTTAACGCAATGTTATAACAATGCAGGCAGAGACTGATATCTTCATAAGACGATATATTTGCTCCGGCAAACCCGATGCGGTACAACGAAAATATATGAATTTCTATCGAAGGGTGAACAGCTTCAATACCAGATTGTCTGGGAAATTGGCAGACACGTAGAGACGCTGTCGCTTGAAGGGACTACGTACCTGCTTTATGCTATCGGTAACTTTTTTGTGGAAATTAGATATTGCCTGCGTACAAGTGCAATCCTAGGCGAGAGTGAATTTAAGGATGTGGTACTACTTGATATATACCTTTATCGTGAAAATATTGGCAAGCTATAGCAAGGCTGGAAAAGGTCAGGCACCAAGGTCGATATCAAGCTCCAGCTCCTCAGAGAAGATTGACAGGGCATGGATCGCTTTTTCCCAACTGCCGCAGCATTCCGGGCTCAACGCAATTGTGACTACATCAACCTTAGCCAGGTAACGCTTTATCTCCTTCGCAACAAGCCGGATGGTCTCATCCGTATATAACTGGAAGTAGCCCCTGATAGGCGCGAAAAAATAGTCAAGGTCCACATTAATGATCCATCCTTTTTTTGAATTGGTTACCCAGTGCCTGTACTCTCCTAGGAATTGCTCTATTTCATATTCATCTTGTACGAAATCGGTAATTCCGCCTTCTTTTTTGGTTATGAAAGTTGTGCTGGCGAAAAGTTTCGGATAAAGTTGCTGAAGGTTTAATATATAGTTATCCCAACGGAATAGCTTGGGAAATATTCCGGTACCTTTCACCTCGTAACTAAGATTTGCATACTCTTCAAATGCTAACCCTGCAATATCGTTCCCTGTTCGATCACTACCGCATCGACCTCTTCAGGGCTTTCACACAGGTCATAATGACGGTCAATATGAAGATAATTATACTCCTTGTCTGTATCTATCTCCTGAAGCCAGCACCATGAAGCGCAACGATGGTTATCCATCACATATACTTTTCCTGACTTGTAAAGAAAATTAGTCGCAACTGAACCTGACTCGCCCAGTACCTCAGGCTTTTCTACTATCCACATCCTGTAATTCTTTTATTGTTCGAAATCCATGAAGGCTTTCAAGTGTAAAAATAAGGGATAAGCGGCATTTCCAATGCGAAAAGAGATAAAAAGGCAAGCGAAGTTATCGTGCGGGCGCAGGCTGCGCGCGCATAATGGCCGCAGGCCACCCTTCGGGACTTATAGCACTCCGCATCCGCCCGCACACTTCAGGACAGCTTTCTTTTTTTCCCTTTTTTCTTTTGGAAAATGCTGTTTTTGGCAGGGGTTGAAGAGGATGCAATACGACTGTTTCATTAAAACATTACATCATGGACATTACAGGAAGATTGACAGCAGATGCGCAGGTTCGCAACGTGTCAGAAGGAAAACAGGTGGTAAACTTTTCCGTAGCAGTAAATGACAGCTACAAGGCTAAGAACGGTGAGCGTGTTACGCAGACCGAATTTTTTGATTGTTCCTATTGGATTGGTACGGGCATAGCACAGTATCTGACCAAAGGCAGCATCGTAGAACTTACGGGACGTGTCAGCGCAAGGGCATGGGTAGACAATCAGGGACAGGCAAAAGCAGGTCTTAATTTCCACACTTCAAAAATCACGCTACACGGTGGCGGGGCTACAGGAGATAAACCACAGGCAAAGCAAAGTGAAAAGGATGAACCCGCAACGATAGAAGTTACAGGTACTCAGGTTAGCCCTGACGGGCAGCACGATGACCTTCCATTTTAAAACAACGTACAACTAAAATTTTATATTATGGCACATAATCTGAATTTCAACGAACAGACTGGAAAATTTTCTTTTTTCAGCGTAAAAGAAAAAGCGTGGCACGCCCTTGGGCAAATCGTACAGGACTACCCGACTTCACGGGAGGCAATTGCTCATGCAGGGCTTGACTATGAGGTAGTGAAAGCGCCCCTATTTGCCAAAGGCAGCGAGCCTGCCATTGACTTTGCAGTTCCCGACCAGTACGCTACCATGCGCACCGATACCAACGCCATATTTGGCGTGGTGGGCAAAGATTACCAAATCGTGCAGAATGCCGATGCCTTTGCATTCTTTGATGCCATCGTAGGTGGTGGGGACGGTATCCTATATGAAACCGCAGGGGCTATAGGACAGGGGGAGCGCATCTTTATTACGGCAAAACTGCCCGGCTATATACGAGTAGGTAATGGGGATGACGTAACCGAAAAGTTTATTTTCCTGACTACTTCACACGATGGCTCGGGAAGTATTACCGCAGCGTTTACACCTATTCGTATTGTTTGTCAAAATACCCTTAACGCTGCCCTTCGTTCGGCTACCAATGTGGTACGTATCAGGCACACCGCAAATGCAAAGCAACGGTTAGAGGATGCCCACAGGGTTATGGGCTTGGCAGATAATCTGTCTGTACAGCTTGAGGGTATATTTAACCAATGGTCAAAGGTGCGTATAGAAGACAGGGAGGTAAAAAAGCTGATACAACTCGCACTCTGCCCTAACACAGAAACTTTCAACCTTTTGAAGAAAGGGGCTGAAGATGAACTTTCAAGCGTATTCAAAAACGCCTGTGATGCAGCCTTTACCTATGCAATGGCAAGCGACACGCAACAGATGGAAACCACAAAAGGGACAGTATTCGGGGCGTATAATGCTGTGACTGGCTACTATCAGAATGTGCGAAACTTTAAAAATGATGAGGATAAAATGAAAAGCATCTACCTCGGCGGTACAGCTCAGGCAAGGGCGCAAAAAGCATTTGACCTATGCGCCGACTTTACAAAAGGTGGGGTTGCTGCCCTGATTATGAATTGAAGATTAACCGCAGCCCCGCAAGGGGCTGCAAAAAAAAAGATTATGAAACCACTACAGAATATGAACAATGTGGAAAAGGGCAAGCTACTCGCCACCCTCTTCCCTGAGCAACTAAAAGGCATATTAAACAGCCTTACAGAAGCGTATAATTTCCTAACGGAAAATGAGGAAGCCCTGCGAAGCACATGGGGCAATGACCTGCTGACTTTTGACTTTTGGTACAGGCAGGCGGCAGAAGTTGCCGATATTATAAAACGGCACAGCCGCGCCCTGACCAAGAGCAGTACCCTCTTTGCCGACCAATTGTTTGACGGTTACCACGCCATTTTTACAATTGACTGCATTGTGAAGCAGGCGGCAAGTTTGCCATCACTACCCGAAAACAAACGCTACGGGCTTGCTATACAATTACTGTTTAACCATTATACAGCTATGCCATGAGCCTACTGACTGATGCAACCGAAGAAGCAGTAATCAATATAATTGAGCAAATACTGTCCCGTTTCGGGGAATTAGATGGTTTAGGCGTAAGTAGCGAGGATGCCTTTGAAATCCGCAAAGCGGAGAACCTTTTAAGGGCAGTTGTCGAGAGCAACCCCCATTATACTAAAACTAAATAAAACAATTATGGCAATTACAAATTTTTTCAGCCAGGTAGCTGCCCTCAACTTTACGGGCTGCCTGAACCTGACCCTGCGCAAGGACGGCGAAAGCCTGACAGTCTCCGTACTGTTGCAAAATGATGCCTGTGGGGACACCGCAAAAAACCACATTCCCCCCCTGATACTAAAAGGTACGGCACAAGAACTTGGAGAGGGATTTTTCCCTGCTGTAGCTGAACCTGTACAAGAGACCTCGCAGCTACTGACCAATATGGCACAGTATCTCAAGGGTCAGGAAGAAGCAAAGAAAAACTCTGCGATGGAAAAGAAGAAAACCGAAAAGGTTGATAAAGCCGATAAATCGGACAAGCCCACCACGCCCGAAGAAATCAAAGAAATGAAATACAAAGGGATTATGGCGGAAGTCGATAAACTCGAAGCAGCAGGCAAATACAGGGAAGCGTGGATAAAAGTGCCACAGGCTTCGGAGTTTCCTGACAAAACCGAGGAAATGCAAAAATGCAGGTCAAGCCTGTCGGCTAAATTCAGCCCTGACCTGTTTGGGGCTGAGCAGCCTGCCACAGCAGTAACTAATGTTGAACCTAAAACCGAACAAGATGCTACAGACAGTATTGATGCCGAGGGTGTTCCTGATGAAAGATAAGGGGAATGAGTTCTCTCTTACCGATCCCGACCCGAAATGGAGCGTGGAAGCTGTGATGAATTTCTATGCGAATACGTACCCGACACTAACGACTGCTAAGACAGTCGGCCCTGAAATTACAAACGATACCGTACTATACCGTTTTGAAACCACTATGGGGACAAAAGGATAATGGTAAAATTCAACGTTATGGACTATGCAAAAGATAATAGCGGGGCAGTTACGGCTGCCCCACAACAAAAGGCAAAAGCTGCTACACAAAAACGTAGCCGAGTTCCTGATGGGGTTGCAGCGCAGGAAAGACACCGCAGAGGTACTTGCCGACCGCCCAACCTCAGCCCCTGTGGGACTGCTGCCTATGGTTTTCTGAAAACCCGCTTCCTGCCACACCATGCAGGGCAGGCAATTGCAAGCGGAAATGATAAGGGCGATTTTTACCGCAGTTTTAAATTGCTGTGCGACCACTATAATATAAATCCAGTAGACACCACAGGGTTTGCCTATCCCTATGGTAGGGAGGTTGCCCTGCACGAAGCAGGGAGGCTGCTCAATGAGATGTATTCTCAACATATTGAATTAGAACTGTTGGAGGATAACGGCAGCTTTGCGGTTCAGGCAACAGAAACCTGTTACACAGGCAATACGCTGTTTTATATTCCTGTGTTGCCCCTGCATTATATGATGCAGGACAAAAAGCACCGCAAGGGCGCACGGCTGTTGCTTTGTGTTTTCAGCTACCTGTTCCATACTGTAAATATTCCCTACTACACCGAGGACAGTTTTTTGTATTGGCAATATGAAATGGTTACCGAATGGGTAACCAATGACCCCGATGATTGGGAGCAAAAAGATTACAACGAATATGTAAGCCAGTTACGGGCTGCACAGCATTACGGGGAAACCATGTTGCGCAGGATATGGAACACGGTACACTTTGACCATTTTGGGGAATGGCTTAAAACCTTTAAGCCCATTGATGATTTGGACAGACAATGCCAAATCATTGCCCACAAGTTTTACAAGCTGTGGCAGGACTATCCCGAAAATTCCATCTACAAACACGCTAATACAAGCTGTCTGCCTGACTATGGAAATGACGATTTTGATGATGATGAATGTATTACAATGGAAAAATACGTCGGTTTTGTCGCAGCTACCGACGGGTGGCTGTACGAAAATGTACAACAATCCGTTAACGGCTTTTTTAGCGAAAGCCTTTCAAAACAAGAGCCTGTACTAAAACGCTTCTTTGACGGGCAACCGCAGGATAACGATACCCTCGATTTTGAATGTCGTTTGTTCCCACTTCTGAATGAATTGTGTTACCTCTTAAACAACTATGACTATGACACCAAACGTCCCACTATACCAGCCTAAAGCAGCGCTTGTGGTGTTTACAGCAAGTGGGTTTACTGCTCCCTATATTGAGTATTACGATATGGACGAAAGCGGAAGCCCTGTAAACCCACACCCGTTAACCGTAAGGGAAGCCCAAAGCCTTGCCAAAGCCCTTGATACCCGAGAGCAGGCAGGCAAGGCATTCCTGCGCCCCGAGGGCGTGTTGCCTGACAATGTACTGCACCTTGACCCCTCCGACAACAGCAGCGTGATATGGTACACCAAGCCCCAACGCCAAAAGTTATACTTTGCCGACAGCCTGGGATTGGATAACGGTAAAGTTTCATTGCCTGCGCTCGTTTGGAAAGCCACCAAAAGGGAACTACAAATATTTGCCCTCAACGGTAAAACCAAACCCAAAGCAGAAACCCCGTTATTCCACGCACCCTTTTTCAACCTCTACCAAAAAGGCAACGTATGTATGGGTAATGTCAATGTAGCCATTAAATCCGCTGCGAGCTTGGAGGAATTTATTACGGCATGGCAGGGCTATTTCTTTGGGAGTTATTTTTCCCACCACATCAACGAACACAACCCCGTTGGCGTTAACCTGTTCAACCTCTATAAAGAACTGATGGCAGACCCTAAAAAGCCATTCCCGACCGACACCCTTAGAACCACAACGCTAACCCTTAAAAACCTACTGTAATGGAAACGAAAATAAAAGCACACTTTACAGCACCCGAACTACTGAACACCACCAACCCGATAAGCGTGTGCCTTATCGGGGCAGGCGGCACAGGCTCACAGGTGCTGACAGGCTTGGCACGAATGTCACACAGCCTGCAACAGTTTGGACACGCAGGCTTTCAGGTCAGCCTTTGGGATGACGATATTATAACCGATGCCAACCGTGGCAGGCAGTTATTTGCAGAATGTGAAGTCGGCTTATCCAAAGCAACCGCACTCATTACCCGTACCAACCGATTTTTCGGAACGGCTTGGAAAGCTATTGAAAGACCTTTTACTGTTGATACGGCAACAGGCAGGAATGCTATTTATATCTCCTGCGTGGACACCGCAGCAGCACGTTTCGGGATAGCTGAAATATTAAATGATTTGGATTTAAGTACACACCGTGTCGATACGCCCCGTTATTGGATGGACTTTGGCAATAGCAGGGACACAGGGCAAGTTGTCCTCTCAACCATCGGCAGTATCAAACAACCTGCATCGGAAAAGTTTGCAACTGTCTGCAGCCTGCCACAGGTTACTCAGGAATTTGCCGAATTGCTCGTGCAGGGCGATACCGAAGACCTGCCAAGTTGCTCCCTTGCCGAAGCACTTGAAAAACAGGATTTGTTCATCAATTCCACTTTAGCACATATGGGCTGTTCCCTGCTGTGGCAAATGCTCCGAAATGGATTGACCTTTCAAAGGGGCATATTTCTCAATCTGATGGATTTTAGGACAGCACCACTACCCATGCCCTGAAACACCCACTAAGACATTCGGGGCTTTGGTGCGGCGCCAGACTGCTAAAATCAACCGCTGAAATCCTACATGTAACTAAATATAAAAAAAGCGGCATTAATAGATACCGCCAGCATTATAATGATGCTCCCATGCTCACTACAATGCATTTAAAATTTATACCTTGATTACAAACTCTCCCGAAGCATTTATAGTACCAACATGATAAGAAAAATCACTTCTCATAGAAATGCTGGCTTCATTCTCAGCCAACTTTTCATCAGAAATATTTACAACTTCCACAGGACACCTTGACAGCAATAATGAAGCGGCACTCCATCCAAAAATCCTCATAGTATTGTTTGGATAGCTACGTAGGCATTCTAACTGGTGCACCTGCAACTCAATATGGGCCGCTATCCAGCCGCAAGGGTCGTCCGACAAAGCAATCGTTTCTTCATACAAATCTTCGTCGTCCAGACTATACAATTGCTGTAGCAGGTCTTTAATGCCGTTTTCTGTAAATGGATATTTTCCCATACCGTTGATTTGACATATAAAATTACGAGGATGAGTGTTTTACAGGTTTAGAAAAACATTCAAAAAATTGCAAAAATCAGGCTTAATAAGCACATCCAGCAATTATCTGAAATCATCTACAAAGAAGTCATTTAATTTATCCTGCAATACTGTCTTATCCGGCAACTGCGTCCTGTACTCAGCTACCATCGTAGGAGAGAGGCTACGGCTCAATGCATATTCAACAACCTGCATATCTTTGTCTTTACACAATAAAATACCAATACTGGGATTTTCATGTTCTTTTTTTATGTCACGGTCAAGCGCTTCAAGGTAAAAATTGAGCTGTCCAATATGTTCCGGCCTGAACTTATCTGCTTTCAACTCAAACGCTACCAGGCATTGCAGACCTCTATGGTAAAATAAGAGGTCAATAAAGAAGTCACTGCTTCCAACCTGTAATTTGTATTCTTCGCCCATAAAGATAAAATCCTTTCCAATCTCCAATATAAAATCCTTCATTCTGCCGGTTAACCCTTTTTGTAGGTCGTTCTCGCTGTGCACTTCAGGCAGATTGAGAAAATCAAAAACATAGCTGTCTTTAAAAATACCCGCAGTACCGCTACGTTCCGCAGAAGGTTTCAAAGCCTCGTTCTTCTGACCGAGCATTGTCCTTTCAAACAGGCCGGCAGATATCTGGCGTTCAAGTTCCCTTACACTATAGTGTTCCTTCAGGCTGATGGTAATATAAAAACTGCGTTCTTCCGATGATTTGCATCGTGAAACAATAATGGAATGGTGTGTCCAGCTAATTTGCACTAATGAAGTCTTCCTTATATCCTGCATTTGAAATTGTCCCATCAGTGATGGGACAATTATAGGATTTTGATTATCAGTATTTTGAATCAAAACATGCTTTGTAAACGAACTCTCCCTATAGGTTTCGAAAAACTGTATCATTCTGTACATGCCCGTGCGGCTGAACCCTTTAAGTTCAGGATTATGCTGCTGGATATATGATGCCAGTTCATTGACTGTCTTTTCACCCCATTCTGCGTTTTTAAGCCTTTCTGAAATATAACAGCCTATATTCCAGTAGAGATTTATTAGTTCTGCATTAACTGCGCGCAGTGCTGTGGCCTGTGCGTTCTTAATGATTGAAATTATTTCTACAAATTGATGTTCCATACGAGAAAATTTAAATTTTACAATGTCTACTGTACTGCTATGGTACTTGCTCCGCTTAGCTGCTCTTTAAGCTGACGGATCTCCTCCTTCATCTCCAAAAGTGTTTCCATGGAAAGGGGTGGTGTGGCCTGGCGGTGGTTTAGACGCATCTCCAGTTGTTTCATTTCTTTCCCAATTGAAAGTTCCTCGGTAAGTGCATATTCTTCCGTTTGCTTGACAGAACTATGGCCCAGCATTTCCTTGACCACATGAATAGGCACATTGTTATTAAGCGTCACCGTACTACCAAATGTACGTCGGGCCTTATGTGTATTAAGTACGCTTGTAATACCGCAGATATCAGCAATTTCTTTTAGGTAGGCATTCATTTTTTGATTGGAAACCACAGGCAATACTGAACCGCGCTTTACGCAAAGCGGATGCTCCTTGTGACGGTCAATAATTTTAAGCGCCTGGGGAAGAAGCGGAATGTTTATTGGACTGTCCGTTTTTTGACGCTGGGTAATTATCCATAGTTCACCGTTAACCCCCATTCGGATATCGGACTTCTTAAGGTTAAAAACATCGATATATGCAAGTCCAGTATAACACTGAAAAATAAAAATATCCCTGATGACCGATAGTCTCGCAACCGCAAAAGAGTGGTTTTCAACGATGGATAGCTCATCGGAGTTCAGTGGCCGTTTAATGATTTTAGTCTTTCGGGATTTGAAATTTTTAAAGGGGTCAGCTGTAATGATGTCCTTATCAATTGCACGCAAAACTATTTTCTTAAAATTTGCGATATACTTGAGCGCGGTGTTGTTGCTTATTTTCCTGACTGTTTTCAGATAAAATTCATAATCTTTGACAAACTCATAATTCAACTGCCTGAACTCAATATCGTCCGCCTTATACTTAAATGCGATAAAATCTTTGACATGTGATTTTGCGGTTACGAATCTTTCATAGGTTCCCATTGCATATTCGGCAGGAACAAGCGCAAGGATTTCTTCATTATGGGCAGTAAACTCCTCTAAGACCTTTACCCTCGAAGTCCTTTTCCCTTGGAGGTAATCCATCAGGGATTGTGCAGTAATGATATCATCATCATTTAGTGAATCGATCCTGAACTGATTTATTTTAACCGCTAACGAGTCAAGAAATAAGTTAAGGATGCGTGAATCTTCCCTTGTACCAGTCGCCCGCTCTAATTTTTGGTTCCAACGGGTCAGGTCCCACCTTTGTTTTGTTGATGTTTCTCTCGAAATTCCATCAACTGTTACCCGCAGGTAAATAGTACGTACATTCTCTTTTTTTGCGGATGCCTTCAAAAAGAAGGTAAATCCAAAGCTGCTTTGTAACATAATCCAACATTTTATAAATTAATAAAGGTCGAATTATAACGCTTATCAGTCAAGATGTTAACGAGGTTAACTGGTTTGATTATCAGTAAATTAACCCCTATTTTGTGGCAAAATTTTCAAAAATAAATTTTGCCACAATTTTGCCACAAACTTTTTGTGCGCTTTTGAAAATTTTAGATATCCCCTGAAAAATAAAAAACCCACAAAACAGTGATTTTGTGGGTTTTACGAAGCTTTTTGAAAATTTTGCTTTGTTTTGAAAAGCTAAAAAAATCGTTTCAGCAGAGAGGAAGGGATTCGAACCCTCGATACCCTTTTGGAGTATACACACTTTCCAGGCGTGCGCCTTCGACCACTCGGCCACCTCTCTAAAGTTTAGTGCGGGCAAAAATAGCGTAAAAAACCGGATTACAAAACTATTGCGAAAGTTCTCCGCAAAACGGTGTTTCAAACAGGGTTTTAAAGTGCGCAGCAGCTACTTTTTGTCCCAGCAGATACATCATTTTTGTAATGGCAGCCTCGGTAGTAATGTCGGCGCCGCTTATTACACCAATTTCTTTTAACGATGCGCTTGTTTCATATTGGCCCATGTTTACCCGGCCGCCGCTGCACTGGGTAACGTTAACTACCTGTATACCCCTTGCAATGGCCGCCCTTAAAATGCTTATAAACCAGTCGCCCGAGGGTGCGTTGCCGCTGCCGTAGGTTTCCAGCACGATGCCCTTAAGCCCGTCAATATTCGTAATGGCCGACAGCACTGCCGCAGTAATGCCGGGAAACATCTTTACGATAACCACATTGCCATCAAAACTACCGGTTATAGAAAATTCCGGGTTAGTGCTGCTGAATAGTAAGTCGCGGTTAACCCTGAGGTGTACACCACTTTCGGCAAGCGCGGGGTAATTGGGAGAAGTAAAGGCGTTAAAATGTTCGGCGCTTATTTTTGTAGTACGGTTGCCGCGGTACAGTTTGTATTCAAAATAAAGGCACACCTCTTTTACATAAGGCTGGCCATTTTCGGTAAGCGAAGCTATCTGTATGGCCGTTATCAGGTTCTCTTTTGCATCGGTGCGCAGGTCGCCTATGGGCAATTGCGAGCCCGTAAGCACCACCGGCTTTGTTAGCCCTTTTAACAAAAAACTTAACGCCGAAGCCGAATAGCTCATGGTGTCGCTGCCGTGTAATATCACAAAGCCGTCAAAATCATGATAATTAGCGTTTATTATTTGTGCCATCTTTACCCATTGGGCAGGCTCCATATCGCTCGAATCGATAGGCTTTTCAAACGAAAGTGTCTCAATATCGCAGTCGAGCTGGCGTAACTCAGGTATGTTTTGCAGCAACTTTTTAAAATTGAACACCTTAAGGGTGCCGCTGGTAAAATCCTTAACCATGCCTATGGTACCGCCGGTATAGAGCAGCAATATCCTGGGCTTAGGCATCCTGGTATTTCATTTTATTGGCAACAGGGTTAGCATACATGGCCAGGAACCCTTCACGTAGAACATTGTTTTCAACATCAATGCGCATTTCAAGCCTGCGCTCAAAAACCTGCTTTTCCTTTTCGGTATATTCACTGGCAAACATAGCAGTGCCATTAAGCAAATCGTAAGCAATATAGTTGGTAGGCCAAAGTTTGTAACCTTTAATAATCGACTCGTCTATAACCTGTGCCAGCGCCTGTAACTGCTTGTTTGCGCCTTCGGCCTGGCCTACTGTAAAATCAAGCTCGTTATCAATTACATCGTCCACATGCAGGTGTATGCGCTTTTTTTGGCCCATAATACCGCTAAGCAGCGTGTTGAAGTCTTCATTTTTTTCTTTTACATATACCTCATCTTTAGATTCGGCCAAAAGTTGGGGCATCTTAAGCGCGTCAGTAGGGTCATATTCATACGAAATAGAAACCGGCACTATCTTAAGCTTCCTGAAAAACGTGGTAAGCGGCTGGCCCTCATTGCTCATGGCAAGCATTTTAAGCACGCCCTGCTGGGTAGCGTCGTTACCGTCTTTAGTGCGGCCTTCGCGCTGGGCTATCCATACGCTGCGGTTTTCACGGCGGATAAGGTGGTATATGTATTCGCTCATCAGGCGGCTGCTTTGCAGGAGTTCGCGCGGAGAGAGGTTGCGCTGTACAAGAAAGTTTCGGTTAAGCCTTGAAAGCACGTTTAAAAACGACTTTTGCACCAGGTTGTCGCCTATGGCGCTTGCGGTCATTACCAGCCCGTGCTCGAGCAGCGAAACGTTAAGTAAAGAGGTGTCCAGGATAATATCCCTGTGGTTAGAGATGTACAGGTAAGCCGTATGAGCGTCGAGCTTTTCAAAGCCCGATGTGGTAAGGCCTTCGCTGCTTTTGCGCAGTACCTGGTGTACGGCATTATATATAAAGTTTGCCTGGAAATCACGTTTAGAGTGGGTACGCAGCAGTTGCTCTTTCCATTCACTTTCATCGGCATCAGGAAAGGTAAAACTCATAAGTGCCTTCATCATCGGGTGGTGTACTACACTACGCAGGGCCTCGTTTACTTCGCTGTCATAAAAAGGCCGGATATGATCAAATTTCGGCATGCTATACTTTAATGTTAAAACTATTTACAAAAGAACGAAAATTTATTGTATTTAAACCGAAAATCTTTATTAAATACCATATACATTTGCTGCATTCCGGGTGGTAACACGTGCTATTTCGCTAAGCGGAAGATGGTATATTTCAGCCAGTTTTTGCGCTACAAGCACCGTATAGGCACTCTCATTGCGCTTGCCCCTGTGCGGTACCGGGGCCAGGTACGGCGCATCGGTTTCAAGCACTATATTGCTTATATCTATGTCTTTTAAAAACTGGTCTATTTTGCCGTTCTTAAAAGTAGCCACACCGCCTATGCCCAGTTTCATGCCGTAGCCAATGGCTTTTTTAGCCTGTATAAAATCGCCGCTAAAGCAATGAAATATACCGTATAGCCCGTCGCCTTTTTCGCTTTCCAACACCTCAAAGGTTTCATCAAAAGCATCGCGGCAGTGTATGTTTATGGGCAATTTATATTTTTTGGCAAGCTGAATCTGCTGTTTAAATGCGTCCTGCTGTTCTTTCAACAATGTCTTGTCCCAATACAGGTCTACTCCTATTTCGCCGACGGCATAAAATTTGCGCTTGGGGTTAGCCAGTTCCTGTGCTACAAATGCCAGCTCCTCAATATAATTCTCCTTAACATGCGTGGGATGGAGGCCCATCATCAGGAACACATTATCCGGGTACTGCTCCTGCATGGCGTACATAGAATCTGTGTGGGCGCTGTCTATAGAGGGTATAAAAAGGCGGGTAACACCGGCATCAAACGCGCGCTGCATCATGGCATCACGGTCTTCGGCAAAAGCCTCACTGTTAAGGTGGGTATGGGTATCGGTAAATGTCATTTTTTTATATAAGCTGAGGGGCAAAAATACAAACTTGGTGTGGTTATTGACGGTTTATTACCAATTTAAACTAAATTTGATTTTCGCGAACCATTCACTTCACTATGGAAAAACTTCAGGCACTTCTTAAAAAGGAAGGCTATAAACGCATTAAGTTTAAGATTAGCAAAACCCAGCATCTTTTAATAAAAGCCCGTATTAACGGTATTGCCGGCAACTTTATACTCGATACCGGCGCCAGCAACAGCTGCGTGGGTTTTGAGGGCATAAACCATTTTGAACTGGTTGCAGCTGACTCTGAAACCAGGGCAGCGGGGGCGGGCGGCACCGGCATGCTAACGCAAACCTCCCTTAAAAATAACCTGAAGCTGGGCCGCTGGAATACAAAGACGTTTGGCCTTGTAATTTTTGACATGAGCCATGTTAACGAGGCCCTGCGCCAGTATAACGCAAAGCCCGTGCACGGCATTATAGGAGCCGACATACTTATAAAAGGCAAAGCCATAGTAGATTACCACAATTTTTGTTTGTATTTGAAGTAAGAATGGGATTTTTTTCATATTTTTGGTATAAACCAACTTTTATGAAAAAAATACTACTTCTGCTTTTAGTAAGCACATTAGGCTATGCACAACCCCAAACAGCTACTCCTGACGACCTTGTAACATGCGATGACAATAATGATGGCGTAGCCACGTTTGACTTAACCATGAATGAGATGCAGGTGCTTGGCGGACTTAACCCCGCCGAATACAGTATAACCTTTTATGAAACCTTAGAAGGCGCTACAACCGGTGAAAGCCCTATTGAGTTCCCTCAAAATTACACAAACTTAGCTAACGTTGATTCCCAAACAATATTTATAAGGGTTGAGGAAAATAACGTGCCCGATAACTTTTCTGTCGAGTCATTTGCCATAATGGTTAACCCCGCGCCTGTACTGCCGGATAATATAATGGTGTACTCCTGCGGAGGTGTTTTTGACCTTACCACTGCCATTGAAGAAACTAGTTATACCCTTGTATTTTATGCTACATTATCTGATGCTCTGGCGCAGGTTAACCCGATAGTTCAACCTGAAAGTTATACCGGGGAGGGGAGTATATATATTACTGTAACTTCAATAGATGGATGTAATGCAACAACCGAAATACAATTGGTTTCGGGTATGTCGCTCTCCGCAGAAATAGTATCTGAAGGAGATACTGTTACCATACTTGCCACCGGTGTACCGGCGCTTACCTACCAGATAGATAACCTTGCACCGCAGCCTTCTAATGTTTTTTATAACATAAGTTACGGCGAACACACTATACGTGTTACCGATAGCTGTGGCAACATCTATGTGATAACTTACCTTGTACTGCCTGCTGCACCTGCGCCCGAACCTGATCAAACTGTTGTTGAAGGCGATACCCTGGCCGACGTTATCATCTACGGAGCCGACATACAATGGTATGCAGATGCTGAAGGTACGATTCCGCTATCGCCGGAAACCGTGATTGTAGCGGGCGTTACCTACTATGCCACACAAACCATAGATGGCTATGAAAGTGCAGCCTATCCATACGCTGTTAGCGGATTTGCCGGCATTGATAATCTAAATAAAAACACTTTTACCGCCTACCCTAACCCGGTTACCGATATATTGACTATTTCGGCTACTACAGGAATCGATACTGTTGAAATATATAATTTACTTGGCGAGCTATCGCTTACGCAACAGGTTTCAGAAAGTACAGCTAGAATTAATTTGCAGGGGTTGAAAAACGGCATTTACCTGGTAAAAGTTACAGGTTATGACAATATACAGTCACTTAAAATTATCAAAATGTAGGGTAAATACGTTCATACCTGTTAAGCTAAAAACCAAAATTTCCAATATATGTTAAAAAAATTACACCTTATTGCCGTAACTGCATTTTGCAGCATGGCTTTTAGCTCCGCCTTTGGGCAAACCATTGTCGCTAATGATGATACCTTTAGCATTAACGGCAACGTTGGTGGCTACATAAACGGCCTCCGCCTTAACGATGTTGTTAATGGCATACCCGGAAACCAGGCTTCGTGCAATACCACCATCCTTACTGTCCTTTCATCCGGCAATCCCGGTATATACCTTGCAAATGACTGTGGCGGTATTACGGTAGACCCCGGCGTACAGGCAGGTGCCTATACGCTGGAGTACCAGTTATGCCTTGCCTCAAACCCTAACATTTGCGATACAGCCGTGGCAACTTTTAATGTGTGCAGCCAGTTGCCGCCGCAATTTAGCATTGTCTCCCCTACATGTACCGCCGAAAACGGTGTGGTAACTTTTTCCGGCCTGCCCGAAACAGGCACTTGGACTATAGACTTGCTTAACTCATGGCAAACCCCTATAACAACGTATACCGGAACCGGCACACAAAGCACACAGGTTATAGCACCGGGGTATTATAATGTAAGGGTTACTAATGCCGAAGGCTGTGCATCGGCAATAGTGGGCATGTCTGTAAATTATCTGCAAGAGTTTGATGCCTTTCTCATTGCAGATGTAAACGACATTGATGGTAGTGGCAGCATAAGTGTAGGTGATATTATAAATTTAACAGCATCTATAACGAACCTTTTAGATTGCCCCATCCAAAATGTACATGCCATAGACGGAGGCCTTAACGCTACAGGGTCGATATCCGTGCTAAATCCGGGACAAACCGATAACACCAGTATTACAGGTACATATACCATTACCCAGGAAGATATTAATAATGGAAACGCTGGGTTTTTATGGATGGGCATTACCGGTACCTATGGCAATGGGCAGAATGCTTATATTAAAGCTTTTGTAGATTTTTCGCTTGATATTGAAAATGGCATGCAGCTAATTGCTTTTTTAGACGAAAACAACAATGGCGTTAAAGAGAGTAGTGAACCAGTATTTAACGGTGGCGATTTTGTGTATACGGTAAACGGCGGTAGCAATGTATCGCTGTATTCAGGAAACGGCGAACCAGTAATTTATGAAACGAACCCTGCTAACCTCTATAACCTAAGTTACCAGGTAAACAACATAGCCTGCGCAGGCGAATATACGTCTGCAACCACCTATACAGGCGTTACGGTAGCTGCGCTAAGCGGTATTACTACCTACTACTTCCCCATTAGCGGACAGGAATGTAATGATGTAAAAGTATTTGTTTATGGCAGTAACGCAGTACCGGGCACTACAACAAATAACTACATTACGCTGTATAATGCAGGCAACCAGGTGGTGGCAGCCGGCACGCTTACCTACACTAAAGACCCGTCACTAAGCATTGTATCGGTTTCAAGCCCTTACGCTAATATTACCCCTACCGGGTTTACCTGCGGCTATATCGACCTTCAGCCTGGCGAGGTGCGTTATTATAACGTGCTGCTGCTGGTACCCGCACTTCCGGGCGTTACTCTGGGTGATACGGTTACAGCCACAATTGAGTCAACCGTTCCCGATATGGATATAGCGCCGGAAAATAACACGGCTTCATTTACAACCACCATTACAGGTTCTTATGACCCTAACGACAAGGCCGAAGCCCACGGCGGTACTATACCTGTTGAAAGTTTTGGAGCAGATGATGTACTTACCTATATGATACGTTTTGAAAACACAGGTAACGGCCCTGCAAACCATGTGCGCATTACCGATGCGCTAAGTAACCTTCTGGACGCTTCAACCGTGCGCATGGTAGCCTCAAGCCACAACGGCTCCTATACCCTTACCCGTAACGGAGCTAACCTGGAGTGGAACTTCAGCATTTACCTGCCGCCATCTACCGACCCTGAAAGCAGCACCGGTAAAGGCTACGTGGTATTTACCGTGAAGCCACTGCCCGGATACGCCGCAGGCACAATAATAAACAATACAGCCGAGATTTACTTTGACACTAACCCGGCAATTGTTACCAATACATCCTCAACAGAATTTACTACAACAGCGGGTACTGCTGCCTTTGGCAAAAATATGGTTACCGCCTACCCTAACCCGGTTACTGATGTGCTTACCCTTTCGTCAACGGCGGAAATTAAATCGGTTGAAGTATATAATGTGTTGGGACAGCTTTCGCTTTCACAAAATGTTTCAGGAAACGCTGCAACTATTAATATGCAGGGACTGCAAAACGGCATGTACCTGGTAAAAGTTACGGGTGATAACGGTTTGAAAACGATGAAGGTTATGAAGGAGTAGCTCGCTGAATATATTATACGAACTAACGTCCCTGCTAAGCGGGGACGTTTTTGTTATCTTTATAATTGATAATTTAGTTGTGCGATAAAATGAATGGTTCAATTTCAATAACATTTGGTGCTCCTGAACACGGCTGGCTGCCGGTCCGTTTCTGTTATAAAGATTTTAGCCTGGATTTTGAAGCTTCCGATGCATTAAACGATCCTATTGAAGAACTTTATCATGCCATTACAAAGCTGCAGGATAATGAAATCAGGCGGGCAACGTGGTGGCTGGAGCCGGCGGCATATTTGTTTGATGTAGAGAAAACCGAGTCGGAAATTCATCTCACAATTGCTAAAACTGAAAATATTCATAACGTTGATACTGCTCAAATAGTGCTGCATACAATAACCGGCAATGAACCGCAGATTATTGAGCCGTTGAAATTAGCGGTACAGCAGTTTTGTTCTCAAGCTTATGACGAAATTCACTGGCCGTACAAACCGGCAAATTATAGGGCGGAAAATTTGTGACGTCTCATATAAACAGAAAAAACGTCCGCTATTAGCGGACGTTTTCTATATATACTGACTTACTATCTACTATAGTTCAAGCGCTTTTTTAGGGTTGTTATCCATAAGCAGCTCAGCAGGGTTTTCAAGGCCTTCTTTAACTGCTACAAGGAAACCAACCGACTCACGCCCGTCGATGATCCTGTGATCGTAAGAAAGGGCCACATACATCATTGGGTGTATCTCTACCTTACCGTTTACGGCTATAGGGCGCTCGATGATGTTGTGCATACCTAATATACCACTCTGCGGCGGGTTGATGATTGGCGTAGAAAGCATGCTGCCAAATACACCGCCATTAGTAATGGTAAAGGTACCGCCGGTCATGTCGTCAACAGTTATCTGTCCGTCGCGGGCACGTAGCGCAAGGCGTTTTATCTCCGCCTCAATACCACGGAACGAAAGCGTCTCCGCATTTCTTACCACCGGTACCATAAGGCCTTTAGGGCCCGATACGGCAATAGAGATGTCGGCAAAATCGTAAGCCACTTTGTAGTCGCCCTCGATCATTGAGTTTACATCCGGGAACAGTTTCAGCGCGCGGGTTACCGCCTTTGTAAAGAACGACATATAGCCAAGGCCAAGTCCGCCGTGTTTTGCCTTAAAGGCATCTTTATATTCGTTGCGCAGTGTGTTTATAGGGGTCATGTTTACCTCGTTAAACGTGGTAAGCATGGCGGTTTCATTTTTAGCAGATACTAAACGCTCTGCAACCTTGCGGCGCAGCATGCTCAGTTTGCTGCGCTCGCTGCCACGGTTACCGCCTGTAGGGGTACCAAGGCTGGCTTTAGCGTTTACGGCATCGTCTTTAGTAACACGGCCGCCTTTGCCTGTGCCGCTTACGGTAGCAGGGTCAATGCTTTTTTCGTCTAATATTTTTTTAGCCGCAGGCGAAGGAGTGCCGGCTGCGTAGGTTTGCCCCCCGGCCCCCGAAGGGGGAGTTTGAGCAACAGGCTCTGCTTTAGGTGCCTCTGCTTTTACTTCCGGTTTTGTATCTTCTGCTTTTGGAGTTTCTTTTTCAGCCGCGTCTCCCCCTTTGGGGGCTGGGGGGCTGGCCCCTGTATCAATAAGGCATACTACCTGGCCTACTTTTACAGCATCGCCTTCTTCGGCCTTAAGGGTAATAATACCCGCGGCTTCGGCAGGAAGCTCAAGGGTGGCTTTATCAGAATCTACCTCGGCAATAGCCTGGTCTTTTTCTACATAATCACCATCCTTTACAAGCCATGTTGCTATTTCAACTTCGGTGATCGATTCCCCCGGAGAGGGAACTTTCATTTCTAAAATCATGTCAGTATAATTTTATATGTGTTGCTATTTTATTGAAAATCAAAAGTACGATTAATTGAACAAATTCTTGTCAAAAACCATGGCAATGGCTGCGGCGTGGCGTTTCTTGGCCCGTGCCGAGCTACCTGCTGCAGGCGCACCCGCTGCTTTAAGGCAGGCTACGCGGTATTTAACCTCGGTAAAGTTCATCAGCATGTAGCTGTAAGCGCCCATGTTGCGCGGCTCTTCCTGTGCCCATACATAATCGTCGGCGTTGGTATATTTTGCAATGGCAGCCTTTAATTGTTCTGCCGGCAGCGGGAATAATTGCTCAAGGCGTACAAACGCTACATCGTCACGGCCCAGCTTTTCGCGCTCAGCCACCAGGTCATAATAGAATTTACCGGTACAGAATACCAGTGTTTTTACTTTTGCAGGGTCTGCAATAGGGTCGTCCAGCACTTCCTGGAAGCTGCCGTTTGCCAGCTCATCTACAGATGATACAGCCGCCGGGTGGCGCAGCAGGCTCTTAGGTGTAAACACGATAAGCGGCTTGCGGAAATCCGTCTTCATCTGCCTCCTTAACAGGTGAAAGAAGTTAGCCGGGGTAGTACAGTCGGCCACATACATATTATGGTTGGCACACATTTGCAGGTAACGCTCCATACGGGCGCTGCTGTGCTCTGCACCCTGGCCCTCATAACCGTGCGGCAGCAAGAACACAAGGCCGTTCTGGTTGTTCCATTTGTCTTCGGCAGCACTCATGTACTGGTCTATCATTATCTGGGCACCGTTAGAGAAATCGCCAAACTGCGCTTCCCAAATGGTTAGTGTTTTAGGGCTTGCAAACGCATAGCCATAATCAAAGCCCACTACGGCATACTCGCTTAGCAGCGAGTTATAGATGTAAAAGTTACCTTTTTTGTTGTTAATGGCATCCATCAACACTACTTCTTCTTCGCTATCCTCTACTTTAAGTACAGCATGGCGGTGTGAGAAGGTACCACGCTCTACATCCTGGCCTGATATACGCACATCATACCCTTCGGTAAGCAGCGACCCATAGGCAAGCAATTCGCCCATAGCCCAGTCCAGCTTATCGGTTTCAAAAAACATGTTTTTACGGTCGCCAATAAGCTTGGTAATCTTGTTAAGGAACTTTTTATCCGCCGGAAGTTCAGTTATCGTGGTAGCAATATCGGTTAGTATGTCTTTGCTAAAGGCGGTATTTACTTTCTCAAGCATCTGCCCGGCATCTGCCTGGGCATAACCCTCCCATTCGTTTTGCATGAACGGGGTAATTATGGTAAGGTCTTTTTTACGTGATGCTTCAAGGTTTTCCTCCAGCTTTTCTTTATATTCTTTTTCAAGCCCGGCAACAAAGTCTTTATCTATAACACTGTTCGCCAAAAGTACATCGGCATACAGGTCGCGTGGGTTTTTGTGTTTCGCTATAATCTTATACAGCTTTGGCTGGGTAAAGCGTGGCTCATCGCCCTCATTGTGGCCGTATTTACGGTAGCCCAAAAGGTCTATAAACACATCGGTGCCAAACTCCATACGGTAGTCAAGCGCAAAAAGCACGGCGTGTACTACTGCCTCGGCATCATCGGCATTTACGTGCAGTACCGGCGAAAGCGTTACTTTAGCCACATCGGTACAATAGGTAGACGAGCGGGCATCGAGATAGTTTGTAGTAAAGCCTACCTGGTTGTTTACCACCATGTGTATGGTACCGCCGGTTTTATAACCGTCAAGCTTGGCCATCTGTACAATTTCGTATACTATGCCCTGGCCTGCCACGGCCGCATCGCCATGAAGCGCTATAGGCAATACTTTTTTATTATCGTTAGGGAAATACCTGTCCTGTTTGGCACGGGCAATACCTTCTATTACCGCGCCTACCGTTTCAAGGTGGCTGGGGTTTGGTGCCAGGTTGATGTTTATCTGCTTACCGGTTTTAGTAACCTTGTCAGCAGTTAAACCAAGGTGGTATTTAACATCGCCATCAAACAGGGCATCATCATCATAGTCCTTACCGTCAAACTCGCTGAATATATCTGCCGTTTTCTTGCCAAACACGTTAGCCAGCACGTTTAGGCGGCCACGGTGTGCCATACCCATTACAAACTGCTCTACGCCTTTTTCGGCAGCAGCCTCTATAAGGGCATCAAGCGCGGGGATAAGTGTTTCGCCGCCCTCAAGCGAAAAACGTTTCTGACCCACGTATTTTGTGTGAAGGAAATTCTCAAAAGAAACCGCTTCGTTCAGTTTTTCAAGGATGGCCTTTTTCTGCTCAGCGTTAAAGTCAGGCTGGTTCTGGTTAACCGATAGCCTGTTTTGTATCCACTGCCTTGTTTTAGGGTCGCGAATGTACATGTACTCAATACCTGTATGGCCGCAGTACACTTTTTTAAGGTGGTCTACAATCTGGGCAAGCGTAGCGTTTTGAAGGCCTACTTCTTTACCGGCGTCAAACACGGTGGTAAGGTCGGCATCACTAAGCCCAAAGTTTTCCAGGTCGAGCGTAGGGCTAAAGGTACGGCGCTCGCGTACCGGGTTGGTCTTTGTAAACAGGTGGCCGCGGGTACGGTAACCTTCGATAAGGTTGAGCACCTTAAATTCTTTCTGTAGTTTTTCGGGGATGCCGGAGTAGTCAGAAACCGGTGCGGGGGCTACTGGTGCGGCCTGGGCTACAACTTCGGTAGCGCCTGAGCCATAATCGGCGGCGGCAAAATCAAAACCCTGGAAAAAAGCACGCCATGAAGGCTCTACGCTATCGGGGTTCTCAATATATTGATCGTATAAATCGGCAAAAAAAGCAGTGTTGGCTGCATTTAAAAAGGAAAACCTGTCCATACTTATATGTTTGTGACGGTGCGTTATAAAATTTTACGCAAAAGTACATCATTTCTAATAATCTTTCAACGATTTTTATACTTTTATAGCTTACTACAATACCGGTGTACCACTATGAAAGAACGCTTTATCATATTTTTAACAAAATTAACAACAACGGTTGCGTTATTTTTCATTTTTAGCAATGTAAGCGCCCAGGAAGTTACATTTTGGGATAATGTGCAATTCGGCGGCGGGGTGGGGCTGGCATTCGGAACCGGCTATGCCGACGTGAATATTGCACCCAGCGCCATTTACCATTTTAATAAATATGTAGCGGCAGGTGTGGGCCTGCAGGGCAGCTATGTAAAACAGCGCGACTGGTACAGCAGCGTTATGTATGGGGGCTCGATAATAGTACTTGGCAACCCCATACAGCAAATACAGCTTTCGGCCGAGTTGCAGCAGCTGCGTGTTAACCTTAAATATGACGATGGTTTTGACTATACTATTCCCGGTTATGCGGGATATACCGATGGCCGCTCCCGCGATTTCTGGAATACAGCACTCTTTTTAGGCGCGGGCTACCAGATGGAAAACGTGACCGTAGGGCTGCGGTATAATGTGTTGTACCATAAAACCGACATGGTATACAGCGATGCATTGATGCCGTTTGTGCGGGTTTATTTTTAGTTTACAGCTAACGGTTTACAGTTTACAGAATGGAACAGTACCTGAAGAACGATCCTGAAAAAATCCGCGTTAATCAGCGATTGCAAAGCATCCGCATCATCCGCGTTCCTTTTTTCATTACAAAACTTAATACCGGTTCCTAAACCACACTTTTTGCCATTCCCTTTTTAAAATTAAAAAAGTAACCTGCTCTGCAAGTTCGGCAATGTCGCCTCCGTTAAGGGCTTTTACGTCTTTTTCAGGTACATCTATAATATACAGCAGGTTAAGGTACTCAGCAAACTTATGGTGTATAAGCCTGAAAATTTTGTCCTGTACCGCCATTTTCAGGTCAAACGGCGCTATGCCATCAGCAAAGTCCACAGGCTCATTGGCCAGTGCAAAATCCTTGTTGAGCTGCTCCACCAGTTTAGTATAAAGCTGTTCTTTCTGGGCCTGGCTTAAAAGCAGGTCGGTATTTTCCGGCGGGGTATAGGTCATCATACGCTGCGTTTCATAAGTTTTTGCCCAAAGGCACGGAGGACTTCCTTTTTTTCCGGGGCAATATCCATCTGCTCCAGTGTGGCAAATGCGTTCATGGTATAAGCCTCAATGGCAGCCGTTGTGGCGGTGTGGGCACCGCTCGCGGTAAAAATAGCCTTAACCGATTCAATTTTTTGGGCAGTATTTTCGGGCTGTTGGCCAAACCAGTGCAACAGCTGTTCTTTTTCAACGGTATTGCCATATTCAAGCGCTTTGAGGTACAGGTAGGTTTTCTTATTCTCAATAATATCGCCCCCCACCTGTTTGCCAAAGGTTTCGGGATTGCCAAACGCATCAAGGTAATCGTCCTGCAGCTGGAAGGCAATGCCGAGGTAGCGGCCAAAGTCGTATATCAGGTTGCAGTTCTCATGGGTTGTATTAGCTACAATACCACCCATTTTCATGGCAGCGCCTAAAAGCACAGCCGTTTTATATTCAATCATCTTCAGGTATTCGGGCTCGGTAACGTCGTTGCGGTCTTCAAAGTCCACATCCCATTGCTGGCCTTCGCACACTTCAAGCGCCGTTTTGCTAAACAGTTTGGCAAGCTGCATAAAGGTTGCCGGTTCGTACTGCTCAAAATACTGGTAGGCTAATATCAGCATAGCATCGCCACTCAGTATACCGGTATTTATATTCCACCTTTCATGTACGGTCTGGTGGCCGCGGCGCAGTGGGGCATCGTCCATAATATCGTCATGCACCAGGCTAAAGTTATGAAAAATCTCTACTGCTATGGCTGCGGGCAGGGCCTCGCGGCAGTCTGCATTAAACACCTCGGCAGCCATAAGGGTAAGTACAGGGCGTATGCGCTTGCCGCCCAGCGACAGTATGTAGGTAACGGGGGCATACAGGTTTGCAGGCTCTTTTTGCAGATTTGCCGTTTCAAAATAATCGGCAACTACCTGCTGGTAATATGCTATTGGGTGCATTTACAAAAATTTTCAGCTAAAGTACTTTATTCCGCCGTGTTGTGCAACGCAAAATTATTTTTTGACATTTTTGTAAAAACTTTGGAAACTTTTTTTGTTTTTAAAGTTTCCTGCATATATTTGCACCATGGAAAAGGAACCACAATTATGTGATATGATACGTGAAAAAGCCGGCGAGATGTACTTTCGGCTTGGCTTTAAAGGTGTGACGCTTGATGACATAGCCCAGGAAATGTGCATCAGCAAAAAAACAATATACCAGCATTATGCCAATAAAAACGAATTGATTGCCGCAGTGGCAGGAACACTGATGCAAATGATTTTTACAGAAATTGATACCATTGCAGGTTCAGGGTATAATGCAATTGAAGAGTTATTTGAAATACGAAAATTTTTACGTAAAACGATAGAAGACAAATACCAGCTTGCTACATTTCAGCTGAAGAAATTTTTTCCAGAGGTATCTGTCAAACTAAACAACAGCAAGTTTGACAGGATGCAGTATTGTATTACAAATAACCTTATAAAAGGTATTGCCGAAGGGTTGTTCCGAAAGGATATTAACATTGATTTTGTTTCACGCATCTACTTTACCGGTATATCAGGAACTAAAGATACTAACATATTTCCTGATGAGCTTTTTAGTATGGATGCACTCCACCTGCTCTTTCTGGAATACCATTTACGCGCTATTTGCACCCCTGAAGGTATTACCCTTCTGGATAATTACCTGAAAGAAAATCCGTAATAATTAACAAAGCTTTAACATTGACAAAATTGTCAAATGTTTTAAATTTGCGTCTTGACAAAATTGTCAAACAATAAAGTTAAACTAAATATGTCAGCCAAAAGAACCGAAGAGATTGCTGTAGATACTGAACAGCTGATAAAAGAAACCGCAAAGAATATATTTTTTCGTGAAGGCCGCTTTAACGCCACCACGCAGGAGATAGCCGATGCCGCAGGGGTTAACCGTACCCTTATAAACTACTACTTCCGCTCGCGCGATAACCTGTTTGACATTGTTTTTGATGAAGCGCACCGGACAGAACATGAGCGCACAGAGGCTATTGTGTTTAGCAACAAGCCTTTCCGCGAAAAAATATCGGAGTCGTTAGACCTCCAATTTGAGCAAAGCAAGGAATATCCCTACCTGGAAATTTATATGGTAACCCAGATGAACCAAGGCTGCGTATATAAAGACCGCGAAACAATGAACCGTATGCTCGATAAATTTTACCTTGAAATAGCGCTCGAGATGGACAGGGGCACCATACATAAAATGCGCCCCGAGCAGTTTTTGCTCAATTATATATCGCTCTCTACTTTCCCGGTATCTATGCGCCCGCTATTGCAGGAAACCATGGGCTTTAGCGACAGCAGCTACCAGCGCCTGCTGGAAGAACGCAAGGAAATAATAATGAATATGCTTTTTTTAGAATAAATACAAACATAAAATCCCTACATCATTAAAAATCAAAAAAAATGAACAGTTATCTCACCCGAAGGGGTATATGGCGCGTTGCCTTTACCTTAATAATGGCACTCTTTGGGGTCGCGGTTATGCAGGCGCAGGTTACCCCTGCCCCGCAAACCGTAACACTTAAAGATGCCGTTAACTACGCGCTGCAAAACAAAGCCGAAGCCGCAAAGGCAAGGCTGGACGTTGAAAACAGCGAATACCAGATACAGGAGGTGCGTGCACAGGCTTTGCCCAATATTTCGGCAGACGGCAACCTTACGTACAATCCCATACTACAGCTTAACGCGGTAAACTTTGGGCAGGGTACGCAGCTTTTGGCTTTTGGCCAAAAATGGAACTCCCTTGGCGGCGTTAACCTTACGCAGAAAATATTTGACCAGTCGGTTTTTACAGGCTTACAGGCAGCCCGCACCACCCGCGAGTTTTACCAGGTAAACGCAAAACTTACCGAAGAGCAGGTTATAGAGCGTGTGGCAAACAACTACTACCAGGTATATGTGCAGCGCCAAAAGCTTGTGCTTATAGACAGCACCTACAAGAATACCGAAAAAATCCGCAATATTATTAAAGGGCAATTTGACGCCGGCCTTGCACGTAAGATTGATCTGGACCGTATGAATGTTAACCTGAATAACATTGAAACACAGCGCCAGCAGATACTAAACGCGGTAGAGTTGCAGGAAAACGCGCTTAAGTTTTATATGGGTATGCCTATAAATACTCCTATAACGCTGCCGAAAACTGACTTTGAAGTAAAACCGATTGCGCTTAACGAAAGCCTTGACGTAACACAGCGTACAGAATACCAGTTGCTTAAAAAACAGGAAAAACTGTATTACTACAATAAAAAAGCGCAGATAGCAGCCTACTACCCTACCCTTTCATTAACAGCCGGATACAACTATATAGGCCAGGGGCCGGAATTGCCATGGTTTAAAAAACCCAGCGATGGCGTATACTGGAGCGATTACTCAAGCATTGGGGTAAACCTGCACATACCTATATTCAGCGGGTTTGGCACAAGGGCTAAAGTAAGGCAGGCCGATATAGAACTGCGTAAAACAGCCGAGGATATTAAAGACACCCAGTTGAGCCTTGATATGGCGTTTGAAAATGCGAAAACGCAAATTACAAACAACCTTATTACCATAAAAAGCCAAAAGGAAAACGTGCAGCTTGCTAAAGAGGTATTGGAAAACACCCAAAACAACTACCAGCAGGGGCTTGCCACACTTACCGATTTACTGGATGCCGAAACCTCCCATATAGAAGCACAAAACAATTATACGGCTGCGTTGCTTGATTATAAACTGGCCGAAGTACAACTCATAAAAGCAAAAGGAGAACTACAAACCCTAAAAAATTAAACCCGCAATGAAAAAAGCAATTATATACGTAGTAATTATAGTAGCCGTGTTAGCACTGGGCGGTTACATACTGACCAAGAACAAAGAAAAGAATGAGGCCGAGACTGCCGTTGTGGCCCAAAAAAACAACTCGGTAGCAGTACGCGTGGCAAAAGCGGTACAGGGTGTGCCTGACCTTGCCTATGTTGCAAACGGTAATTTTGAGGCTGCGCAGCAGCTTGAATTTCCGGCAGAAAATAATGGCCGTGTAGTTAAAGTTTTAGTAGACGAAGGAGACCGTGTACATAAAGGCCAGGTGCTTGCCATAATAAAAGGCGACCAGCTTAACATACAGCTTACCAGCGCTAAGGCTGCTTATGAAAATGCGCAAAGCGATGCGAAACGTTATGAAAACGCCTTTAAAACCGGAGGTGTTACCCAGCAGCAGCTGGACCAGAGCAAAGTTGCACTGGCAAATGCCAAAGCACAATATGACCAGACAAGGGTAAGCCTGGGGGATGCCAGTATAAAAAGCAGCATTAACGGTATAGTAAATAAGCGCAACATAGAGCCGGGCAGCGTGGTATCTCCGGGTACCGTGCTATTTGAACTGGTTGATGTAAGTACACTTAAACTTAAGGTTACCGTACCTGAAAGCCAGGTTGCAACCCTTAAACTGGGCACTACCATTAATGTAACCGCCAGCGTATACCCTGATAAGACATTTACAGGCAAAATAACGTTTATAGCGCCTAAGGCAGATGAGTCACTTAACTTTCCTGTTGAGATAACAATAGCAAAAAACCCTGATAATTTGCTTAAAGCCGGTATGTATGGTTCGGCTACCTTTGGCACCTCATCAAAACAGGCAGAGGTACTTACCATTCCGCGTAACGCGTTTGTGGGCGGTGTGGGCAACAACCAGGTATTTGTAGTAAGGGGCGACAGCGTAAAAATGGAGAAAGTTATTGCAGGACGCATTTTTGGCGACAATGTAGAGGTGCTTAAAGGCCTTAGCGCAGGCGAAACAGTAGTTACCAGCGGGCAGATAAACCTTACTGACGGTAGCAAAGTAGAAGTTATTAAATAAAGGCCAGCTCCCTAACCCCCAAAGGGGGAACAGTTTCCTCCTTTGGGGGTTAGGGGTTGCTTAAACAAACAATACATGAAAATAGCAGAAATATCCATAAAACGGCCAACGCTTGTTATAGTGTTGTTCACCATACTTACGCTGGGAGGTATTTACAGCTACAGTAGCCTTAGCTACGAGCTGATACCTAAGTTTGAAATGAACGTTATTACCATAAGTACGGTATACCCGGGCGCATCGCCCGGTGAAATAGAAAATACCGTAACTAAAAAGGTAGAAGACGCGGTATCGTCATTAGAAATGGTAAAGAAGGTAGAATCTAAATCATACGAAAGCCTCTCGGTAGTAATGGTTACGCTTCAGCCTGAGGCCAATGCCGATTACTCGCTTAACGATGCCCAGCGCAAAATAAACGCAATAGAAAAAGATTTACCCGAAGATGCCGATCCGCCATCGCTGGTAAAATTCTCCCTGAGCGACCTTCCGGTAGTAACACTGGGCGCTACCGGTAAAATGGACGAGGTAGCGTTTTACGACCTCCTTGATAAAAAAATTGAGCCTATATTATCCCGTGTTAACGGTGTAGCACAGGTTACCCTTGTGGGTGGACAGGAACGTGAAATACAGGTAAACCTTGACGAAGATAAACTAAGGGGCTATGGCCTTACTATACCACAGGTACAGCAGGTAGTACTTAGCAGTAACCTTGATTTCCCTACGGGTAGTGTAAAAACACGCGACAACAGCATGCTGGTGCGCCTTGCGGGCAAATACAGCAGCGTAGAAGAAATGAGGAACCTGGTAGTATCATCTAAAAACGGTGTGCAAATACGCCTGGGCCAGATAGCCGATGTGCAGGACAGCCAGAAAGAAGCCGACAAAATAGCCCGTGTAGATGGTAAGAGCGCTATTGCGATACAGGTAACCAAACAGACCGACGCTAATGCGGTGCAGGTAAGTGAAGACGTAAAAGCCGTTATATCAAAAATTGAAAAAGATTATGCTAAAGAAGGCCTTAAGCTGGAGGTAGCTAATGACACCTCTGAGTTTACACTTGTAGCCGCCGAAGGTGTAATACACGATTTATTTATAGCCGTATTCCTGGTAGCGTTTGTAATGCTCTTCTTTTTGCACTCTATAAGAAATGCCCTTATTGTAATGGTATCTATCCCGGCATCGCTTATTGCTACTTTTATAGGAGTTTACCTTATGGGTTACACCCTTAACCTTATGAGTTTACTGGGCTTATCGTTGGTGGTAGGTATACTTGTAGATGATGCAATTGTGGTACTCGAAAATATTTACCGCCACATGGAAATGGGCAAAAACCGCGTGCGTGCCGCTTATGACGGTACTGCCGAAATAGGTTTTACCGTGGCGGCCATTACGCTGGTTATCGTGGTAGTGTTCCTGCCTATAGCCATGAGTACAGGGCTTGTAAGCAACATTATTACCCAGTTTTGCGTGGTGGTGGTTATTGCCACGCTACTATCGCTGTTGTCTTCCTTTACGCTTATCCCGTGGCTTTCATCACGCTTTGGTAAGCTTGAGCACATAGAAGGAAAAAATATCTTCGGCAAAATCATCCTTGGTTTTGAAAAAGGCCTCGACATTTTTACCCACTGGGTAACAGAAATCCTTAAATGGTCGCTTAACAGCTGGAAAACAAAACTTGCCACGCTTTTAATTGTAATAGGCCTGTTTATTGGTTCGCTTATGGTAGCGGGCACTTATGTGGGGGGTGAGTTCTTTGCAAAGCTTGACAGGGGACAGTTCATGGTCCAGGTAGAATTGCCTAAAGACGCGTCATTGGAACAAACCAACCTGATGCTGCTTAAAGCAGAGAAATTTTTACAAAACAAAAAAGAGGTAAAAAGCATTATTACCACTGTGGGCCAAACCAGCGAAGGTATGAGCGGATCGCAGAGCACGGTTTATAAAGGTGAAATTACTGTAACCCTTGTAGACGAAGATAAACGTGCAGACAACTCGTTTGTATATGCCGCAAAAACAAAGCTGGAGCTTGAAAGGGAACTAGTGGGTGCCAAAATAAAAACGGTGCCGGTGAGTATAATGGGTGGTGCTGACGAAGCCCCCATAGCCCTTACCATAACGGGTAACGACTTTGAAAGCGCCCTGGCATTTGCTCAAAAAGCAGCCACAGAACTTAGAAGCATTAGTGGCGCTACCGAAGTAAAGCTTACATCTGAAGCAGGTTCTCCGGAAATTGATGTAAAGGTAGACCGTGATAAAATGGCGGCACTGGGCCTTGACCTGCAAACCGTAGGTATAACCATGCAAACAGCCTTTAACGGCAACACCGATGGTAAATTCCGCGCGGGGCAGTATGAGTATGATATTAATATCCGCTTTGCGCAATACGACCGTATGAATATAGATAACGTGCGCAATATTACCTTTACAAACAGCATGGGCCAGGAAGTAAAACTTTCGCAGTTTGCTACCATATCCGAAGGTTCGGGGCCAAGCCTGCTTGAAAGGCGCGATAAAAGTACCGCAGTAACCGTGCAGGGCCAGACCGTGGGCCGCCCGGTGGGTAGCGTGGTAGCCGACCTGAAAGCGAAATTAGAAAAAATGGAGAAACCGGCCGGCATTAGCTACGTTTGGGGTGGTGATGAAGAAAACCAGGGCGAAGGCTTTGGTACGCTGGGTGTGGCATTGCTTGCAGCTATTATACTGGTATACCTGGTTATGGTGGCCCTGTATAACAGCTTTGTATACCCGTTTGTGGTATTGTTTGCTGTACCGCTGTCGTTCATTGGGGCATTGCTTGCACTCGCGCTTACTAACAACACGCTTAACATATTTACCATATTAGGTATTATCATGCTTATCGGGCTTGTGTGTAAGAATGCGATATTACTGGTAGACTTTACCAACCATCGTAAAGAGCAGGGCGAAAGCACGTTTAACGCGCTCGTACAGGCTAACCATGCCCGTCTCCGCCCTATCCTTATGACCACAATAGCGATGGTTTTTGGTATGATACCTATTGCATTGGCTAAAGGTGGCGCCGCGCAGATGAACAACGGCCTTGCCTGGGTAATCATTGGCGGATTGATAAGCTCGCTGTTCCTTACCCTGATTATCGTGCCGGTAGTGTACTCTGTTTTTGACGGACTTATACGCAGGTTAAGCAAAAAAGACCCGCCTAAATATGATGAGCTTATGGTAGCAGACTACGAGCATAAAGAATTAAGCGAAGATGGTTTTACTCCGAAACATTCATAAAATACCGATTATTTTTTCATCCTGAAAAAGAGGCTCCGGGCAACCGGGGCCTTTTTGTTATATATATACTAATGTTTTTTGAGTTTAGTTCTTAAATCAAAAAAATAATTTTAAGATTTTTTTCACATTCTTAAAAATTACATTTCTAATTAATTTTATTTAGAATAATTAAAAATAGTGTTGCGCAGTGTTGTTTTGGAACATACCTTTGCCCCGTAAAAATCTAAAACAAACATGAACACTTTTACTTTTAAGAACTTTGTTACCCTGCTGGTAGTGCTTTGCGGCGTTACACTATGGGCGCAGGACCGTGCCACTATAAGCGGTACTGTACAACTAAGCGGCAACACCCCTGCCGAAATGATATCGGTTGGCCTTAAAGGCACAGCCTATAGTACTGTTACAAACGCTTCGGGCAATTACGAAATAAAAAACATAAAGCCGGGCAGCTATACGCTACGCATATCCGCTGTAGGCATTAAGCCGGTTGAAGAGACCATTACACTTGTGGCTGGTGAAACCGCAACAAAAAACATTACGCTAAGCGAAAGCCAGGAAGAGCTTAATGAAGTGGTGATAGACGGCAGCAAGAACAAATACAAAACTGATAAGCCCTCTACCTCATTAAGGCTTGCTACACCGCTTATAGAAGTGCCACAAAACATACAGGTTATCAGCGCGCAAACGCTAAAAGACCAGCAGATAATAAGCATGAGCGATGGCGTTATACGCAACGTGAGCGGTGCTGTAAAAATTGAGCACTGGGGCGACCTTTATGCTAACATCACCATGCGCGGCTCCCAGGTTCAGGCATTCCGCAACGGGTTTAACGTGGTTTCGTCATTCTGGGGGCCGTTAACAGAGGATATGAGTTTTGTAGACCATATCGAGTTTGTAAAAGGCCCGGCAGGCTTTATGCTAAGCAGTGGCGACCCAAGCGGACTGTATAATGTAGTTACAAAAAAACCTACCGGCGTTACTAAAGGCGAACTAAGCATGACGCTGGGCAGCTTCGACCTGTACCGCACTACCCTTGACCTTGACGGAAAACTGAGTGAAAACGGCAAGCTGCAATACCGCCTTAACCTTTCAGCACAAAATAAAGGCTCATTCCGACCTTATGAGCATAACGACCGCTATGTTATAGCGCCTGTGGTATCTTACCAGGTAGACGACAACACAAAAGTTACGGCAGAATACAACTACCAGCGCGCTAACATGACCGAGGTAGGCTCGTATTATATATTTGGCACCGGCGGTTATGCCACAGCCCCACGCAACTTTACTATGACGCAACCCGGTCTGCCTGATACCCAAATAAACGACCACAGCTTTTATGCCATGCTGGAACACAGGATAGACGAAAACTGGAAGCTAACCGCACAAGCATCCTACTTTAAATACCTTCAGCAAGGGTACAGCTCATGGCCTACAGGCGTGGGCCCGCTTAGTGCCGATACCAATGGCGACGGTGTAAATGAAGATTTACTTGCCGCGGGCGAAATAATCCGTAACGTGGGCATTTGGGATGCGGAAAGCACCATGAAACTTGGCCAGGCGTTTGTTAACGGTAAGTTCCAGACAGGAGCGGTAAGCCATAAGATATTGGGAGGCCTTGACCTTGCCAATAAAAGTTATTTGGCCGACTGGGGCCAGAGCCACAACCTTGATACTTATGATACGCCTTTCAGTGTAACCAACCCAAACTACGGTATACCGGCTAACGGCTTGCCTGAGTTTGACCGTGATACACCACTTGAGCAGCGTGCCCTTGCGGCAGGTGGCCTTATGGACAGCCGCTACACAGCGGGCTACCTTCAGGATGAGATTGGCTTTTTTGAAAACAAGCTGCGCCTTACCCTTGCCGGCCGCTATACCTACCTTACACAAAGCAGCTGGGGCGGTGCGCCAATATCAGACAAGCACTGGACACCGCGTGCGGGCTTAAGCTACTCTGTAAATGAACACATGGCTGTTTACGCATTATATGACCAGACGTTTACACCACAAGCGGGCATTCAGCGTAATGGTAAAGAGGTAAAACCGCTTACCGGTAATAATATGGAAGTGGGTATTAAAAAAGACTGGCTTGATGGCAGCTGGAACAGCACCGTATCTGTATATCGTATAAACAAGAATAACGAGCTTACAGCCGACCCTACAAATACATCGGGGGAGCAGTACAGCATAGTATTTGGTGAAAGAAGGGCACAGGGTGTAGAGTTTGACGTTAGGGGCCAGATAGTACCGGGCCTTAACCTGATAGTCAACTATGCTTTTACAGAATCTTTTGTGAGCGAAGTTGCCAATGGTGTTACCGGCATCAACAAAGGTGATATTGTGCCAGGTTACAGCAAGCATACCGCAAACGCGTGGCTTAGCTATGCTGTGCAGGATGGCAAACTAAAGGGGCTGGGTGCTTCGGCTGGTTTTACCTTCCTTGGCGGAAGGCAAACTGACACCTGGAGCCAGGGACTTGACAGGTTGCAGGACTACTTTAAGCTTGACGGAGGCCTATCGTATGAAAGGGGTAAAATGAAACTTACTGCAAATATGTTTAATATCCTTAACAGGTATTTGTATTCAGGATCATACTACTCATGGCTAAACGCCTACTACTGGCAGGCCGAAGCCCCAAGAAACCTACGCCTGGGTATAGCTTACAAATTCTAAAACTTTCAATCCTGCGGCATCCTGAAACACAACATCAGGGTGCCGCTTTTATACTTTTTGCCATGAAAAATATTTTTACAGTAGTAGCACTTTTACTTACCTGCGGCAGCGCCATGGCGCATGCCCTTTGGATAGAAACAGCGGCAGCCGGCAAGGTTAACAAAAAGCAGGAGGTAAAGGTATTTTACGGCGAATACAGCTACGGCATTTTTGAAGAAGTAGGCAGCGAAACCTATAATAAGGTTAAGGATTTTGAACTGTGGGCCGTAGCGCCAAACGGGCAAAAAACAGTGCTGGCACTTACACCATCGGAAAAGTATTATTCGGCGTGGTTTACACCAAAGGCAGATGGTGCTTATACGCTGGTGCTGAATAATAATAAAATTGATGTACTTGACTTTACACAGTATAACTTTGGCATTTTTAAAACGCACTATCATGCCACGGCAAAAGTAAATGTGGGAAAAAATGCAGGCGAAACCGCGGCGGTAAACCCCGATGGCATTACCATTACCGATGTTACGGCAATTACGCCCACTAAAGACGGGGCTACAACGCTACGGGTACTATATAAAGGCCAGCCCGTTAAAGATATTGAGGTGGCTGTTGAAATGGGCAACCACTGGGGCCAAAAAATAAAAACTAACGAAAAAGGCGAGGTAAGCTTTACCACCCCGTGGAAGGCGACCTACCTGGCAGAAGCCACAACCAAGGAAGAGGTACCAGGCTCTTACAACGGTAATGACTACCAGTTTATATGGCACTGTGCCACCTATACCATTCCCGTAGCCGGAAAATAATTTTTTTTGATGAGCAAAAAGAAAAAAGGATTTAAACACTGGGTAGGCAAAACCCATTTAGTGCTCGGGCTTACGTCCGGGCTTATTGTTTTACTGCTTGGTATTACGGGCTGCATATTTGTGTTTAACCAGGAAATTACCAATGCCCTGCGCGAAGATGCCATATATGTAAAAGAAGTTACCAGTACCCCGATACCCGTTAGCCAGCTCTGGAAACAGGCGCAGGCACAAATAGGCGACAGCCTTACCATTACAAATGTTACGGTATATAACGACCCTAAGCAGAGCGTGGTATTTCACTGTTATAAATTTGGGGGAGACAATTTGTTTTACTACGATAATATAGACCAGTACATTTCGGTATATACAAACCAGTATACCGGCAAGGTCCTGAAAGTGTATGATGAGGAACTCGACTTTTTTGTATTTATAAAAGCACTGCACTGGAGCCTGCTGATGAAAGACAGTGTAGGCCAGGTAATAACCGGCTGGTCTACCTTTATATTTGTAATAATGCTGATAAGCGGCATTATACTCTGGTGGCCTAAAAACAAGGCGGCACGCAAGCAGCGGCTTTGGTTTCAGTGGAAAGACACGACCAAATGGCGCCGTAAAAACTACGACCTTCACAACATCTTTGGGTTTTACATCGCTACTGTAGCCATAATCATTGCGTTCACCGGCATGGTGTGGGCATTCAGGTGGTTTTATGCCACTGTATACATTGTGGCCAGCGGCAGCATAACCCCGCCGGAACAGCTGGCATCAAAATCAGTAATCGCTAAAACTGATAAAGATGCTGCATACGACCTGGCTTTTGTTCAGGTTATGAAAAGGCATGCCGAAGCCGACTCGTTCAGTTCAGGTAAACCGGCCGACAGCCTTGCCCCCATTGATATTTATGTGGGTCAAAACCCCGGTACCTACTGGCAAAGCCACCAGGCGCAGTACGACCAGTATACAGGGAAATTCATAGCCGAACGCCTGCATACCGACAAAAACTTTGGCGAGCAGCTACTTACCGCAAATTATGATATACACGTGGGCGCCATATTAGGCCTGCCCGGAAAGATACTGGCATTTATTGCCAGCTTTATAAGCGCTATGCTGCCCGTTACGGGTTTTTTGATATGGAGGGGAAGGGTGAAGAAATCGGTTAAAGTGGCAGCGAAATAATTTTACCACATAGGAACTTAGTTTCTGCTTCTGAGAAGAGAGGATAGAAATTAAATTTTGCACAAGCTATGTGAAGTAGTAAATAGATTTTACCACAAAGTGCACAAAGGATTTTACACTAAGCTCACAAAGTTTAACGAGTAAAGAGGTGCCCCCTGAAAGAACACAAAGCTTTGTGTCCTTCCGCCAAAGGCGGTTTTCATCGTGAACTCTGTGAAACCCTTTTGTGGCCTTTATGGTAAAAATTTTTTCAGCCTTAAAAATTACCCAACACATATAAAATTGAAAAGCCCTGCAGAATTATTTTGCAGGGCTTTTGCTTGTATAAATTCGGGTTAGTATAAACTTATTTGTTTACAGCTATCGCGTCTTTGCTCCATTTTCTTACTTCAGCAACACGGCTGTCTGCATATTCCACCTCGGTTAAGGTATTGCCGGTCCAGAAAAACCATTTGCCGGCTTTTTTACCATCATTATATGTACCCATAGCCTGCTTGGTACCGTCTTCGTTATATGCTACCCAGGCACCAGTAAGCTTTCCATCTTTATAAAAGCCGGATTGCTTTACATTACCATTGTCGTAATAGTACGTGCTTTTAATAATATTATTTTCTATAGTGTGTACAGGTTTTACATTTTGGGCAGATACCACACCTGCAAAAAGCAGGGCTGCAAGGGCGAAAATCTTTTTCATATCTCTTTTTGCGTTTAAGGTTATACATTTATTTAAAACAAATATACAAATTAATTTACACAAAAAATACATTTGCTTAACAATTTAGTAACATTGAGAAAAACTTAACATTGCCCGTGTTTGTTAATCGCGTAAAAGCTTCTTAAGCTGCCTTTCAAGTCCCCGGCTCGGCCATTCGGCATCTGTATCAATAACATTCCCATCCGGTCCTATGATTATATATGTAGGTACTGCATGTATGCCATAGTCAACCATAAACCTTGACTGCCACCCCCCTTCACTTATTAACTGTGTACCGCCAAGCGCCTTTTCGGCAACCATCCTTTTCCATATTTTTTCATGTTGAGGCTTATCTATAGAAACACCTACAAAAACAATATTCTGGCCCTTAAGGTTTTCTTCAATCTTTTGCAGTGCCGGCATTTCTTCCCTACAGGGCGCGCACCAGGTGGCCCACACATCTATTAGCACAAATTTACCTGCAAAGTCAGAAAGGTTTACCATTTTGCCATTTATATCTTTATAAGTAAATGGTGGCGCTGGGTTACCTGCCATAGTAATAATACGATGTAACTTTTCCAGTTGAACCGTTACCATCTCCGCCAGTTTGCCAGCCGCTATTTTAAGAACCTCCTGTGCATTAGCCTCAAAACCTGAATGCGTTATTTCTTTATACCAGGATGCTACTTTTGCTTCGGCCTCCTTACTAACCCTTTTATATTTAGCCTGATATGCGTTGCAATCATTATAAATACTAAAAAAATCATCCTGCATTTTTGCAGCAATATATTCTCTACGGCACCTTCCCCTTTAAAAACAGGTTTATTGTAAACCGTTTTAGTGGTTATCGTAAGGTTTGTGCTCTCTGAAAGGTATAAATAATGCGCCATCCGGTTGTAGCTCATTCCATAAAGGCCAGGGCTTGGCTCAGGATTTAACTTACTACTAAAATTCCCGTTTTTATCCAGAGGTATAACCTGCCTGAAATCATTGTCGACACCCGTAATTACTATCTCTCCAATAGTATCATTAGTAATCGTCCCTTTAAAATTTGCGGTTTGTGCCTGCATTGCAAAGCCCACAAGGCATAAGAATGGTAATAACTTTATCATCGGTTGGTTGAAATTTAAGTTAAACAAAAAACCCACGCAAAAGCATGGGTTTTAGTATAGTGCAATATAGTTAATTTATTTTACAAGGCTGTTTAGCTGTGCGGTAAGTGCAGGGTCGCTTGGCCTTTTTGCATCGGCATCCACCACATTGCCTTTAGGGTCAATCAGTATAAAGCGCGGTATGCTGTTAATACCGTACGCCAGCGGAAAATCAGATTTCCAGTCTTTATCGGCCATTACCTGAATGCCACCCAAATTTTTATCTGCTACCATCTTTTTCCACTTATCGTGGTCTTTGGCGGCATCTATAGAAAGGCTTACAAAGGCAATATTTTTTCCTATAAACGCTTCCTCTACTTTTTGCAGGTGCGGAATTTCCTGGCGGCATGGTCCGCACCAGGTAGCCCATACATCTATATACACATATTTGCCTTTAAGGTCTGCCAGGGAGGTTTGCCCCCCTTTAGCATTTTCATAATTAAATGCCGGCGATGGCTTGCCCACCAGCTTTGAGGTTATGGCAGCCTGCGCGGCCATCATTTCCATTTGCTGTTTCTGCCCCTGCAGCTCCTGTTTTATCGCGGCAGCAAAATTAGCGTCAAGTGCCGGGTCGGCCAGCAGTTTGTCAAATTCTGCCAGCTTTGCCGCAATGGCTTTACTTTGTGCTTCAGGAGTTAATGTTGCCATGCTCTCACTTAGCTTTTCCATATCAAGAGCAAGCCTGGCCAGCAGGTTATTCTCTTTTTCTCCCTGGCCTTTATAGGCTATGGTTTCGTCAAACTGCGCAGCATCCATGGTAAGGGCAAGGTTGTAGCCGTTTTTAAGGTACAGGCTGGTTTGCTCGGTACCGTCAAAAAGCTGGTAAAAGCCCGGCGTTACGGCAAATGAGCCTGTAAACGCCCCTTTAGTGCCTTTTAGTACCTGGCTAAAGCCACGATTACGTATTACCAGCGAATCGCTGTTAGGGTTTTTTATAGTTGCCTTAAAGCTTACCGCTTCTGTTTGGGCAAAAACAGCCGTACCGGTAAGCAGTAATAAAGCGAGTAATTTTTTCATAATTTAATTTTCAAATTTAAAGTGTAAAGATAATTGTTATAACGTTAGGCATGCAGGGTGAAGTATGTTAAAATATGTTCAATAGACCACATTCGTGCAATGCTGTAGCAAAAGCCATACCATGCTTATTAATACCTGCTGTTTACAATCGTTTTTGTAACTTGCGGGTAAACCAGTTAGCAAATAAATCATGAAAATACGCCTGTTGCTACTCATAGTCATTGCACTTAGCTTAACCGCCTGTGAGAAAAAACCCCAAACGGTAACTATTAAAAACAAATATAGTGTAGACCTGCCCTCGTTCCTTACCGCTACTAATGAACTTAATAAAGATGCATCGCTTCAATATCAAAACGGCGCGCGTGAGTTTTATGTGGTGGTAATTGATGAGCCACGCAAGACATTTGACGACCTTATGAAGGAGGGCGGATTAGGCTACGGCCCTGACCTGGACGGCTACAGCCGGCTGCTGGTAGACAGCGTGCGCGATAAACTGGGCGACAAAGATAAGCGTACCCCGACAACAGAAAAAATAAATGGCCTTGATGCACGACTTACCAGCCTTACCGGAACCGTACAGAACATTAATGTATACTGGCGGGTAGCCTATGTGCAGGGCAGGAAAGACTACTACCAGATACTGTGCTGGACGCTTACTGAAAACAAGGATAAGTATGATAACCAGATGGTTGAGATTATAAAGTCGTTTAAGGAGGTTAATAAAAGCAGGAAGTAGTGGTTAGCTATTAGCTTTCAGCCAATTGTACAGGCTAATCCTTAAGAACTGAAAGCTGATAGCTAATTGCTGATAGCTTTCGGCTAATTGCTGATAGCTTTCGGCTAATTGCTAAAAACATTTTCTACATTTGCACCAAATTTCTATAAGAACTACATAATGTACAGAAGCCATAACTGCGGAGAGCTAAACGCCACGCACATTAACCAGGAAGTAACATTAGCCGGATGGGTACAAAAAACGCGCAACAAGGGGTTCCTTATCTGGGCCGACCTTCGAGACCGTTACGGCATTACCCAGCTTATATTTGACGAAAGCCGTACTGATAAAACCGTTTTTGACCTTGCCGCTACACTGGGCCGTGAGTTTGTCATCCAGGTAAAAGGCACCGTGATAGAGCGCGAAAGCAAAAACCCGAACATGGCTACGGGCGATATAGAAATACTGGTGACAGACCTTATTATATTAAATGAGTCGCAGGTGCCACCGTTTACCATTGAAGATGAAACCGATGGTGGCGAGGATATCCGCATGAAATACCGCTACCTTGACATACGCCGTAACCCGGTAAAAAACAGCCTGCTGTTTCGCCATAAAGTAGCTATGGAAGTACGCAACTACCTTAGTGGCAAAGGCTTTATAGAGGTAGAAACACCGGTACTTATAAAAAGCACACCCGAGGGCGCACGCGACTTTGTAGTGCCCAGCCGCATGAACCCCGGCCAGTTTTATGCCCTGCCACAGTCGCCGCAGACGTTTAAGCAGTTGCTTATGGTGGGTGGTATGGATAAGTACTTCCAGATTGTGAAGTGTTTTAGGGATGAAGACCTTCGTGCTGACCGACAGCCGGAATTTACCCAGATAGACTGCGAAATGAGCTTTGTAGAGCAGGAAGACATCATACAGATGTTTGAAGGCCTTGCCAGCCACCTCCTTAAAGAACTTAAAGGTGTTGATGCCGGCAAATTCCCGCGTATGACTTATGACCAGGCCATGAAAAAATACGGTAACGATAAGCCCGATATCCGTTTTGGGATGGAGTTTGGCGAACTGAACGCCGTTGCCCAGCATAAAGATTTTGGCGTATTTAACAACAGCGAACTGGTAGTGGGTATTGCCGTTCCCGGAGCTTCAACGTATACAAGAAAGCAGATTGATGAACTTATAGAATGGGTAAAACGCCCGCAGGTAGGCGCTACCGGTATGGTGTATGCCAAATATGAGCTTGACGGTTCTATTAAATCATCGGTAGATAAATTCTACGATGCCGATGACCTGAAACAATGGGCCGAAATTACAGGTGCACAACCGGGCGACCTTATATTAGTGCTTAGCGGCGATGCGCATAAAACCCGCACCCGCCTTAGCGCCCTGCGTATGGAGCTTGCCACGCGCCTTGGCCTGCGTAACCCAGAGGTGTTCGCGCCGCTATGGGTGGTAGATTTCCCACTACTGGAGTGGGATGAAGAAAGCGAGCGTTTCCACGCCATGCACCACCCGTTTACATCACCTAAGCCGGAAGACATAGCCTTGCTTGAAACCGACCCTGGCGCCGTACGCGCCAATGCGTATGACCTTGTGCTAAACGGCAACGAGATAGGCGGCGGCAGCATCCGTATACACGATAAGGCCACACAGGCGCTTATGTTTAAATACCTTGGCTTTACCGAAGAGCAGGCTAAGGCGCAGTTTGGCTTCCTTATGGATGCGTTCCAGTACGGCGCGCCGCCACACGGTGGATTAGCTTTTGGTTTTGACAGGCTTACAGCCATATTGGGCGGACAGGAAACCATACGCGACTTTATTGCCTTCCCTAAAAACAACAGCGGCCGGGATGTAATGATAGACGCGCCAAGCGTTATAGACAACAAACAGCTTGATGAGCTTTATATAAGCGTGAAACAACAGTAAAACATACTATTTATTGAATAAAAGGCCGGCAAATTTTGCCGGCCTTTTATATATTTGCACTTTAAAAAAAACCAATCAAACGATGAAAAAATTTATTTTGATGGCGGCGCTTGCCCTGCCGTTACTTGCCACAGCGCAAAGCAACTTTAAATTTGGCATCAATACAGGCCGCAACTTTTCAGACCTGAGAGATACCGGCGGTCTTGATTATAAATACTGGTTTGGCTACATGGCCGGGGTATCCGGCGAGGTGCCGCTGTCTCAACATTTTGCCCTTAACGCTAACCTTAACTATGAAGCCAAGAGTTTCCGTATAAAGTATACCGGTTACGATTTTGACCCTGTGGTTGTGGGCGATGAGTTAACGGCAACAACTACCTACCATTACCTTGTACTGCCGATAAGCGTAAAATATTTTATAAGCGCCAAAAGCAATACCTTATATATACTGGGCGGAGGGTATGGAGCCTACCAGTTGGGCAGCAGGGTTGCTTTAGATAATGATGAGAACAATAAAATTACAAAGTATGTTAAGAAAACAGATTTTGGTGCCGTGCTGGGTATAGGTTACCGCCTGAGCCTTAATGAGGATAATGAAATAAACTTTGAGCTGAAGGACAACCTGGGGTTAACCGGTACGCGCAAAGATGGCGACGGCTATAAAATTAATGCCATAAGCCTGATGGTAAACTGGCAGTTTATACTATAAGATTAAAAAACAAGGGCGCACTTTTTACAGTTGCGCCCTTGTTAACATTGGCTGATTAATTAGTTTATACAAACATCCCAACAAAGATGAAATACTAAAACTACTCTAAACACATTAACTACTCAAACTAATCTAATCGCACCGGATAAAAATCAAAATTGTGATTAATGATAACCTTATCGCCGGTTGGTTTTATTCTGCTAAATTATAAAGACTATTTTTAATAACTTTACTAAAAAACCTCATATTTATTAGGGAGTTTTAAAAATATAATGGTCAATTTTTTTAACAAAAAATAAGCTACATTAAATATGCTTGAAAAACAAGCATTGTAACTGTAACTTTATTTGCAACATTACAATAAACAAGGCTTAAAATAACACTTACTTAATTTTTTTAACATTTGTCTTTGCTGTGTAATAAATTATCATATCTTTACCCCATTATTAATTATTTTTTATTGCATAATGCGAACAGGCAAAGTAAAATTTTTTATTGAATCTAAAGGTTTTGGATTCATTACAGACGATGAAACAGGCAAAGACATCTTTGTACACGCTACAGGGCTTCGCGTAGAAGGCCTTCGTGAGGGAGATAAAGTTAGCTATGTTGAAGAAGACGGAAAAAAAGGTAAAGTAGCAGCCCAGGTTGCTGCGCTCAATTAAATAGTTAAGCATACCTACCCTAAAGACACTCAGCCATCCTTCACCCGGGATGGCTTTTTTTATTAAATAGTGGTACATTTTAATAGATACACATTGGTTTTTTAAGAATATTTAAAGCATGAAATGATGCTTTTGCCAAGTTTGCATATTTTTATTTTTCCTGGCGCGATATTTATTATTTAGAACGGTTAAAAATTAAGGTTTGGCAATGTATCTATTAACAAAACCTTGAATAAGTTCGTTAACGTCGTGTATATTTGTGATTGTCTAAGTATATACACACAATTATGCAAACAAGCCAGGTAGATTACTTTCCCATTTTTATGCAAATGGCGCTTGCCATAGGCTTTGTGGCCGGTACTATTGCCATATCTAACATGCTGGGGCCTAAGCGCCACTCCCTTAATAAAGACAAAAACTTTGAGTGCGGTATCGAGTCGATAGGTAACGCCCGTATACCCTTTTCAGTTAAATATTTTCTTGTAGCCATACTCTTCGTTTTGTTTGACGTAGAGGTTATATTCATGTACCCATGGGCGGTTAACTTCCGCGAAATGGGCATAGCGGGGTTTACTAAAATGGGAATATTCATGTTCCTGCTTGTGGTAGGCTTCTTTTATGTAATGAAGAAAAAAGGCCTTGAATGGGAGTAGGTTTGGGCACGCTTATTGAAAGTAATAGCCTGAATATCAAAAATTAATTACTATGAGCAATTCATCAGATATAAAAATAGTTGAAACGCCCGCCGGCGTAGAAGGAACCGGGTTTTTTGCCACAAAGCTGGACAGTGTTGTGGGCCTTGCCCGTGCTAATTCGCTTTGGCCACTGCCTTTTGCTACCTCGTGCTGCGGTATAGAGTTTATGGCCACCATGGCATCAACGTATGATGTGGCCCGTTTTGGGTCAGAGCGTATGAGTTTTTCACCCCGCCAGGCTGATATGTTGCTGGTTATGGGTACCATTGCTAAAAAGATGGCCCCTATATTGAGGCAGGTATATGAGCAAATGAGCGAGCCCCGGTGGGTTATTGCCGTAGGTGCGTGTGCATCATCGGGTGGTGTGTTTGATACCTACTCGGTACTTCAGGGTATAGACAAGGTTATCCCCGTAGACGTTTACGTTCCCGGATGCCCGCCAAGGCCGGAGCAGATACTGGATGGTATCATGAGGCTGCAGGACATCGTGAAAAGCGAATCGGTGCGCCGCAGGAGTTCTCCGGAATATCAGGAATTAATGGCTTCTTATAATATAACATAAGTTCATGGCTTTAGAATCAGCTGTAATACAAGATAAACTAACCGGAAAATTTGGCGACAAGGCTACCGGTTTTGTTCAGATAAAAGACATACTGTCCTTTGAGGTAGCGGCAGATGTGGCAAACGATGCCATCCGCTTTTTAAAAGAAGACGGCCTGCTGCGCTTTAACTTCCTTACGGATGTGTGCGGCGTGCACTACCCCGATAATGATAAAGAACGTCAGTTTGCCGTGGTATACCACCTGCACAACTGGATGGATAATGTTCGCGTGCGCGTTAAATGCTTCCTGGATGGCGACAAACCTGAAGTAGACACGGTGACCAACCTATTTTTAGGGGCCAACTGGCAGGAGCGCGAAACGTATGACTTTTACGGTATTATCTTTAAAGGGCACCCCCAGCTGAAACGCATATTGAATATGGACGAGATGGAGTCGTTCCCGATGCGTAAGGAGTTTCCTCTGGAAGATGGCGGCCGTACCGACAAGGATGACCGTTTCTTTGGGCGCAGTACCGACAATGCACTGAATTTTTAACCGGCTATACATTATATACACCCTATGTCAGACCTGTTATTACCACCAGAAGACCGCTATGCCAAGCTAATTGCCGAAAGGCAGAATGAAGACGGCAGCGAACTATCTGTACTTAACCTGGGGCCTACCCACCCCGCTACCCACGGTATCTTCCAGAACATACTATTAATGGATGGCGAACGCATACTGGATGGCGAGGCAACCGTAGGCTACATTCACCGTGCTTTTGAAAAAATTGCCGAAAACAGGCCATTTTACCAGATAACCCCACTTACCGACAGGATGAACTATTGCTCATCACCCATAAACAACATGGGTTGGTGGATGACATTAGAGAAAGCCCTTGATATTGAGGTACCCAAGCGTGTGCAATACCTTAGGGTAATTGTTATGGAGCTGGCGCGTATTGCCGACCATATCATCTGCAACTCGGTACTGGGTGTAGATACCGGGGCGCTAACAGGATTCCTGTACGTGTTCCAATATCGCGAAAAAATATACGAAATTTATGAAGAAATATGCGGCGCCCGCCTTACTACAAATATGGGCCGCATAGGCGGTTTTGAGAGGGACTGGAGCCCGGCCGCTTTCCGCAAGATAAACGAATTTTTAGAGGAGTTCCCTCCGATATGGCAGGAGTTTGAAAACCTGCTGATGCGCAACCGTATCTTTATGGATCGTACCATTGACGTAGGCCCTATCTCTGCCGAAAAGGCCATGAGCTATGGGTTTACCGGCCCTAACCTGCGTGCCGCAGGTGTAGATTACGACATCCGCGTTATGCAGCCGTACAGCTCATATGAGGATTTTGAATTTGAAATTCCTGTAGGAAAATCAGGTGATACATACGACCGTTTTTGCGTGCGTAACGCGGAAGTTTGGGAGAGTATAAAAATCATCAAACAGGCATTGGCAAAACTGCCCGAAGGCCCGTTCCATGCTAATGTGCCTGATTATTACCTTCCGCCTAAGGAGGAAGTGTATAACAATATGGAGGCGCTTATTTACCACTTTAAAATTGTAATGGGCGAAGTACCCGTGCCAAAAACCGAAATTTACCACCCGGTAGAAGGCGGCAACGGTGAGCTGGGCTTTTACCTGATAACCGACGGTAGCCGCACGCCATTCAGGCTGCACTTCCGCAGGCCGTGTTTTATATATTACCAGGCATTTAATGAAATGGTTAGGGGGCAAATGCTATCCGATGCCATTGCCACGCTGAGTAGTTTGAACGTTATTGCGGGAGAACTGGACGCGTAAAAGTTATTTTAAATTTTGAATTACGAATTTTAAATTACGAATTACGAATTGAGGATGGCACAGTCATTTAAAATTTAAAATTCAACATTTAAAATAGAAAATATAGATTAAAAGAAAGATGGAGATTAGTCACGCACATCAGGAAATAAACATAACACCTGCCTTACAGGCCAGGATTGATGAGCTATTAAGCCACTACCCTGCCGATAAGCGCAAGAGCGCCCTGCTGCCCATACTGCATGAGGTTCAGGACGCGCACGATAACTGGCTGAGCATACCGCTACAGGACAAAGTTGCCGAGATCATTGGCATCAAACCTATTGAGGTATATGAAGTGGTAACGTTTTATACCATGTATAACTCTAAGCCCATCGGCAAGTTCATGTTTGAGTTTTGCCGTACATCATGTTGTGCAACGCGTGGCGCCGAAAACCTGATGGACTATACCTGCAATAAGCTGGGCGTTAAAGAAGGCGAAATAACGCCCGACGGAATGTTTCAGGTGGTGGGCGTTGAGTGCCTTGGCGCATGCGGCTACGCCCCTATGCTGCAAATAGGTGACTATTACCGCGAAAACCTTAATCCGGAGAAGGTGGACCAACTGATTGAGGACTGCCGCGCGGGAAAAGTAGATTTACATAAACTGACCATTACGCAATAACAATGGGACAAAAGATATTATTAGAGCACGCTAACGTACCGGGTATAAAAACCTACGAAGTGTACCGCCAGCACGGTGGTTACCGCTCTGTGGAAAAAGCGCTGAAAAGCATGACGCCGGACGAGGTGGTGGAAGAAGTTAAAACCAGTGGCCTTCGCGGGCGTGGTGGCGCGGGTTTCCCTACCGGGATGAAATGGAGCTTTATCGACAAGAAATCGGGTAAGCCAAGGCACCTTGTGTGTAATGCCGATGAGAGTGAACCGGGCACGTTTAAAGACCGTTACCTTATGGAGTACATTCCCCACCTTTTGATTGAGGGCATGATTACTTCAAGCTATGCTTTGGGCTGTAACCAAAGTTACATCTACATCCGTGGCGAATACATGTGGGTATACCGCATCCTTGAAAATGCAATTAAAGAAGCCTATGCCGCAGGTTGGCTGGGTAAAAATATATTAGGTACCGGTTGGGATCTTGACCTTGCCGTACACTGTGGCGCAGGCGCCTACATTTGTGGTGAAGAAACCGCCCTTATCGAGTCGCTTGAAGGCAAAAGGGGCAACCCGCGCATCAAGCCGCCATTCCCGGCAGTAAGTGGCCTTTGGGCCAACCCTACTGTGGTAAACAATGTAGAATCTATAGCCGTGGTGCCGTGGATTGTAAACAACACTGGTGCCGAATATGCTAAAATTGGCATTGGCCGCAGTACAGGTACAAAATTAATATCAGCATCAGGGCACTGTAAAAACCCGGGTGTATACGAAATAGAATTAGGCTTAAGTGTTGATGAGTTTATGAATTCTGATCAATATTTGGGCGGCATGATGGACGACCGTCCGCTTAAGGCGCTAATACCTGGAGGCTCTTCGGTGCCTATCTTACCGGCGCACCTTATCTTTAAAAATGCCGAGGGCGGCGACAGGCTCATGAGCTATGAGTCGCTGTCGGAAGGTGGCTTTGCTTCAGGGTCAATGCTGGGCTCAGGCGGTTTTATCGTGTATAACGATACTACCTGTGTAGTGCGCAACACCTGGAACTTCAGCCGTTTTTACCACCACGAAAGCTGTGGGCAATGCTCACCGTGCCGCGAGGGTACCGGCTGGATGGAAAAAGTGCTGCACCGTATAGAGAACGGCCACGGCCGCGAGGAAGACATCGACCTGCTGTGGGACATTCAGCGTAAGATAGAGGGCAACACCATTTGCCCGCTGGGCGACGCGGCAGCTTGGCCGGTAGCGGCAGCCATACGCCACTTTAGGGACGAGTTTGAATACCATGTGCGCTTCCCAGAAAAAATAAAAAACCGCGACCACTTTGTTGCCGAGCCTTTTGAACAGGTAAAGCATTTGGTAGCGAGGCAACCCGTAATTTAGTCATAACGTTGAAAAGTTGAAAGTCGTAAAGCCATTGGCGGTACGCGTTTCTAAAAATATAGTTTGTAAAGTTTTGATCAGCGCGCCGGAGGCAACCTGAAACCTGAAACTTTAAACTTTCAAACAAAAAAGAATAATGAAAGTAACAATAGACGGCCAGGAAATAGACGTAGAACCGGGGACCACCATCCTGCAGGCTGCGCGCAAAATAGGCGGCGAAAGCGTTCCGCCAGCCATGTGCTACTACAGTAAACTTAAAGGGAGCGGCGGTAAATGCCGTTGCTGCCTCGTAGAGGTAAGCAAAGGCAGCGAGGCCGACCCAAGGCCAATGCCCAAGCTTATGGCATCATGCGTTACCGGCTGTATGGACGGTATGGAAGTAAAAAGCATTTCTTCTGAAAGGGTTGTGGATGCACGTAAAAGTGTAACTGAATTCCTCTTGATAAATCACCCACTGGACTGCCCCGTGTGCGACCAGGCCGGTGAGTGCGACCTGCAAAACCTTAGCTTTAAGCACGGCGCCGCAAAAACGCGCTTTATTGAAGAGAAACGTACTTTTGAGCCGGAAAACATAGGCCCGAACATACAACTGCACATGAACCGCTGCATAGTTTGCTACCGCTGTGTAATGACAGCCGACCAGCTTACCGATAACCGTGTGCATGGCGTGCTGAACCGCGGCGACCATTCGCAAATATCAACGGCGATTTCTAAAGCTATTGATAACGAGTTTAGTGGTAATATGATCGATGTGTGCCCTGTGGGTGCACTTACTGATAAAACGTTCAGGTTTAAGCAAAGGGTATGGTTCAACAAGCCGTATAACGCGCACCGTAACTGTACCAAATGCTGCGGCAAGACGACGCTGTGGATGTTTGGTAACGAAATTCAGCGTGTTACTGCCCGTAAGGACGAGTACCACGAGGTAGAAGAATTCATTTGTAACGAATGCCGCTTTGACCATAAAGAGGTGGCAGACTGGGTAATTGAAGGCCCACGTAAGTTTGAGAAAGATTCGGTTATCAACCAGAACAACTACACCCGCAAGCTGGAGCCCGTACACATAGAAACGGAAAGCCACATATTGCTGGGCCGTGAAAAAGACCGTAAAAAGATAAGTATGCCTGCCATACCGCTAAAACCGGAGGAACAGGAAGTATATAAAAAAGGAAACATATAAAAGTTTCAGGTTTCAAGTTGCCAAGCGCACCGATAACCTGAAACCTGAAACTTGAAACAAACAAAAAGATGGATCAAGCTATTATTATAGAAAAGAGCATTTTTATCGTGGTGATTTTTGCCATTACGATGCTTTTTGCCATGTATGAAACATTAGCGGAGCGTAAGCTGGCTGCGTGGTTCCAGGACCGTATCGGCCCCAACCGCGCCGGCCCGGGTGGTATTATGCAACCCCTTGCCGACGGTTTAAAGCTGTTTGCTAAAGAGGAGTTTTTCCCGAATACGCCTAACCGGTTCCTTTTTGTTATGGGTCCGGCTATCTCTATGAGTACCGCGCTTATTACCAGCGCAGTAATTCCGTGGGGCGACAAACTGCATATTTTTGGCCGCGACGTTATCCTTCAGGCTACCGATATTAACATCGGTATGCTATATGTATTTGGCGTACTGTCTATAGGCGTGTACGGTATCATGATAGGCGGATGGGCATCTAACAACAAATTCTCGCTGATGGGCGCCATGCGCGCCTCATCGCAAATGATATCATACGAAGTTGCCATGGGCCTTGCGCTTATTGCCCTTGTAATGATGGACGGCTCACTGAGCCTGCGCCACATTGCCGAAGGCCAGCACGGCTGGAGGTGGAATATCCTGTACCAACCGGTAGGCTTCCTTATCTTTTTGGTTTGCTCGTTTGCTGAAACTAACCGTACCCCGTTTGACCTTGCCGAGTGTGAGGCCGAGCTGATAGGCGGTTACCACACCGAATATTCGTCAATGAAAATGGGCTTTTACCTGTTTGCGGAATATGCCTCGATGTTTATTTCGTCAACAATACTTGCGGTGCTTTACTTTGGTGCCTACAACTACCCGGGCATGGACTGGGTGGCCGAAAACTGGAATGCTAACTGGGCTGCAGGTATAGGCATAGGCGTGCTGTTTATCAAAATATGCTTCTTCATATTCTTTTATATGTGGATACGCTGGACGATACCGCGCTTCCGTTATGACCAGCTGATGAAACTAGGCTGGAAGATGCTGATACCATTGGCCATTGCCAACATTGTTATCACAGGCCTTATTATACTGATTGCTGACGGTAAGTTTTAATTTTAGAAGTTAGAAAGAACGCCCCCGGGCTAAAGAATACTACAATGTCGATAGAAACAATATCATTATCGGGACGTAAAAAGGAGGTTTCCAATAAAAAGATGACCTTTATGGAAAGCCTGTACCTCGTAGCCATAGCCAAAGGCTTATGGATTACACTGGGCCACCTTTTTACCCGGAAGGTTACTATTAAATACCCTGAAGAAACCCGCGAACTAAGCCCCGTATACCGCGGCCAGCACATGCTGATGCGAGATGACGAAGGCCGTGAGCGCTGTACTGCCTGTGGCCTGTGTGCCCTGAGCTGCCCCGCCGAGGCCATTACCATGAAGGCCGAAGAGCGCAAGCCGGACGAAAAGCACCTGTACCGTGAGGAGAAATATGCTTCTATTTACGAAATTAATATGCTGCGCTGCATTTTTTGCGGCTTGTGTGAGGAAGCCTGCCCTAAACAGGCTATTTACCTTACCAAGAGCCGCGTGATGGTGCCTGCGCAAAGCAACAGGGAAGATTTTATCTTTGGTAAAGACAAGCTCGTAATGCCGCTGGACATGGCTATAAGGAACACTCAAAACCAGGCGAACTAAGATGATCACGTTATTCTACATACTATCGGCCATTACACTGGGTACCGCCCTACTTACTATACTGAGTAAAAACCCCATACACAGCGCCATTTACCTGGTATTGTGCTTTTTTTCTATCGCGGGGCATTACCTTATGTTTAATGCGCAGTTCCTTGCCATAGTGCACATTATTGTATACTCGGGCGCCATCATGATCCTGATGCTCTTTACCATCATGCTCATGAACCTTAATAAAGAAGACGAAAAAAACAAGAACCTGCTGTCGCGCCTTGCCGCGGTGGGCGCCTTTGGCTTACTGGCATTGGTACTTCTTGCCGCATTTATAAAATCAAGGCCGGTTATTACGCAATATGAAAATTCAGGGCAGGATTACCAAAGCATTAAGGTGCTGGGCAAGGTATTGCTAAACCACTATATGGTACCGTTTGAATTTGCGTCGATACTGCTTTTAGTATCTATGATAGGCGCGGTATTGCTATCTAAAAAAGAACACATTAACAGCTAATATGGAAAATATATTACAGCAAATTGGTATCGACAACTATATTTACCTCTCTACCCTGCTCTTTTGCGTGGGCGCTTTCGGGGTACTTTTCAGGAGGAATGCCATCGTAATGTTCATGTCTATCGAGATAATGCTTAATGCCGTAAACCTTTTGCTGGTAGCTTTTTCTACCCTGCACCAGGATGCAGCCGGGCAGGTATTTGTATTTTTCTCTATGGCCGTAGCCGCTGCCGAAGTAGCCGTGGGCCTTGCCATACTGGTAGCTGTATACCGCAACCTGGGCGGCAGTATTGACATTGATAACTTAAAGAACTTAAAAGGATAACGCCCGATGGAGACTAATTTGGCCTTACTACTATTGCTTACGCCCTTTGCAGGCTTCCTTATTAACATTTTCTTCGGGAAAAAATTAGGGCATACCGGCACAGGCTGGCTGGGCACCGCTGCGGTAGCCACCTCTTTTGCAGTTACCCTGTTTTTCTTCCTTCAGATACTGGGCACAAAAGAAGCCTTAATGGTAAACCTTGGGCAGTGGCTTTCGCTGGCTAACTTTACTGTAGATTTCAGCTTCCAGCTCGACCAGCTTTCATTATTGTGGCTGATGTTCGTTACCGGCATTGGTACCCTTATACACATCTACTCGATCAGCTATATGCACGATGATGAAAATGTGCACAAATTCTTCGCTTACCTTAACCTGTTTGTTTTCTTTATGATTACGCTGGTTATGGGCAGCAACCTGCTTATCATGTTTATAGGCTGGGAAGGCGTAGGGCTTTGCTCCTACCTGCTTATCGGTTTCTGGTATAAAACCCAGGAATATAACGATGCCGCTAAAAAAGCATTTATCATGAACCGTATAGGCGACCTCGCTTTCCTTATCGGGATATTTATATTAGCCTACCTGTTCCACACCGTGGAATATACGACTATGCTGAAAATGGTTAATAATGGCTGGATGACCAAATGGGGCACAACGCCAAGAGAGGAACTTTACCCTATGTTCTTCAGCTTAGCCATGCTGTGCCTGTTTATAGGTGCCTGTGGCAAGAGTGCGCAGCTGCCGCTATATACATGGCTTCCTGACGCGATGGCCGGCCCTACCCCGGTATCGGCACTTATACACGCGGCTACCATGGTTACCGCCGGTATCTTTATGGTTACGCGACTAAACTTCCTGTTTAACCTTACTCCTGAAGTACTAGAAGTTATTGCCATAGTGGGTGCCATAACATCGCTTGTAGCAGCAGCTATAGGCCTTGTACAAAATGATATTAAAAAGGTACTGGCCTACTCTACTGTATCGCAACTGGGGCTTATGTTCCTTGCATTAGGCTGTGGCGCTTATGAAGTAGCGGTTTTCCACGTAATAACACACGCTTTCTTTAAGGCATGCCTGTTCCTGGGTTCAGGTTCGGTTATACACGCGCTGCACGGTGAGCAGGACATGCGCAATATGGGCGGCCTGCGTAAGGTGATGAAAATCACATTCGCAACCTTCCTTATCTCATCACTGGCCATATCGGGTATCTTCCCGCTATCGGGCTTTTGGTCTAAAGACGAAATTTTAATGAGCGCCTTTCACCACAGCCCCGTGCTGTGGGCTATAGGCTCATTGGCCTCTGTAATGACGGCATTTTATATGTTCCGACTGGTATACCTTACATTCTACAAAGATTTCCGTGGCACGGAAGAGCAAAAACACCACCTGCACGAGTCGCCGGGGCTGATTACCTTCCCGCTTGTTGTATTGGCAATACTTGCCATGGTGGGCGGTGCGCTTAGCCTGCCGGGACACAGCTGGCTTAACCACTACCTTACCCCTGTAATGGCCAGCCCGGCAGAACACCACGAACTGGGCAGTATGGAGTATATCCTTATGGGTATTGCTACAGTAGGCGCGCTTATAGGTATAGGTATCGCTTACGCCAAATACAACAGTAAAGGCGAAGTGCCTCCGGCAGACGCCGAAATTACCGGCATTACAAATGTGCTGTACCACAAATTTTATGTAGACGAATTTTATACTGCCATAATCGTGAAACCCATTTACTTTATAGGCGGCATATTTAAAAATGTTACCGAAGTGGCCGTTTCGGGATTAGTGTTTGGCCTCGGCTGGCTGGCATCTGCCCTGGGCAGCGAAGGCAGGAACCTTCAAAACGGCAGCATCGGGTTTTACCTGCTGGTATTTGTACTGGGCATTTGTTCAATTTTTGGTTATATATTTATATTCCTGGCAAAATAATTTACTCTGATGGACGTATCATTTATACTGGTTATTTTACTATCTGGCGCTGCGGCTACCTGGCTTGTGGGCGATAAGTGGGCCGCGAGGACGGCGCTTATCTTCAGCGGGCTGGCATTTGCAGCTACACTGTTTATTATTTATCTTTTTACCACAGGACAAGGTTTAATCTTCACATGGGATAACGGGTTCGTATTCACACCGGGCAAAGGTGTAAGCTTTACCCACATCTGGACCAGGACACCACTAATATTTCTTGGCTTCCAGGCAGATCCGCTTTCCCTTACCATGACAGCACTAACCACCGCGCTTACACCGGTTATCGTATATTCATCTTTTGGCAACCTGTTTCCTAAAACACGTGCGTTTTACGCGCTTATCATGTTTATGGCATTTGCCATGGTAGGTACGTTTCTTAGTGTAGACGGTTTTGTGTACTACATCTTCTGGGAACTTTCGCTTATCCCTATTTACTTTATCGCAATGATATGGGGTAGCGGCGATGTTGAAGAACGTAAAAAAGCAATCATCAAGTTTTTTATATACACGTTTGCGGGTTCACTGTTTATGCTCGTGGCGTTCATCTTCTTATACACCCGCGCGCATTCATTCCTTAACCTAAGGCTGTATAATGCACTGCTTACCCTTAATGAGCAGCGCTGGATATTCTGGGCATTCTTTTTAGCGTATGCCATTAAAACACCTATTATACCCTTTCATACCTGGCAGGCAAACACCTACCAAAAGGCTCCCGCTGCCGGTACCATGCTACTTTCTGGTATTATGCTTAAAATGGCCTTGTTCAGCATTGTGCGCTGGCAATTGCCCATTACCCCGCTTGCGGCACACGAATATAAATATATTGTAACGGGGCTTTGTATTGCCGGTGTTATTTACGGCTCTATACTGGCGCTAAAACAAACTAATATAAAGAAATTACTGGCCTACTCCTCTCTTGCCCACGTGGGGCTTATAGCCGCAGGTGTATATACACTTACGCAGGACGGTATTAAAGGCGCGTTCATACAAATGATAGCACACGGCTTTGGCGTAGTGGGGCTTTTCTTTGCCGCCGAGGTAATAGAACGCCGTTACGGCACCCAGGAAATAGCCGGGATGGGCGGCATACGCTCCCAGGCGCCTAAGTTTGCCTCAATGTTCATGATACTGGTGCTGGCCTCTGTGGCACTACCGGGTACATTTAACTTTGTGGGCGAATTTGAATTGCTGTACAGCCTTGCGCAGCTTCACATCTGGTTTGCCATAGTGGGCGGAACTACCATAATACTGGGCGCATTTTATATGTTGAGGATGTTCCAGCAGGCAATGCTGGGCGCAACAAACCCGAAACCCTTTGCCGATGTAACCTTTGGCGAAGGCCTTACCTTTGTGGTAATTATTGCAGTACTTATCGGGTTTGGTATATACCCTAAACCCATATCAGATTTTTTACTGCCCGGAATAAATAAAGTTTTAGTTTACATAAACCGATACAATTAATAATGGAGATTTTAATAGCTATTGCCGGATTAGGTATTTTATGCCTTATAGCTGAAATTTTTAACCTCAGGAAAGCCATAGTCCCCGTTACAATAGTGGGCCTTACTGCCGCGCTTGTTTATGTAGGCTTAAAGATAACCGGCAAATTTGCCGTTTATTTTCCCGGAGCAGGCCTTGACGAAAAAGACTTTTACAACATGTTTGCCACCACCCAGTATGGGCTGGCATTCAGCGGGCTCTTTATACTGCTAGCCATCTTTCTCATCGCGCTGAGCCCGGAATTCCACAAAAACCAAAAACCAAAAATATCTGATTTTGTAGCCATAAAGCTGTTCCTGCTTACCGGTGCCATCTGTATGGTAAGCTTTGGCAACCTGTCTATGTTCTTTTTAGGGATTGAGGTGCTGTCAATAGCTCTATATGTGCTTGCGGCCAGCGAGCCTAAAAACTTAAAAAGCAACGAAGCGGGTATGAAATACTTCCTTATGGGAGCGTTTGCATCGGGCTTTATATTGTTTGGTATCACATTGATATATGGTGCAACAGGCTCATTTGACATGGCTTATATTGCAACGCTTGACCGTATGGAACTTAACAAATGGTTCTCTATAGGTACCTTGCTGCTCAGCATAGGGCTGATGTTTAAAATAGCGGCAGTACCTTTTCACTTTTGGGCACCGGACGTATATGAAGGTTCTCCCGCGCTTACCACGGCTACCATGAGCACGCTTGCTAAAGTAGCTGCAATGGCGGCCTTCTTTAAGCTGATTACCGAACTTAACCCGCACCTGCCCGGATTCCTCACCTCTATAAATGTGGTGGCGGTGCTGAGCATGATAGTGGGTAACCTAATCGCGCTGAAGCAGACCAATGTAAAACGTATGCTTGCCTTTTCGGGTATTTCCCATGCCGGTTACATGATGCTGGCATTCCAGTTCCTTAGTATCACCGCCGCGCAAACAAACCTTTTTTATTACGCCACGGCTTATGCCCTTGCGGGTATTGCGGCTTTTGCAGTAATCCTTACTGTAACCTCATCAAATAAAAACGAAGAAATTTACTCTTTTAACGGCCTTGGTAAAACGCATCCGGCCTTGGCAGCCGTACTTACAGGTTCGCTGCTGTCTATGGCGGGCATACCTATGTTTGCAGGTTTCTTTGGCAAGTTCTTCCTGTTTACCCAGCTGCTTGAAAAAGGCACACTTTCCGCTCAAAGCAGCCAGGCTACGCTAACGCTGATTATTATTGCGGTGATAAGTTCTATAATAAGCGTGGGCTATTACTTTAAGGTAATCCTGGCCATGTATACTAAAGAGCCGGCCGGCGAAGCACCACGGATACCCCTTGCCTACAGCATCGTGGCGTTTTTGGGCATCAGCCTTAATCTGCTGATAGCCGTATGGCCTAACCTTATCTTATCGTTGTTTGCTGCATAGTATTTTAAATAATATATAAAAAAGGGCTGCAATTATATTTTTTGCAGCCCTTTTTATTTTCAGTTACCAGCCTTCTTTGAGGCCGTCCTGTAATGCTTTTGTATAACGTTCGCAATTAAACCGGTACAGGTTTGGTGCTTTGTGTGCACCGCCTTTACGGGTTTCATCCAGCTTATCAAGTATATCATAAGCCATCATCTTGCGGTAAAAGTTACCCCGGTTAAGTGGCCTGCCTAAAATCACTTCATACAATTTTTGCAGTTCGGGCATGGTGAATACCTCGGGCAACAGGTTATATCCTATGGGCTTATAATTAAGTTCGCGCCGCAGGTTTACGAGCGCGTCGTCGAGAATTGTACGATGGTCCATTATCAAATCCGGTATTTCAGTAACGTCCTTCCACTCACAAGCATCAGAAAACGGGTCTACCACCGGGTCTACATGCGTATAATTTACCAGGGCATAAAAACCTGCCGCCACAAAACGCTGTTTGTGCCAAAGCCCGTCGGGGAAGCTGTCAAAAAAATCGCCGCTGCGGCCGCATTTAGAAAACAGCCTGAACTGCTGCAGGTAAATATTATCGGCACCGGTACGCTCCTTTAAAATACGCGAAGCAGCTTCTTCAAGTTCCTCATGCTTGCCTACATAGCCCCCGGGTAACGCCCACTTCACAATACTCTTCATCTTAACCAGCAACACCTTAAGGCTTGCCTCATGAAACCCAAACACCACACAATCGATAGAAAGGTGCGGCAGGTACTGTTCATAGGCTTTTTCGCTGTGGGCTATAATCAGGTCTCTTAGTTCCATTATAACAATACGTTATCATTCGTGTCAAAAATAAGTTTTTTGAATGGTTAAAAAATTATTAAATTCACATTTATGCATCTAAACTTAATCTTATTGAAAAATGTCATCCGAATACCCCATACAATTACGCATAAGAGGCGTTTTTAATAATGATATTTAAAATTTAATTATAATGTGAATTTATTGTTAATATTAACAATAAACTATTATATTTGAAAAACATAAATTGTTCTTACAAGCTCATGTAGCACTTTTTAACAATTAGCACAAAATTTTTATTGCTGCTAATAATTATAAAATTAGTAGTCGATTATACCAAACGAATAAGTTTAAATTGAATATAGGTTAAAATTCCCCGGTTGATATTTTTCAGCCGGGGATTTTTTTACTTCTATTCAACAAGTATTTGTGGCTTTAACTTACCCTATTACCTTATACAACTTATCAGACAATCGTATACGGAACGGCAGGTTAAACGTAACCTTATCGCCGGGTTTTGCGGTGTAGCCGTCTTTGCCGTTTACACGCAGGGCTTCCACCATAAGCTGCTCCTCTCCCGTTGTAGGGCCGGAAATGATAATTTTGTCGCCGGCTTTCAGTTCGCCCTGCGTTATAGTGAACTGGCCCACACCTGCTTTAGGATAGTAGTGTTCGCCATTACCAATTAGTGTTTTGCGTATGCGTGCCCGTACCGGTTTTGCAGCCGTGGCAATAGCTATAGGCGTATCGCTAAGTACACCACTCTGCTTAAATACCAGCTTATCGCTCTTACCTTTACGGAAAATCATGTTGCCCTTCATCACGCCGCGGCGCAGCGCTTTTTGCTCCTCTTCCGGCAGTTGGATAACCGTAAGGCACTCCGGCGAACAGGTGTTGTGCATGCTGCTTTTGCACCCATCACACTGGATGAATAGTAGGTGGCAGGCCTCATTGGCGCAGTTGGTATGGTTGTCGCACGGTTTACCGCACTGGTGGCATTGCGATAATATATCGTCGGTTATGCGTTCGCCCAGGCGGCCGTCAAACACAAAATTTTTACCGATGAATTTGCTTTCCAGGTTTTCCGCTTTTACCTGTCGGGTGTACTCTATAATACCGCCATCAAGCTGGTACACGTTCTTAAAACCCTTGTGCTTAAAGAACGCCGAAGCCTTTTCGCAACGAATGCCGCCGGTGCAGTACATGAGCAGGTTTTTGTCCTCCTTATGGTCGTTAAGCTGTTGTTCTATAATGGGTAACGACTCGCGGAAGGTTTCTACATCCGGCGTTAGCGCCCCACGAAAATGCCCTATCTCACTTTCGTAATGGTTACGGAAATCGACTACGATGGTATTAGGATCTTCCAGCATCTGGTTAAAGTCCGCCGCGCCCAGGTGAATGCCTTTGTTAGTAACGTCAAACGTGGCGTCATCAAGGCCGTCGGCCACAATTTTATCACGCACTTTTATTGTCAGTTTCAGGAACGAAAGGTCGTCGTGTTCCACAGCCACATTCAGCCGGATGTCCTTAAGGAACGGAATGGTATCAAGGTGGTCTTTAAACGCGTAAAAATTATCTGCCGGAAGCGAAAGCTGGGCGTTAATGCCCTCTTTTGCTACATAAATGCGCCCCAGTACCTCAAGCGGGTTCCAGGCCAGGAATAACGAGTCGCGAAATTGTTTTGGGTCGGTAATGTGCGCGTAGGCGTAGAAAGACAGCGTAAGGCGCTGCTTGCCGCTATCTTCAATAAGGGCGGCCCTTTCTTCTGCGCTTAAAGTGTTATACAGTTGCATGCTATCACAGTTTAAGATGAGAAAAAATTACAAGATGTTGTTTTGGCTCCTATTGGCGGAACCGCAGCAAAGGTAGAAAATTTTTTATGCGGGGCAAGGGAGATTTTTTAACAGCATATGGAGTATATTACAATCAATGAGCCAGGATTATGTTTGAGGTGTTGAATTAATTATTTTTATTAAATTATTTTGTTAGCGATACTTTCTTGTTTTAGTGCTTCTTTGTGCTGAGCAATGATTTCACCTAATTTCGCAAATATAGTCTGTATAAAATTTTGACTTTTCGCAACTTTATTCGTTCCGCCCAATGATTGATAAATTTCGTTCACAACAGTAATGTTAGTATTTAGTTGCTCGGGCGGCATCCTATCGACATTAATATTTTTAATTTCGGTAGGGTTGTAAGTGATTTTCTTTAAATATTCTACAACAGTAAACGTTGTGACATGAAATTTTAAATCACCAATAGCGCTTGTTGTTAATTCTGGACGATAAGCTTTTAAAGCAGATTCAACTTTTTTTTGTATTTTAAAAGACTGGAGGTAAATATCTACATCATACTCCCGATTAAATATTCTTAGATATTCTTCATCGTTTTTAATGAGTGTTGAAGGTCTGGCGCGAGAATTATTAGGCTCTTTTAATACTGTAGCAGTAATAATTTGAGACAAGTAAGGTATACTAATAATAGATTCCGCCGGCTTTCCTATGTTCTTATAATAATTTTTTCTTCTATCGTAATAATAGCCTGCAGATAGGAAATAATCTTCAATATTTAGATGTATTTCATCTGTCGCTCTAAGCGATGCTATTGGTACATTTGTCTGACTATTGGTGGCCTTTATTATTTTTAGCCTGGATTTTTCATCCGAGGGCTTGATGACCCGAATCATTATTTTTCTACTGTCGTCAATGGTACCCCCCGAACTAAAATGATTAAATATTTCATGGGAAGATTGTAAACCATTTACAATTTGAGGGTCTTCTATCATAAGAGCTTGACTAGCTAAAGTGGTATTTGTTGTAGTTATAGTTACGCCGTTATTCAACCACCAAAAATCTTCATTATTTGGATTTCTAAGTGTATCAGAAATTGCCTGATTTACTTCTATTCTTCCTTGGTAATCCCTTACATTCGCATCAAAAAAAGCTTTCATTAATTTATCATTCTCTGTAATAAAATGGTAATAATTTGGTAAGCTAACCAAAGCGATATATCCTCCATCTTTAGTATTAATCGGTGTACCTTCAATATTTAAGGCCTTAACTCTAATGGGAGTTTTTCTCGCTAATGTTAATAATTCATTTACTCCAATGAAATTAAATAAAAAATTGCAATCGCTAATGTAAGAATTTATTTCGCTTTTTAAATGAGGTATCTTTCTAGTAACATTTGGGTGCGGAAGATCAGCTAAAGCGGAATAATAATATGTTATGTTTAAGGTCGGAAATTTAGATGCCAAGCGTAAATATGCTCTACGAAAAAGGCTAACTTTTTTGATAAGCTCTTTTTTATACGTTGCCTTTAAACCACTCAGGTCAATTGATAAATTAAGTAAATCTTTCGCTGATGCGATGAACTTATTTATCGCCTCTTCGCTAAACCCTTTAGTGTTTTTTGATTGAATAAAAACTAAATCGACAACTATTTCTTTTTTTAAGCCCGTGTAATCGGTATCTTCTTCAAGTAACTCTCCATTAATAAATGTGTATAACGAGTCAATACCGCCATCATTGCCACCTTCCACAACTCCATCAATCAGCTCTTCATAAGACAAATCGAAATCTTTTAAAATTTGCTCACTTGAAAAAAGATTAAAAAATTCATCATCATCCATTTCTGGTGCGATGTCAATTTTTTTTTGCTTTAAAACTTCTGATAATATGGTTAATTTACTACTGTTCATAAGTGCTGGTTGATTTTAAATAAAATTAACAAAAATATCCTTTCATAGAGTTAATTATTTAGGTTTTAAAAAATTATTAGAAAATATTTTCTTAATTAAGATTATTTTCTTACTATTGCAGTATCAAATAAAAGAGATTACTTTTACTCAAAATACACAAAGCACCATGAGTGGAGATAAAGAAGCAAAATTAAAAGCACTGCAGCTTACGCTGGATAAGCTGGATAAAGCATACGGTAAAGGTACCGTAATGAAAATGGGCGACCGTGCCGTAGAGGAGGTTGAGGCCATACCATCAGGTTCGCTGGGGGTAGACCTTGCCCTTGGGGTAAACGGGTACCCGCGCGGCAGGATAATTGAGATATATGGCCCGGAATCGTCGGGTAAAACCACACTTACATTACACGCCATTGCCGAAGCCCAAAAAGCCGGTGGCATTGCCGCCTTTATTGATGCGGAACATGCTTTTGACCGTAATTATGCCGAAAAACTGGGTGTAGATGTAGAAAACCTTATCATATCGCAGCCTGATAACGGCGAACAGGCACTTGAAATTGCTGAAAACCTTATTCGCTCCGGCGCTATAGATATTGTGGTAATCGACTCGGTTGCGGCGCTTACGCCAAAAAGCGAAATCGAGGGCGAAATGGGCGACTCTAAAATGGGCCTCCATGCCCGCCTTATGAGCCAGGCGCTGCGTAAACTGACAGGTACTATTAGTAAAACCAACTGTACCGTGTTCTTTATCAACCAACTTCGTGAGAAAATTGGGGTGATGTTTGGCAACCCGGAAACTACTACGGGTGGTAACGCACTTAAGTTTTATGCTTCGGTAAGGCTAGACATCCGCAAATCATCACAAATAAAAGACGGCGATAACGTAATTGGCAACCGCACCAAGGTAAAAGTGGTAAAGAATAAAGTGGCGCCACCATTTAAAACGGCTGAGTTCGACATTATGTATGGCGAAGGCGTGAGCAAAACAGGCGAGATATTAGACCTTGCGGTAGAGTTTGAGATCATCAAAAAATCAGGCTCGTGGTTCAGCTACGGCGATACCAAACTGGGCCAGGGCCGCGACGCGGTTAAGGCATTAATTAAAGATAACCCTGAACTGGCCGACGAACTTGAAATTAAAATAAAAGAAGCTATAAAAGAGGCTTCGGCATAATATAGGGCTTGAATAAGCCTTAAAATATTGTACAATACAAACTATTTAATACAGGGCTGCCATTTGGCGGCCTTTATTTTTTGCCTGCCTTAGGTAAGCTTATGCCTGGCTAAATAATTACAAAAATCAGGCATTGCAATTTTGTTGTATATTTATAACACATTTTACGCAACCTTTTTAAAGGTTTTGCATCTATTAAGTTGAGGAGAAATTGTATTTATTTTTGAACTGTTTTTATGAAAAAGGTTTTGGTCTTATTTTTGGCGGTGCTTGGTTTTGCAGGGGTACTGTCTTCCTGCTCGCTTGACGACCCTAATGTTAATTTTGACGCGGGCTTTTTGCCTGTTGTAGAAGTCGATGTGCCGGAGTACATGCAGGCGGGTACCACTTATCCTTTTAAGCTGTACTATAAACGCCCTACTAACTGCTACTATTATAATGGCTTTTATACAGAACAGGATGGCAATGATTTTAAGGTAGCTGTATCAAGTATCGTGCTCTATGAAAATTGCATGCCTATACAGGAGGTTGAGCCGGAGGTGGCAACATTTGAATTTCAATGCCCGCAATCGTCGTTCCAGGATTATACGTTTCATTTTTACACAGGGCAGGATGCCGACGGAGTAGACCAGTACATGGATGTAACTATACCTGTAGAGCCGTAAATTATTAAAATGGATATCTTTGGGGTTAGATCTTATCATAAAAGAATGTCAGGCCGGTAACATAAAGGCTCAGGAGCAGCTTTACCGGCTATTAGCCCCCAAGCTGTTTGCGGCCTGCCTTAAGTACAGCCGCAACCGCGAAGATGCCGAAGATAACCTGCAGGACGGTTTCCTGCTTTTGTTTGATAAAATAAGCCAGTACCGCTTCCAGGGGTCTTTTGAAGGATGGGCCAAGCGGCTTATGGTAAACAATGTATTGCAAAAGTATCGCACGGTGGGTATATTTGACCTTGTAAGCGAAAACATGCCCGATACCGCCGACGTTGAAGTAGAAACGGATGATGTGTCTATCGATTTTTTGATGAAGATAATACAGGAATTGCCAGACCGCTACCGCATGGTGTTTAACCTGTATGTAACTGATGGTTATTCGCACAAAGAAATAGCTGAGATGCTTGGTATAACTGATGGCACCTCAAAATCTAACCTTGCACGCGCGAGGATGATATTGAAAGAAAAGATTGAAGCCCTACAGGGTAAACAATTACCGAATGCAAAATGAGCGAGAAAAAGAATATTGACAGGCTTTTCCAGGAGAAGTTTAAAGACTTTGAGGCCGATCCGCCGGAGTATGTTTGGAATAACATACACGACGCGCTCCAGGAAAAGAAAAAACGACGTATACTACCGCTATGGTGGCGGTATGGCGGTGTGGCTGCCGTACTGGTGCTGGGTGCACTTTTTAGCCTGCCTTATATAGGCGGCCCCGGAAACGATACAAATCCGGTAGTAACGGCCCCGAAACACAATCCGACGCCGGGGAGTACCATAACCGCACCGGGCATTATCCAGGATGATGCACACAATAGTGATGGCAGCGATGCCGTTCAGTACACTACTGATGCTGTAGCCGGCGCAGATGGTATTAACCCTGACCGCAGTAATGCAGCGAATGATAAAGCTACAGCCAACGGGCACAAAGCGCATGAAAAAATAAACCATCCAAACCGAACAATTAAAAACGGCGCAGACAACAATGCCATTGCCGGCACAGCGCATGATGCTATCGTTACTAAACAGCGCAGGAGGGGTACTAAACGTGTGGGCAGTATAATTGCTACAGATAACCAAAATGCCGTTGCGGCAGCAAATGGCGGTAAAAATAACACGTACCGTACTATTACCAATGATGGTAATAATGCGGATGCAGCAGGTAAAAGCGGCAATCTAAACAATCCGGGGCAGCAGGGCAACGAGATTGACGGGCAGGTTACCGATAGCCAGGCTGCTGTAGCTGATGGCACAACAGGCCGCGACAATCAAAACAATAATGAAGGTGGGGTAATTGATAATTTGGCTGTTATTGATACTATAGCAAATCAGGCCATTGCCGAAGCGATTATTGATACCACCAAAATAAAGCCTGAAAACGAACTCGAAAAGCTGTTAAAAGAGCAGCAGGAAAATAAAAAAGACGAGCAGATAGCCGATAATAGTAATAAATGGAGCATCAGGCCACAACTGGCGCCGGTGTTTTATAACTCGCTGTCACAAGGCTCGCCCATTGATGCGCAGTTTGCCTCAAATACAAAAAGTTATGAAACCGACCTTAGCTTGGGCCTTGGTGTTAACTACGCGCTTAATAAAAGGCTGCACATAAGGGGTGGTATAAATACCGTTAACCTTAACTATGCTACCCAGGGAGTAGAGTTTTATGCCTCTCTTGAAGGCGGTACAAATAATGTTTCGGCAACTGCAAAAAGTGCTAACATTGTAGTGCAGGACCAGGGTAGCGCGCCCAGTGTAAACCCGGTTAACGTGTTTAGCTCACAGCTTAGCAGCAACAATGCCTTTGCAGGCTCTATGGTGCAGCAAACCGGATATGTAGAAGTACCGTTAGAAATGTCTTACGCGCTGGTAGACAATAAGTTTGGTATAAATGTTATAGGTGGTGTGAGTACGCTCTTCCTTAACCAGAATAATGTTAGCGTAATAAGTACACAGGGGCTGAGCACCCGCGTAGGCGAGGCGCAGAACCTTAACAATATACATTTTAGTACTAACGTCGGCGTGGGTTTTAGGTATAGGTTTTTCAAGGCTTTTGAAGCAAGCTTTGAGCCTACGTTTAAATACCAGGTCAATACCTTTAGCAGGGATGCGGGCAATTTTAAACCCTATTTTGTGGGCTTGTATTCCGGCATTAGTTTTAGTTTTTAGGCTCATTGGTTAGCCTAAGTAGTTAAGTTTAAAAGCGCTCCGTGGTAGGGGCGCTTTTATTTTTCCCGCAACGCCGTAACCTCTATTTCTATCTTCATACGCGTGTCGGCAAGGCCGGCGGATATCATGGTGGCAGCGGGTCGGATGTCGCCCAAGTACTTTCGTAATACCGGCCAGCAGGAAGCGAAATCATTAGCATCGGGCAAAATGTAGTTGACCCTAACCACATCGGCAAGCGACGCATCGACCTTTGCCAAAGCACTGATGATATTCTTAAAGGCTTGTTCTGCCTGCTCGGTTACATCTTCAGCGATTGTCATGGTTTCATAATCAAAACCGGTGGTGCCGCTTACAAATATCCAGTCGCCCTGCACCACGGCACGGGAATAAGCCATTTCTTTTTCAAAATCTGAACCGGACGAGATGAGTTTTCTGGGCATGGTGATTATGCGGTTTTAATAATAGTAATGATAATACGTACAAGGTGGGCAAGACCATGCACGATACCGACGTTGTGGTTGCTAACCTATGGGATTTTCTTAACCGTACAGGTTTTAAAATTTACCCCTTCCCAAACTCCACTAACTGCCCATAAATAACCTCCCGCGTTTTTTCCTTCAGCTCCTTTTTATCGTCCTGGGTTAAGCCGGCAGTAGGGATAAACCGATGAACTTTAGCACGCATACGGCCCGGGCTCCCGCTAAAAAAACGGAACGAAAAACGCTCTTTGTTATCAGCAAACGTCATGGGCACAATCGGTATCTGGTGGTCTATCGCCAGGCGAAAAGCGCCATCTTTAAACTCATCCAGCAAAACACTTTCGTCATCGGGCACACCGCCTTCGGGGAATATACATACACTCAGGCCCCGGCTCAACCGTGCCTGCGCTTGCTGAAACACCTCGAAGCGGCTCTTGCTGCTATTGCGGTCTACCAGTATGCAGCTGCGTTTATAAAAGAACCCGAAAATGGGAATCTTAGCCAGTTCCTTTTTGCCTACAAATACAAACGGGTTAGGGCAAATGGCCAGCATAAGCATCACATCGGTCATGCTGGTGTGGTTAGCCACGAGCATGTAGCTTTTACCGGCTTCAAAGTTGTCATCACGGTTTATAACGGTCCGGAAACCCATACCAAAGAGTATGAACTTTGCCCACCAGCGCGCCATGATAAAGAACAGCGGATAGGTTTTATCCCACGATACCGCGAGGATAAGAAACGGCGACAGTATAATGATGGGCACTGCCATAAGTATGTAAAACCAGATGCGGTACAGGGTCCAGAGAATGTATTTAAGGGCTTTCATATAATTCCAAATGTAGTAATTCGGCTGTAATTATATACCTTTGTACAAAATCTATTTTAAGCAATGGCAAAAATATTAACCGGCATACAAAGTACCGGCACACCCCACCTGGGCAACCTTTTAGGCGCAATACTTCCGGCCATAGCGATGGCATCGAAACCGGAAAACGAATCGTATCTTTTTATTGCCGACCTGCACTCTGCCACGCAGATTAAGGACGGAAAGACCCTTCGTGAAAACACCTACAGCGTTGCAGCTACCTGGCTTGCGTGCGGGCTTGATATTAATAAGGTTATATTTTACCGCCAGAGCGATGTACCTCAAACCGCCGAACTGAGCTGGTACCTGAGCTGCTTTTTTCCGTTCCAGAGGCTTACCCTGGCGCATTCGTTTAAAGATAAGGCCGACAGGCTTGACGACGTTAACGCCGGGCTTTTTACCTACCCCATGCTTATGGCGGCAGACATATTGTTGTATGACGCCGAGTTTGTGCCTGTGGGGAAAGACCAGATGCAGCACATAGAGATAACCCGCGACGTGGCGAGCCGCTTTAACCACCAGATGGGCGAAACCTTTGTTTTGCCTGAAGGAATTGCCAGCGAGGAAACCAAAATTGTACCCGGTACTGATGGCGAAAAGATGAGCAAGAGCCGCAACAACTTTATCAATATTTTCCTGGATGACAAAGCCCTTAAAAAACAGGTAATGGGAATACAGACCGACAGCACCCCGCTGGAAGACCCTAAAAACCCCGATACCGATAATGTGTTTGCCCTGTACAAACTATTGGCAACCCCGGAACAAACCGAGGCCATGCGTGCTAACTACCTGGGCGGCAACTACGGTTACGGCCATGCTAAAACGGCGCTATACGAACTGATTCTTGAAAAATTTAAAACCGAGCGCGAAAAGTATGCCTACTATATGGCTAACCTGCCCGAAGTTGACGCCCTGCTTAAAATAGGCGCTGTTAAGGCCGCCGCGCAGGCTAATAGTGTGCTTGCCCGCGTGCGTGAGAAGATGGGGTATGAAGCCCCCTAACCCCCAAAGGGGGAAGGCAGTGGTCAGTCATCAGTGGCAGTAGGGAGAGGCCTCACCCCCGGCCCCTCTCCGAAGGAGAGGAGTGAAGCTTCACTCAAACTAAAATAGTGTGTCACAATTTGCAGGTAAGAAATCACAAAGCTGTATGTCAATTCCATACAGCTTTGTGCGCTTTTGCAATCTAATAAATTGCACACAGCTTTGTGCTCCCCGTGAAAAACCTTAGTGAACTTTGTGGTAAAAAATCAACACTAAAATCACTTCCCAAACAACAGTACATCACTAACAACTACTTCGGTAATGTAGCGTTTTTCGCCATTCTTGTCGTCGTAGCTGCGGTGCATCAGGCGGCCTTCTACAGCCAGCTCCTTGCCTTTGGTTACATATTTTTCAATTATTTCTGCGGCCTTGCCCCAGGCGGTAACGTTGTGCCATTGGGTGTCGGTTACCTTCTCTCCTTTATCGTTATAAAAATTCTCGTTGGTAGCAATCACCAGGCGGACAAACTTTTTACCCCCGGCAAAAATTTTAATTTCGGGGTTGTTACCTGCGTTGCCTATTAGCTGTACTTTGTTTTTTAATGCGTTCATGGCGTGTAAAAATTTAATTGTCACTGTTATACGAATTTGTTTTCTGTGTATCTTTCAACCACAATGCAAAGTTGTGCAAACCGCCAAATTTTATTCGGTAGTTAACTGTTTATTATCGGTTGTAGCCATTTGTAAACGTTTGTATAAGCACTAAACCCCATCAAACATGAGTTTCTTCAAAAAAATATCCAAATTATTTTCTCCAGGAAAAAGCAATACACCCAATGCCGGCCCCCTTAAAGAACTTGAGCAAATGGCAGCGCCCTTATTACGGGAAGCTACAAAGATGAACCTAAAGAAGACAGCACCACCGGCTGATTCTACCCTGGTATCTCACTTTGGAGGACAGCCGTATTTTGAAGATGGTATGGCCTGGCCGGTTACTAAAAGTGGCCGCCCCATTGAGTTTATCTTCCAGGTTTTTAATAGCGGACATGCCGGGCTGCCGCCGTCGATAAAACTGGTGCAGTTTTTTTATGATATGGAAGAATTTCCGTGGGATACAGAACAGGATGGGTGGTTTGTAAAAATTTACAGAGAACTGGATGCCTCAAAACAGGTAAAAATTGCGCAGCCGTATGATGGAAGCCCTGTAAAATATTGCGACATAAATTTCGTTCCTGTTGTATCGCTACCCGACTGGGAAGGCATTAACGTGTATGGTGAGGAAATTGCCGACTTTTGCGTGAAACTAAATGATGATGATCCCTGGGAACCTTATGACGCCGTTGCAGAAAAACTGGCTGGCACTACCGATTACCAAAGCCAGCTGGGCGGTTACCCAAATTGGGTGCAGGGCGAAGCAACCCCGAAAAACAGCAGGGATGCGTACATAAAACTGCTGTTCCAGATAGATTCTGAAGATGAGGCCGGGCTGATGTGGGGGGATGTAGGCTGCGTTTATGTTTTTTATGATACTGATGACGATACACTTTGGCTTGAACTTCAGTGCCATTAACATGAAATAATTAACCAAACATACTTTAATGAAAAAACACATCATCTTACTCCTGCTTTTTACCGCAAGTGCTTTAGGGCAAACCCCTAAAACAGGTGAGCTTACTGCCGAAGGCAACGCCAGCATGAAGGTAATGCCCGACGTGGTAACCCTTACCGTGAGTGTAAGCAAGCAAAACGAATCGGAAAAGACCGCACTTAAAGAACTGAATGAGGAAGTAACAAAACTTGAAGGCTTTTTTACCAAGGTGGGTATCCCCACTAAGAGTATTAAAATTGCTTCTTATGACATTGACGATGATTACCGCGACGATAAAGACAAAAAACTATACCAGGCACACAACAGCCTGACAATAGAATTTAAACTGGATACCCGGGTGCTTGATGCTTTTTACGGCGAATTGCAGGCGGGCAACTACAAAGATGTCTCGGTTGATTATGAAACCAGCCTGTCTGGAGAGTTACAGAAAAAAGTACAGGCAGAACTGATGGACAAAGCAATAGCCGATGCAAAGCAGAAAGCTGATGCGATAGCTAAGTCTTTAGGCGTTAAAATTACAGGAATAAGCCATGTGTCTAAATATGGCAGGAACGGAGTAGTGATGGTAGATGAAGTAAAATATATGCGATTAGAAGCGGCTTCAATGAAGATGGATGCCCCACGCCCACCTACTGTATTTGCTAAGTATGAAATGCAGGAAAAGGAAGAAGAAGAGCAAATTACCATCATTTACGAAATAAGCAAATAACTGGATTATGCAAAAATCGACCACCGCCCAGATACGCGAGCGTTTTGACAATGATGTAGAACGCTTTTCTAACCTCGATACCGGGCAAATATCTACCATTGATGCAAAGATTTCGCTGGAGCTGATTACGGAGTCGGCCAAACGTTTAGTGCCCAATGCCACGCACCTGCTCGATATAGGCTGCGGGGCTGGCAACTATACATTAATGATGCTGGGCAAGCTGCCTAATCTTAACTGCACGCTGGTCGACCTGAGCCAGCCGATGCTTACCAGGGCCTTAGAGCGGGTAAGCCCCGAAACCATGGGCAGCGTAACCACCGTTTGTGCCGACATTCGCGAGGCGGAACTTGCAGATGGCAGTTTTGATATTATCCTGGCCGGAGCCGTACTACACCACCTGCGCGACGATGCCGACTGGGAAACTACCTTTACCAAACTCTACAGCCTGCTAAAGCCCGGCGGCTGCCTGATGATTTCTGACCTTATCATCCAGGAAACCGATGCCATTACCGCCTACACCTGGGAGCGCTACGGCGATTACCTTGAAAGCGTAAACGGCAAAGACTACCGCCAGAACGTATTAGACTACATAGCCCTGGAAGATTCTCCCCGCAGCATGACCTACCAGCTCGACCTTATGAAACGCGTGGGCTTCAGCAGGACAGAGATACTGCATAAGAATATGTGCTTTGGGGCTTTTGGAGGGGTGAGGTGATTAGTAGGTTAAAACATGTACCCTGTTATAAGGAAATAAAAAACCCGGAAAATTTTCCGGGTTTACTTAATAACAGTCTGGTTCCATTATTTAATTTCAATCAGGCCAAGCTGGTCGTCTGCATTAAGCAATATTTTTCCGGGAGCGGTTTGCCTGCTGCCCAGTATGCGGGGTTTTATTTTACTGTCGCGGTAATCATACAGTATTTCTTTATTTACGGTTCCGTCGCCACCCACTGTTAAAAGGAATAATGAGTTTTTAGAGTCCGACGAAAACATGGTCTTGGTACTCCTTTTAGTCGACTTATCATCCTGCGCACTTAGGTTTTTTGTAAGGTCTTCATACACTACATAAGTTTTATCATCTTTAAATGTAGAAATGATAGAAGGGTTGCCCGCGTTCTTTTGATATTTTGGTATACGGGTAATAGAAAGCACATTAGCCTTGTTGTCGGTTTGCACACAGGCAATATCACAATAGTAGTAAATATAACTTTCGCGGTACACCCCGTTAGAGTAACTTGTAACTACTATAAGTTTATACTGTTCTGCCACTACAGAATACCCTCCGTCTTTCTTTTCATAGATAGCACGAATTTTGTAGGGTACATAATCTTCATTTTTTTTAATCTCATCGGGGTAAAGCCCGTCTACTTTAAGCATTTTAGATTCAGAAAGCGTTAATTTATTGCAGTCGAAAGTTGCAAAGAACATTTCATCAGAAATAAGCCTTTTTTTACCCCCTTTAAGGTTTGTTAAAAACCCGGTACAAAAAAACGTATTGTTTTTTCCCGGAATCATGTCTACATAAGAAATGTTATTGTCCTTATAATCAAAATCAAATTCTTTTACCGTTTTGTCTTTTCCAAACACTATAAGCTTGTAGTAATAATCGCTTAGGTTTTTGCCTTTCTCGTCTTTCTCTTTTATAATGCGGGCCATTACATATACATTGCCCAGGTTGTCTACCGTTACATCATCTGTAGAGTAGTTCTTAGTCTTTATAGGCAGCGATGCCGCGCCTTCGTTTATAACATCGGTAAATGTGGCGTTATAAACCTTATATATTAAAATAGTAGGTTCTTTCTTTTTACCCGCTTTTTCATGGTACACCATAACTTTAGTAGAATCAGGCGAGATAGCGCGCGTGCCAAATTTTAACACCCTGTCGTCATCGCCGCGTTCGTCAGCCACAATCATCTTATCCGTTGTGGTAAGGTTAAAATCGGTAAACCCGGTAAGCAGGTATTCTTTGTCTTCTTTTCGCCTCTCGTCTGTTATAAAGTGTATGATGCTTTTATCAACAAAATAAGCACCGGTATAGCCATACTTTTTGTTGTCTACATTAAAAGCAATGCTTTTTTCTGATACTAACTGCATGTTAGCATCATACTTACGGCCTACAAGGTCGTCGTTGCGGTTTACGTGTGTGGTAAAGTAATACCCGTCTTTCCCCCCTAAAATAGAAATATAGCCTTTAGTGGGGATTTTTTCAGCCCATTTTAATGTTATTTCCTGTGCATTTGCAGATGAAATAGCAATTAACAGAAAAAATAAAAATTTTCTCATTTTTTTTTGATTGGTTTATTAATTATTACTGCAAACATATATATTTGCCAAAATAAAACCAATTATTATAATGAAAAAAATTATCCTCCTGGCCCTCTTTACAACTACATTTTTACATGCCCAAACCGAAGACAAAACTTCAAGCAGGATAAAGGTGTATACACCTACCGGTCTGCAACATGAAACAGCCGCTTCCGAGACATATAAATGGGCGGTAAAAACCGACCTTTTCAGTTTTATTGGTGGTGAGTTCCCTATTATCGGAGAATACAGGATAGCAAAAAAATTCAGTGTTGAGGCTTCTGCCGGGGTTACCTTTGCGTTTTTACCAAATGAAGATATTTTTGGTATGGATGATGATGGCAGCTTCGACTCTAAAGCGGCGATGGGCTCAGCGTTCAGGGGTGGCTTTAAGTTTTATCCGTCATCAGATTATGACGCTATAGAAGGATGGGCTTTTGGGGTACAATTATTTTCTAAAACTACTAACCGCGAATATGAACAAAATGACTATGACGACTTTAGCTCAGCCCTGGAAGGAGAAAAGGATACAAAAGTAAAAACAGGTTTTGCCCTTACCATTTCTAAGCAGGTATTTTGGGATTCAAATATTTCTGTCGAATATTTATTGGGTATAGGTTTTGCTTCTGTAAAACATGATTATGTTAACCAGGGTGAATATATATATGATGAAAATACAGGTATAGGCTTTTACGAAATTGAAAAAGAATCTAAAAAAGAAACCGTACCAAACCTGCAGTTAGGACTTCGTTTAGGTTTTGGTAATTAAAATATTAAAACAACGGTTTACAAAGCAGCGCAATATATACCGCGCTGCTTTTTTTGTTTGCGGTAAACCCGTGCCGGCAAATATGACGATGGATTACAAAGATTATAAATAACCGCATAAAGCGACTACTTCAGCAGGAATATAAAGAGCAGGAAGCTTTAACCTTACCTTAACCATATACAAGCGTTTACAAACGGAATGGTTTTTGTATATTTAGCCATAAGAATATAAGTGTAAGCCCCCAACGTTTTACTTCGTCAGTTCGGTCTTCGCCCTCGGGTGTGTACCTCCGCCGCAGGCAGCTACCTTGTGTTCTTAGTGTAAAAACCTTGTGCCCTTTGTGGTAAAAATCAAAACCACATTTCCCCGTGGCAAACTAAAAAAAGAGAAAAATGCAGGCAGAAATAAACAAAGTAGAATTACGCAACCTCCGTATAGAAGATTATAAAGAGCTGCGCCTTACCATGCAGCACGCCTATAAAGAGGTAGAAATGGATATGGAAGAGCCTTACTGGGGTGAGAAGGATATTAAGCGCCTGCTCAAAATTTTCCCTGAAGGGCAGCTTGTGGTACTGGTAGACGGCAAGGTGGTGGGCAGCGCCCTTTCGCTAATTGTAGACTACAAAAAGGCTACGGCAAACCATACCTATGAAAAAATTACCGGAAATTATACCTTTAACACCCACGATTATGAGGGCGAGGTACTGTATGGCATCGACGTGTTTATAGACCCTGCCTACCGTGGCTTGCGCCTGGGCCGCCGCCTGTATGATGCCCGTAAGGAGCTGTGCGAACAGCTTAACCTTAAGAGTATCATCTTCGCCGGCAGGATGCCAAATTACAATGAACATTCTGAAGACACCACCCCCAAGGAATATATCGAAAAGGTACGACTTAAAGAAATCCACGACCCTGTGATGGCGTTTCAGCTCAGTAACGATTTTCACGTTATCAAGGTAATGCGCAATTACCTTGAGGGCGATAAAGACAGCCAGGACTATGCCGTGCTCATGGAGTGGAACAATATTTATTATGACAAGAGCCCGGTGCTTATTAACGCGCGAAAGAGCGTAATCCGCCTGGGGTTAGTGCAATGGCAAATGCGCCCGCTGGCCAATGTGGAAGCACTTTTTGAGCAGGCCGAATTTTTTATCGATGCGGTTTCGGGCTATGGCAGTGATTTTGCCCTGTTCCCGGAGTTGTTTGTCGCACCCCTTATGGCCGACTTTAACCACCTGAGCGAGGCCGATGCCATTCGCGAAATTGCCCGCTATACCGACCCTATACGCAAGCGTTTCCAGGAAATGGCCATATCCTACAACATCAACATTATTACCGGCAGTATGCCTATGGTAGAAGAAGGTAACCTGTATAATGTGGGCTTCCTATGTAAGCGCGATGGTACATTTGAAACCTATACCAAGATACACATTACGCCAAATGAGGTAAGCTACTGGGGCATGGTGGGTGGAAGTGAAATAAAGACGTTTGATACCGATTGCGGTAAAATAGGCATCATGATATGCTACGATGTGGAGTTCCCCGAACTGGCACGCCTTATGGCCGATGAGGGGATGAACATATTGTTTGTGCCCTTCCTTACCGATACGCAAAACGGCTACACCCGCGTAAAGCACTGCGCACAGGCGCGCGCCATAGAAAACGAGTGCTATGTAGCCATAGCCGGCTGTGTGGGCAACCTCCCCGGGGTAAATAACATGGACATACAATATGCGCAAACGGCTGTATTTACCCCATCTGACTTCAGCTTCCCGAGTAACGGCATTAAGGCTGAGGCTACGCCCAATACCGAAATGACCATTATTGTAGACGTAGACCTAGACCTGCTTAAGGAGCTGCACGAGTTTGGCAGCGTGCGCATCCTTAAAGACCGCAGGCAGGACCTGTACCGCATTAAAAAACAGCCGGTGAGCAAAACGGGCCCTGTAAGTGAAAGCATTGCCGAAATAAATATGGAAAATGTTGAGGTGGTAACGGTAAAATCTACGCCGCCAAAAACCAAGCGTACTACCGCCACACCCAGGACTACAACGCCCAAGGCTACCGCGCCAAGGGCTACAGGGCCAAGGGCGGCCGCACCCAAAGCCACCACTGCAAAACCCGCCACCACCCGTACACCCCGTGTGGCGGCACCTAAACCCGCCGGCCCCGGAACCGAGATAAAAACAAACACTAGGCAGGTAAAGGGATGATGGAAAGCGCAACACACAGGCTGTGCCCGGAGTGCGGCGATAAAATTACTGGCCGCGAAGACAAAAAGTTTTGCAGCGATGCCTGCCGCAATGCCTATAACAATAAGATAAATAAAGACAGCAACAACTATATGCGTAATGTAAACAACAAGCTGCGCCGCAATTACCGCATTTTATCTGAACTGAACATAGAGGGCAAAACCAAAACGACAAAAACAAAGCTTGACGGTAGGGGATTTGATTTTTTGTTCTTTACCAATGTGTTGCACACCAAGAATGGTAATACCTATTACTTTGTATATGAACAGGGCTACATGCCGCTGGAAAATGATTTTTATATCCTCGTAAAGAAAGACGTATAATGCAAATATCCCTATTAGGCTGCGGATGGCTGGGCCTGCCCCTTGCCGAAACGTTTTTAAATGACGGCCACACTGTTAAGGGCTCGGTTACTTCACCGGAAAAGGTTGCCGTATTGCAAAGCAAAGGCATACAGCCTTATATCATCGACCTGAATGCAATTTCAGGTGATGTAATGGACGATTTCTTAAAGTGTGCTGAAGTATTTATTATTGCCATTCCGCCAAAGGCAAGACAGAACAACGGCCTGCCCTATCCTGAAAAACTACAGGGATTACTTCCGTTTATTAAAAAAGCCGGGATTAAAAAAGTACTGTTTACCAGCTCAACTTCGGTATATGCCGACGCACCGGATATCCCTGTAGTTACAGAAAACACACTGCCAAACCCCGATACCGAAAGTGGTAAACAGGTACTGGCCGCTGAGCAGGTATTGCAATCGTGTGCTGATTTTAACACTACCGTTTTACGCCTGGGCGGGCTTATCGGGGGCGACAGGCACCCGGTGTACCACCTTGCCGGCAGGGCCGCGTTGCCTAACCCGGACGCTCCTGTAAACCTGGCCGATAGGGACATGATTATAGAAGTTGTGCTCAAGATTGTAAAGCGCGCTATTTTCGGGGAAGTATTTGTTGTTGTGAACCCTGGGCATCCTGCACGCAAAGCATATTATACCTCCGAAGCAGAAAAACGCGGGCTGCCCCTGCCGGAATTTTCAGATGATGGAAACTGTGTGGGTAAACTGGTTGACGGTACAGCTGCCCTAAAACTTTTAAATCTGTAATAGCTTATTTATATAAACCCCTTAGTGCGTGCCTCCTTTATCAGGTCTTCATCACCGCCTTCTATCTCCAGCAGGCGTTTTATCCTGTACTTCCGCTTTTCTATGGCGCTGTCGCTTAATGGGATATAGGTGCTAAGGTTTTTATTCTTAATACCTTTAGCTAAGAGCAGTATAATACGCACATCAATATCCTCCAGCACTATGCCGCGCTCCTTACGTTTCAGGTAGTTAGAAATTGTTTTGCTGTAAAAAATATTTCCGCCCAGCACTTCCTTAAACGCGTGTACCAGCTCATCGGTAGTACAGTCGCTTTTATTTATAAAACCTTCGGGGTTAACTTTATCCAGTACCGCGCTTATAATATTTATTTCCTTATTCATGGTCATAAGTATTATTTTACAATGCGGCATAGTGTTCCGGATAAGCATAGCGAGGTCTGCCCCGGAGTAGAGCTTTTCTTCGTCAAAATGTGGTATGCTGTAATCCAGCAGGGCTAAATCAAAAGGGGTATCGCGGTTGGCTGATATTACCTTGTAGCCCGTTTTGCAATCATTTGCTTTCTTAAACTCAAGAACGCCGTGGTCATGGTCAAGGTTCTGTAACAAATAATAGTAACCTTCAAGTACCACAGCGTGATCGTCTATAGCAAGCACGTGTAAATTTCGATTCAAAGTGGGGGCAATTATTATTGGCTTAACAAAATTATAGCTTAAATAAACAACTAAAGTACGGATTTTCCGCAATTAACATTTAAATTTTAATTTTTTTTACCTAAAATGTTATAAATCTCTTTAAAATTATTGTATATAGGTATTATCCAGCGGATAAAGATACGGTTTTTAATACCCCGGATTATAGGTAACGGTGCCCGTTTCTCCGCCGTTATATTTATGTTTTAGATTAACTTCCCGCAAATAAAAATGCCCCATGAAGCGTTGAGCTTTATGGGGCATCTGTTTTACCTTTATTTATACTACCATATTTTTACACGTTCGTCAGGCGCTACAAAAAGCAGGTCGCCCGGTTTAATATTAAATGCTTTATAAAAATCATCAACATTTTGTAACGGAACGTATGCACGGTACATACCCGGCGAGTGGGGGTCTGTTTTTACCTGGTTTTTAATAGCCTCATCACGCATCTTTGTACGCCATATAGTGGCCCACGATATAAAAAAGCGCTGCTCTGGTGTAAAACCGTCTATAAGGCCGGGGTCGCCGTTTTCCTTAAGGTATATCTTAAGCCCTTCAAGCGCGGCGTTTACACCGCCCAGGTCGCCTATGTTTTCACCCAGGGTAAACTTACCGTCTACATTAATTCCCGGCAGCGGCTGTAGCGCGCTGTACTGGTTAGCCAGGGCATCGCCCAGGCCTGTAAATTGCTTAAGGTCTTCGGCACTCCACCAGTCTACAAGGTTACCCTCTGCATTGTAGCGTGCACCGCTATCGTCAAAGCCATGCGAAATTTCGTGGCCTATAACAGCGCCTATACCGCCATAGTTAACGGCCTCATCGGCACGGTAATCATAAAACGGCGGCTGTAGTATACCGGCAGGAAACACAATTTCATTATACGAAGGGTTAAAGTAGGCGTTTACAATCTGCGGTGCCATACCCCACTCGGTTTTATCTACCGGCTTGCCCAGTTTTTCAAGGTTCTCCTGGTGCTCCCACCTGGCAATGTTTTTCATATTGCTAAAAAAGCTGCCGTTTTCAGGGCCGGCAATGGTTAGGGCGCTATAGTCTTTCCACTTGTCAGGGTAGCCTATTTTTATACTTAGCTTACGCAGTTTTGTAATCGCGTTGTCTTTAGTTGCTTTTGCCATCCACGGTAACGCGTTAATGCGGTTTTCATAAGCACGCATCACGTTTTTAATCATCGCTTCGGCCTTAGCCTTAGCCTCCGGTGGAAATTTCTTTGCCACATACAGCTTGCCCAGGGCTTCGCCCACAGTACCGTTTATGGTTTGCAACGCATTTTTGTCGCGGTATTCTTCTTTAAGCGCGCCGCGAAGTGTTTTGCTGTAAAACTGCCAGTTTGCCGTTTCTATATCTGTAGATAGCGCTCCCGATGCGCCCCGTAACAGCGACCATTTGAGGTAGTCTTTCCATGCCTCCACATTTTTTTCGTTCAGTATCTTATCCAGCGCCTTGATATAATTTGGCTCAGATACCACTACCGTTTCGGGTTTTCCGGCGCCCACACCCTCAAAGTATGCTGCCCAGTTTATAGACGGCGCTGATTTCTGAAGGTCGGCAACCGTCATAGGGTTATACGTAAGGCGGTCATCGCGCAGCTCTACACGCGTAAAGCGGGGCTGTGCCATGGCAGTTTCCAGTGCCACAATGTTATCTGCTGCTTTAGCTGCTGCATCTTTTTTATAACCCAGGTACGTAAGCATGGTTGCCACATGCTTGCGGTACAGCTCCTTTTTCTCTTTAGAGTCGGCATCTTCAGATACATAATAATCCCTGTCCGGAAGGCCCAGCCTTCCGGTACCCAGGTATAAGGTGTTTTTATTACTGTCTTTAGCATCGGCACCTATATATATGCCAAAAAAGCCTATGCCGCCCTCACGTTCCATCTCAGTAATAAATGCCTGCAGTGTTTTTACATCTTTAATGGCATCAATCTTTTTAAGGTAAGGCTTTAGCGGGCTTATCCCTGCCTTGTTGCGCGCCACGGTATCCATAATGGTGCGGTACAGGTTTGCTGCCTTACCCTCGTCAGACGTTGCTGCAAGTTTTTTGTTTGTTGCACTCTCTTTTAATATCGCCAGGGCATCATTGTTAGTGTTTTCGCGAAGCTCATCAAAGCTTCCCCAACGCGTTTTGTTGCCCGGTATTTCGGTAGCATCAAACCATTTGCCGTTTACATACCTGAAAAAGTCGTTGCCCGGCTTTACCGAGGTATCCATATACTGTAGTTTAATGCCCGGTTTTTGCTGTGCAAATGCTGCGGGGGCAAACAGCCCGGCGGCAAGCGCTATGGCAGCCGTTTTGTTCTTAATGTTTAATTTCATTGTTATCTTTTTCTTAACTTAAAATACAAATATAGTTTTATTAGGGGATTTGTTTATTTTTAAAGGTGTTAATTACGTTTGTATCCGGTCCGTATTTGTATAACGGCCAAATTAAAGCGGCCTCAAATCGCTGAATAAACATTCTTGCGTACCTTTGTACAAATTTTATTCCAATGCTATCTTTCCTTAAAAAATACCGCATTATAATCAGCGTTTTTATAATACTTTCATCTATTATACTCACCCTTTTTTACATCGCCCTTTCGCCTAAAAAAACACTTAAGATATACAGCCCGGCTGATGTAAACCCTGAACTTGCCGACAGCACCATTGCCGCCGTGGCACACCACCACAGTATAGCCCCGTTTCGCTTTGTGAACCAGAATGGGCAAACGGTTACAAATAAAGATTATGAGGGCAAAATATATGTAGCCGATTTCTTTTTTACCACCTGCCAGACCATCTGCCCCATAATGACCAATAATATGGGGTGGCTACAGGATAAGGTTAAGGACATGGATGATGTAAAGCTGCTGTCGCACTCGGTAACGCCTGAAACAGACAGTGTGCCGGTACTGCGCGCCTACGCCGACCTTAAGGGCGCTACCGACGGCAAATGGAATATGGTAACCGGCAATAAGCGCGATATTTACTACATAGCCCGCAAAAGCTACCTGGCCGTAAAAACTAAAAAAAGCAGCCAGCTGTATGATATGGTGCATACCGAAAACTTTATACTGGTAGATAAAAAAGGCAGGATACGGGGGTTTTATGACGGCACCAACCTGGATGGGCCTACAGAGAAAGGCGTTAAAAATGTAGCGCAACTGCTGGAGGATATTAAATGGCTGAGGGAAAATGAGTAGTTGTGCTATCCAACATACTTTTTTAATCGTATAAAATCCTCACCCCCAACCCCTCTCCGAAAGAGAGGGGAGCCGGGAATGGGTACAGTTCGCCCAATTCGCACTCAAAACATCCGAGTGAAGCTGCCCCCTCTCCTTCGGAGAGGGCTGGGGAGAGGAAAAATGTGAAGCGAAGCTTTGCCTACACTAACTTTAGTAATGAAATTGGCTATGTACCTATGTGGGTTAAGACTTTCCCCATTTTTTAACGATTACTTAATTTTTATGTTTACTTTTGTAATCTGAATTTATTCTAAATAAGAATTGAAAACAAATCTTTCATTGCTTAAAAAAGGGCAAAAGGGCATTATAACCGAATTTAATCTGGATGCTATTCCGCTTAAATTACTGGAGATGGGCTGCCTGCCGGGCAATGAAGTGCAACTTTTACAGATAGCGCCATTTGGCGACCCTATTTACATTAACGTTAACGACAGCCACGTGAGTATCCGTATGGAAACCGCTGCCGAAATAGGCGTTATAATTATAACGGATTGATTTTGATGGCTGGCAACAGTATAAAAATAGCCCTTATAGGCAACCCAAACACGGGCAAAACCTCGGTTTTTAACCAGCTTACCGGCCTTAACCAGCAGGTGGGCAACTACCCCGGGATAACCGTAGAACGCAAAGCCGGTTCCTGTAAATTGTCTCCTACAGTTAAGGGGCAGATATTAGACCTGCCCGGCACCTACAGCCTTAATGCCAGCTCTATGGACGAGAACGTGGTTATAGAGCTGCTGATGAACCGGAACGACAAAGATTATCCTGATGTGGCCGTTGTAGTTACCGATGTAGAAAACCTTAAACGCAACCTGCTGCTGTTTACCCAGATAAAAGACCTTGAAATTCCCACCATACTGGTTATCAACATGGCCGACCGTATGGACAAGAAAGGCATAACGCTGGACATACCCTATCTGGAAAACCACCTTAAAACCCGCATTGCGCTGGTAAGCAGCCGCAAGGGCCAGGGCATAGCCCACCTTAAAAACCTTATACTGGCTTATAGCGCCCTGCCTACAGCGCCCTGCCTTAACGCCAGCAGTATAGACCCTGATTATTTTAACAACCTGCGCAAGGCGTTTCCTAACCAGCTGTTATATAAGCTGTGGCTGGTAATAACCCAGGATGTAAACTTTGGTATGGTAGACCGCAAGGAAATGCAGGGCACCTCTTTTACCAAGACCAAGCCGGAGCTTAAGCGCCTGCAGCAAAAAGAGACTATAAAACGCTACCAGTTTATAAATGATGTGCTTAAGGTAGGGCAAACCATAGACCACAGCAACGCGAAAGACCTTCGCGCACGGCTGGACAGGGTGCTTACCCACAAGGTTTTTGGCTACTTAATTTTCCTGGCCATACTGATGCTTATTTTTCAGAGTATCTTTTCATGGAGCGAAATACCCATGAATTTTATCGATGAGCAGTTTGCGTCGTTATCGGCCCATATATCCACACAATTGCCGGCAGGCAGGCTCAATGATCTTGTGGCTCAGGGCATCATACCCGGTATAGGCGGTGTAGTCATCTTTATACCCCAAATCGCATTCCTGTTCCTGTTTATTTCGATACTGGAAGAGAGTGGTTACATGAGCCGTGTGGTATTCCTTATGGATAAGATAATGAAACGCTTTGGCCTAAGCGGTAAGAGCGTGGTACCGCTCATATCGGGCACCGCCTGCGCTATACCGGCCATCATGTCGGCACGCAATATAGAAAACTGGCGCGAGCGGCTCATAACCATACTGGTTACGCCCTTTGTAACCTGCAGTGCCCGCCTACCGGTGTATACCATACTTATTTCGCTCATTATACCTAATGAATATGTACTGGGTATTTTTAACCTCCAGGGGCTTACCCTTATGCTGCTGTACCTGCTGGGCTTTAGCGGCGCCATACTTTCGGCATGGATATTAAATAAGATACTCTCTATAAAACACAAAACGTTTTTTGTGGCAGAAATGCCCAACTATAAGCTGCCGCTGCTTAAAAATGTAGCACTTACCGTAATTGAAAAAACCAAGGCGTTTGTATTTGGCGCCGGTAAAATAATACTGGCGCTGTCGGTTATCATCTGGTTTTTAGGTTCGCACGGGCCGGGCGATGATTTTAAGAATGCGGAGAAAATTATAACTGATTATGGCAGGACATATGGCACTGATTCTGCTAAATGGCCCGACCAGATTGCGGCCTACCAGCTGGAGCATTCCTACATCGGCATCGCCGGAAAAACCATCGAGCCGGTTATCCGTCCCCTGGGTTACGACTGGAAGGTGGGCATTGCCATAGTATCGTCATTCGCGGCGCGGGAGGTTTTTGTGGGCACGCTGGCCACCATTTACAACATAGGCAATACCGATGATGAGGCCACCATACGCCAGCGCATGGCCGCCGATGTAAATAACGAAACCGGCGAAAAAGTATTTAACTTTGCTACCGGCGCTTCGCTTTTGCTCTTCTATGCGTTTGCCATGCAGTGCATAAGTACACTGGCAATTACAAAGAAAGAGACTAATTCATGGACGTGGCCGTTAATACAATTATTCGGCATGAGCGCGTTTGCTTATGTTGTATCGTTAATAGCATACCAGTTGCTTAAATAAGACAGGATTATGAATATACAGGATATAATAACATATACATTGGTAATCGCAGCGGTAGCCTTCCTGGTTAAGAAATTTTTCTTTAAAAAGAAAAAAGCGGCTGGCTGCGGCGACGATTGCGGCTGCCATTAACCGCAGGGAGTGCCTTTAAGGTATTTTGGCTAAGGCCAAAAAATACATACTGAATTTTTGTCTTTTATGCTGAAAGGCGCAAAATATCGGATACATAATAAACATACAGGCGTGCCTGTTTTTTTAAAGGAATAATCCGCGCTTTTTGCCGAAATTAGCGCCATGCAAAGTACTTCCATAACTAAAACACAGCTGGCAGTAATGAGTATTGCCGCGGGCGTATGCGTGGCCAATATTTATTACAACCAACCCATATTAAAAGACATTGCCCACGACTTTAACGTAGCCGAAAGCCGTGCGGGAATAATATCGGTGCTGGCGCAGGCGGGCTATGGCCTTGGCCTGTTTTTCCTTACCCCGCTGGGTGATAAAACCGACCGTAAAAAACTCATCCTAACCTTTATGGGCCTGCTGGTGGCAGTGCTTGCAGGCACTACATTTATACAAAACTTTTTCTGGCTGTGTGCCTTTAGCCTGCTTACCGGGCTGCTGAGCGTGGCCGCACAGGTAATACTGCCCATGGCCGCGGGTATGGACCCCGAAAACCGTGGCCGTAACGTAGGGATTATATTTACCGGTATACTGGTAGGCATACTTTCGGCACGGGTATTTAGCGGATTGATAGGCGAATGGCTGGGCTGGCGCTGGGTATACGGCATTTCGGCGGTTATGGTTATAGGCTGTATGGCTATGGTACAGGTATCCTTGCCCAACATCCGGGGTGTGTTTGAGGGCAGTTACGGCAAGCTGCTGGGGTCGTCGCTATTGCAACTGAAGCGTTTTCCGCAGTTGCGGAAAACAGCATTGCTTGGGGCGCTTATGTTTGGTTTGTTCTGTTCATTCTGGACTACCCTAACCTTTCACCTGGGTGGCGCGCCGTTTCACTACGGTGCGGATATTATAGGGCTGTTTGGCTTTATCGCGATAGGCGGGGCGCTCCTGGCGCCGGTATTTGGCAAACTCGCCGACAAAGGAAGCCCGGCAAAGGCACAGCTATTTGCCGGGCTCATGGTATTGGTAAGTATCGTTTTAATAAAAGTATTGCCCGAGTCGGTGCCTGCGTTTGTCATAGCGGTACTGCTGCTCGATGTGGGCGTGCAGGCCATACAGGTTACTAACGTGGCCACTATTTATGCGCTCGATGCCACCGCGCACAGCCGCATAAACACGGCCTATATGACGAGTTATTTTATAGGCGGGGCGCTGGGCAGCTTTACCGGCCTGCAATGCTGGGGCCTGGGTGGCTGGGACGTGGTAACGTGGCAGTTGCTGGTATGGTGTGTGTTGGGGTTAGCAATAGTAATAGCCTCGTTATACCGGAGGGATACTGATTCACGTTACTAGGTGTTACACCTACGGATAAGTTGATGTACTATACAAGTGGAGAATTAACCACCCCGGCTTTCAGCCACCCCTCAAGAGGGGAATTAGCTTCACTCCGGCAAAAAAAATCTGTTTGCATCTGTACAATCTGTGTCATCTGTGTTCCAATCAAAAAAACCTAATCCCGCTCTTCCAGCACCTTTATCATACGGAAGGATTTGAGTAAGTGAATCAACCCGGGAATAATAAGCGCCCCTCCGATGATGAGGCTGATGCCCAGTACATCCATAACCTTTTCAGGAGCGGCATGGTCCAGCAGGCTTACCGGGCCTTGTTTGGTAATGATAAGGTTCGGGAAATGCGTGCCTATGGCAGCAAATAGTATCAGCAATACCTGTAGCCCGGCAAGGAAGCGGCTCCAGATAACGCGGCCTATTTGTATTACCCTCCACAGCGGGTAGAGTAATATTCCCGATAAGGTTACCGCACCAATCGCCAGCGGATTGGTTACAAACTCCATACTGAATTCGTTACCCTGCACATACCCTGTGCCTATGGTTATAAACCCAAAGAATACCACGGCGATAATGGCCACCCGTGCCTTGCGCATGTACATGCGTTTTTCATAATCCTGCGCTTCGCCAATAAGGAATGTAGCGGCCAGGAACACGCACAGCGTACTGAAAAAGAACCCCGTAAGTATGGGGAACGGCTGTAGCCAGGGGTACACATATAAGTCATAAAAATCGGCGTTAGGCGCCTGCTCCAGCGTTTGGATGTCGCCGTTAAGGAGCGCGCCAAACGTCATCCCTAAAAATATAGGTGTTACCAGGCAGCTGAACTCAAACATACGGTCATACAGGTGCTGGCTGTTGTCTTTAACGGCATCATAATGGCGGAACACAAAGGCCACCCCACGCAGGGTAATGCCCAGCAATATGAGCGTGAGCGGTATGTGCATGTATATGATAATGATGTTGTAAAAGTCGGGAAAGGCGATCCACAATATTACAATAAGGATGATAATCCAGATGTGGTTGGCCTCCCAAACGGGGCCCATAACGCTGTATACCGTTTTCTTAATACTCTTTTTATGGTCGGGCGCACTGAACAGCTCCAGCGTACCGGCGCCAAAATCAGCACCACCCAAAAGCACATATAAAAAGAAGGAAACGACTACGAAAAGCAATACTACATACAACATGGCTTACTGGTTTTGCTGGTTAAGTACCTTAATTTGTCGTGCCATAAGCCAGGTAACCGCCACGGTTAGCGTGGCATAGAGCACTACATACATATAAAAACTGTATATCATGCCCGGCATGGGGGTAACGGCATCTTTAGTACGCATCACGTTATGGATGATCCAGGGCTGGCGGCCTACTTCGGTTACTATCCAACCGGCTTCGAGCGCCAGGAAGCCTACAGGCGCCATGACGGCAAAAAACAGCCAGTAGCGTTTACTGCCCTGCCAGCTTTTCTTTTTAAGGCTGGTGAAATACACCACTGCCGCAAGCATCAGCAGCCCGCCCAGGCTCACCATTACCTGAAACGCATAGTGCGTAATGGCTACCGGTGGGCGGTCTTCCTTTGGGATGTCGTTAAGGCCTTTTACTTCGGCATCAAAATCGCCAAAAGCAAGGAACGACAGCGCTTTAGGTATTTCTATTTTGTGGGTAACGGTTCCGGTTTCTTCGTCAACGATTCCGCCTATATAAAGCGGTACGCCTTTCCCGGTGTTATAATGCGCTTCGAGGGCGGCGAGCTTTACGGGTTGACGCACGGCAATATCCTTGGCGGAATGGTCGCCGCTTATGGGTTGCAGCAGCGCGGCCACAGCTCCGAAGATGATAGCGATATTAAAGGCCGTTTTGTGTACCAGCGTGTTGCGCCCCTTGTAGATTTGCCACGCGTGTATGCCCGCTACAGCAAAGGAGGTTGCAGCAAAGGCGGCGAGGGTCATGTGGAGGGCCTGGGCAAACCATGCATCGTTAAGGAATGCGGCAACCGGGTCGATGTTAAGGAACTCGCCGTTAACATAGTCGAAGCCCGCGGGGCTGTTCATCCAGCTGTTTGCCGATACTACCAGTATGCCCGATACCATGCCCGATACACCCACAATTACCCCCGTAAACAGGTGGAAGCGTTCGGGTATTTTGTTCCATCCGTAAAGGTAAAAGCCCAGGGCCACGGCTTCTATAAAAAAAGCGGCGCCTTCCAGCGAAAAGGGCATGCCGATGATAGGCCCGGCGTGCTTCATAAAGGCAGGCCACAGCAGGCCCAGTTCAAACGAGAGCGCGGTACCCGATACGGCCCCGGTTACAAAAAATATGGCTACGCCCTTTTGCCAGGACTTGGTAAGTGTGAGGTATTCCGGGCGGCGGGTTTTAAGGTATTTGGCGTGGCTTAATACCATAAAAAAGGGCATTACCATACCGATACAGGCAAATACGATGTGAAAGATTAGGGTGAATGCCATTTGCATCCGTGCGGCATCTAAATTATCCATTTCAGGGAGGGTTTAATTTAAGACTACCCAAAGGTACGGCACAAACCGATGCGGTGGGAAGATTTTTTTGTCGATTTTTATGGAACACAGAGGCCACAGATTTGAATGATTTTCACAGATTTTTTCTGCGTGGGGTAGCGACGTTGCAGTGCAACGTCTGCGTCATGATAAACCGCCACCCGGATTTAAGCCGGAACTAATATACGCGACCCCTTCAGAGTCGGTGGAACAGCGCCTCGCAATCAGGCACGAGTAAAGCTATTCCCCTCTTGAGGAGCACCCGCAGTGCGGGTTAGTTTATTGAATAAAATACCTTTTATACACACCTTGTTTTACGGTTCTTTTTATTTTAGCTACGTGTAGTTGTACAGATTTGTGTAATTTGTAAATCAGTACCTCAAGGGTTTTTGTTGTGCTGCGGGTAACATTATTTTACTACATTTGGGTAAACCAACTAAAAACCATCCGATATGAAAAAAGCACTACCTGCATTGCTCTTTATTTCATCCATTTTTTTAGCGCACGCACAGCAAGAGCCGGCACTGCTCTGGACAAAACGCACAGGCAGTAATTTTAATGATGAAGTAGCAGCCCTCAGTACCGATGCTGCCGGAAACCTTTATGCTGCCGGGCGGGTATCGCTGGCAGTAGACCTTGACCCCGGCGCAGGCGAACATGTTGTAGACGGTGGCCCGGGCGGCGCGTTTGTAAATCGCTATAATGCAGATGGTAGCCTGTCATGGGGCGGTATCTTTAAATGTTCTGTAACGAATAGCGGCAGTAACATTACCGGTATGGATGTAGATGCGGCAGGCAATGTATACAGTTGCGGTCATTTTAACGGCATTTGCGATTTTAACCCGGGCGCCGGCACCTATAATATAAGTACCGCGATTACACCCATTATGCTTACTGATTTTTTTATTACAAAGCTGGACTCAAACGGAAATTTTCTTTGGGCAAAAGCCATACAGGGTACAAGCCCGCTTATCGAAAAATCCGTAGCGGGTATCTGCGCGGATAATGCAGGCAATATCTATATAACCGGGTTCTATTCAGGCGTTGTTGACTTTGACCCGGATGCGGGCATTGCTAACAGCGAACCTGTAGGCACATGGGATGCCTATGTAGCCAAATATGACACTAACGGCAACTTTTTATGGGTAAAAAGTTATGGTACGGCGGCTAAGACCGCGATGGGCACATCACTGGTATCTGACGGTGAAAATGTTTACGCGGCCGGGGTTTTTGGCGGTGTGGTAGATTTTGATGCCGGTAGCGGGGTACACAACCTTACAGCACACGGCATCTATTCTGACTTGTATATACTAAAGCTTACCGGAAGTGGAGATTTTGCCTGGGCAAAAAATATTGGCAACGATTTTAATTCCGGGGTTAACGCAATAACGCTTGATAATGGGGGTAATATACTGGCAACAGGATATTTCAGCGACCCTACCGATTTTGACCCGGGTACCGGTGTTTATGAGTTACCATCAGCCGAAGGCACTAACCTTTTTGTGCTTAAGCTGGATAATAACGGTAATTTTATATGGGCCAGGACGGCTTTGGGAGGAAGTATTGAAGGTAGGGACGTAGACGCCGATGCCAATGGTAACGTGTTTGTAACGGGCAGGTTTAACACCTCTTCCGATTTTAGTTCAGAAGGCACAAGCCCCATGCAAAGCTTTGGCGAACAGGATGTTGTTTTAGCTAAGCTGGATAGCGGCGGCAGTATGGTATGGCAAAAGCAGATGGGCAGTACGGGGGTTGAAGATGACCTGTTTGTAGCGGCTGGCAGCGGCGAGAATGTGTTTGCAGCAGGCGTTTTTCAGGATACGGTGCACTTTGTGCCCGGCACCGCGGCAGATGACCTTACCTTTCTGGGTGGTACCGACTTTTTTATTGCCCGCTACGGTTTTCCCGAAACGTCCGGCACTGCCGCAACTATAAAAGAAACCGTGGTGGTGTACCCAAACCCTTCGTCGGGCGAGCTGTTTATAAATACACCGGATAGCCTGCTCGGGGCAAATGCTACGGTATATACACTGCTGGGGCAACGTATGGCACAGTTTAACCTTAGGTCCAAAACTACGCAGCAAACGTTTGCCCGTGGTTTTTATATGCTTGAGGTAAATAACGGAAGGGAGAAACAGACGGTAAAATTTGTAGTGGAGTAACTATCAATTATAAACCTCCCCCCGGGCGTTATACGTGGCTAATGCACGCGACCCTTTCAGTTCCGGGGGGCTCAATTTATCCTAACAATTAATTTAACAAACAAGCCTCAATAACCCCAAAAATTCCGTTACCATTTATATAACAATTAGTTAGAATAGCGATTAAAATAAATATTTTTTGTGTATTCATGAATTTTACAAATAAAACATCAGCAACAATTCACTACATTTGATACACATTTATCTTAAAATTGCCTTAATATGGATAACATTACTTCGCTATTTAACAAATCAGCAACCTATTTATTAGCCTGCCTTGGCCTCGCGGTATCTGCCTATGCGCAATGCCCTGCAAACATCACGGTAAATAATACTCCCGGCAGCTGCGGTGCTACAGTTACCTATGCCGTTACACCCGCGGGTGGCGGTAACGGGCAGTCGGTTAACGGGGTGGTTAACCCCAGCGCGGGCAATGGCTTTGGCGGCTGGACCGTTACTAACGGCGGCGACGGCTGGGTAGAGAGCGGCGCATATTTTCTGTCGTCTTATGAGCTGGGCACCATGAGCCAGGTTATTGACCTTACCACCATGGGCATGACCGATGCCTACATGGATACCCAGCCCGCCATAACCGTGAGCGAAGACTATATAGGCTGGTTTATAAACTATGCCGACTACTACTCGCTTACCGTACAGTTGCGCGGCGAGGCCGATAACGTAATTGCATCCTATACTACGGGTACCCTTACTACAACGGCTAACCTGCAAACGGCCAGCCATGTATTTACCGGCTACGGCACCGGCGTGCGCAAGGTATATATAGCCCACACCGGCGATGATGTTGAATACTGGGCCGGGCAGTATGGCGCGGCGGTAACCAACGTGCAGTGCACTGTAGCCGTACCCACAGGAACAGTGGTGCAAACGGGAGGATTAGCCAGCGGTGCGGTGTTCCCTATAGGTACAACTACCAATACCTTTGAGCTTACCGACACTAACAATGTGGTTACCACCTGTAGTTTTGATGTAACGGTGGTAGACAACCAGGCGCCCACCATAACGCTAAACGGCGGCGCTACCGCCACGCTCAACGAAAACGGCGAAGCCACCATTACCCTTGAAGATATAGACATTAGCGCTGTAGACAACTGCACGGCAAATACTGTAACACTGAGTATACCGCCAACCTCCTACACCTGTGCCAACCTGGGCATGAACGCGCTTACCGTTACCGCCAGCGATGGCACTAACATGGCTACCCAGGTGGTGTATGTAAATGTAACCGATGCCATAGACCCCATACTTACCCTGCAGCCCGCGGTTTTGATATTGGATAACGAGGGCATGGCCACACTTACACAGGCCGACGTAGATAACGGCAGTACCGACAACTGCGCCATAAGTTCGTTTACGTTCTCCCAGGCGATGTTTAGCTGTGAGGAGATGGGCGAGCATACCATTATGGTAACTGCTGCCGATGCCTCTGGAAATACAACTACCGCCGAAGTATTGGTGAGCGTCGCCGATAACACACCGCCGGTACTGGCCCTGCAAAACGTTACACTTGTACTCGGCGAAAACGGCACTGCCACCCTGAGCCAGGCCGACGCAGATACCGGCAGTACCGATAACTGTGCGATTGATTCGTTCTCATTCAGCCAGAGTGAGTTTAGCTGCGACGACAGTACCGCCACGGTTACCGTTACGGCCATTGATACCGCGGGCAACGTGAGCACCGGCCAGATTACCGTTACCATAGCCGATGAAACCGCGCCGGTAGCCATAGCCCAGGACATTACCCTGGAGCTTACCGAAAACGCTACCGTTACCCTTAACGCCGCTGTTTTTGGCGCAGGCTCTACCGACAACTGCGGTATTGTGGACTGGGGCGTAAACACCACGTCTTTTGAGTGTGACGACATTGGCGAAAACACCGTTACCCTTACCGTTACCGATGCCGCCGGGCACACCGCCACCACTACCGCCGTGGTTACCGTTACCGACCCTAACAACTACTGCGAAACATCGGCCACGGCTGCTAACTTTGCCAATGCCGTTACCCTGTACCCTAACCCGGCTAACAGCGTGCTTACCATTGCCGCAAGCGGCTACAGCATTGCTAAAGTGGCGTTGTATGACCTTAACGGGCGCCACGTGCACACTATTAATGGCAACGCTAACGGGCCGCTTACCGTCGACGTAAGTGGGCTCTCAGCAGGGATATATATGGTAAAGCTATATAGCGCCGATGGTGTTGCCATCAAAAAATTAGTAAAGGAATAATTTACACTGTTTATAGTTGAAGTCCCCGGCTGATGGCTTTCAGCCGGGGATTTTTTTGTGGTATTGTGCGGGGTGTATTAAGCGGATAATAATTGTGAAATATATGTTAAAAGCATTATATTTGATATAACTGCCAACATACTTAAAGATGATTTTTATTCCGCCCTTAGAGATTGCATCTAAAATTATGACACTGATACAGGATGCTGATAAAGAAGTTATCATTGTATCTCCTTATGTCGATTTATCCAAATGGGATAAAATGAAAAAATGCCTCGAAAAAGCTGTGCAAAAAGGTATTAAAATTACATTTATTGCGAGGAGGAATGCTAAGCAGGATCTATCTGTTTTGTCGAATATTGGCATCACGCCCACATTGATTGACGACCTACATGCGAAAGTCTATATCAACGATTCATATGCAATTGTAACCTCATTAAACCTTGTTCAGTATTCCGACATTAACTCAATAGATATTGCCTACAGGACAGATACAAAAGCTGAACGAAAAGAACTCTTGGGCTTTGTAGACAAGTACATTGTTGATACAAGGAAAACTCCCCCGCCAGTACCAACGAGGATAACACAAAATCTTACTGAGAGCACCGTAGTTTTTAATGAATATCAAACCGCTAAAATACATGAGGCCTTTGTAGGCAAATTTTGGGATGCGAAGTTTAATAAGACCTCAGCTTATGTATTTGGCGAAAGCTTATTCCCATTTGGTGATGCGATGATGGATTCGCGATTAACAATCAGGATTTCAAAGTCAAGGACAGATTTTGATGAAATAATCAAATATATTGAAACCTTACATTTTCAGAGTTATCATGACTTTAGGATTGAGTTAAACCTCAAAAGTAAGAATAGTTTGTACTATCTTGATTTTGTTCCCACTCGGAAAATTGAATTGCAGAAACTCATTGACGATTATATTAATGTTTGTAACATCATATTAAACAGCGAAATTCATACGGTTTTGAAAAGGCAACCTAATTTTTTTATATAGATAGCTAATCACGAAGATAAATGTTTGAAAATAACGAGCTAGCATTAATAATTTGGATTCTAATTTTAGCGTGTATATTATTAATTGGTAAATCCACAAGAAAATCATTCATAAGGGTCTTAACAACTCTATTTCAAATGATGTTTCTCAAACTTTATTTTATCACATTCGTCTATATATTTGCTATCGTATTTCTCCTTTACAAAGTTTCTATCTGGAACGTTAGCTTATTAAAATCAACTGTGATTTGGGCTGTATTTAATGGGATTGTAATGATCTTCAAATTAGAAAGGAATAGCAAGTTTAAAAATAATTTTATTGATATTTTAAATGAAAATCTTTCCTACACAATAATGGTTGAATTTATTATTGGGCTTTCTTCATTCAGTTTTATTAGCGAATTTGTATTAGTACCTCTTTATTTTTTTGTTGGAGTATTGCTCGCATATTCTGAAATCAATAAAATGACGATTTCAAAAAAAATAAATAAAGCAGCTACAATCTTTTTGCTAATATTATTTGCATATAAGATATTTGATCTTGTTACAAATTATGGGAATTATTTTAACCCGGACTTAATTCCAGAGTTGTTACTTGCTCCGTTATTATCAATAGCATTTATACCTTTTCTATGGGTGTTCTTTATATATATAAATTATGAAAATGTATTTGTGTCACTTAAATTAATTCTGCACCCAAAACTCCTTGTTTATGCGAAATTAAAACTGTTTTTCCATTTTGGAACAAATATTACAGGTTTAAAAAGATGGCTACAACAGATGCACTCTATTCATTCGATTGATAATATTGATAAAATAAAAATTATCGAACTCATCAAAAAAATTAAAGATTTACAAGTACTCGAAAAAAAGCCTCCAAAGATTGATAACACTTTAGGTTGGTCACCTTACATTGCTAACGAATATTTGAAAAAATTAGGTTTAACAACCGGATTTTATTTCAATTATTCTGGGGATGAATATTGGCACGGATCCGCGGATTTGAGTATCGGTAATCAGGTTTTAAAAAATAGAATCTCATATTATTTGAATGGGAGAGAACATATCGTAACATCTTTAAAATTAGTTTTGACTATCTACGATATAAAGTCAAATGATCTCGCATTCGTAGAATATTTAAAATATATTACAACACTATACCAAAAAGTGTTTGATGATTTATTGCCCGAAAAACTTGCTAAAGCTTTTGTCTTAAATAAGGATTCAAGTGCAAAAATTGGCAGTTTTGAAATAACAATTCAAAGAAAAATTTGGAATATCAAAAATGGATGTTATAAAATTGATTTCGAGATTAGACATGATAGTCATATAGATTAAATATTTAGATTTTTTTTCTTACCCCCGCAAAATTACAACGCATTCCCGCATCAAGTACTGAACGCAATCCTTCAGTACAACCTGCCTGAAAAAGTGGTATGGCAAATAGGCGCAAATTTTAGCCTGAAAACTTTTATACCGATTGCACAACCAAAAAACGCAAAACACTAAATATCAGAGCACTAACTTTTTTGGAAAAAGCCCAAAAACGGCCCTTTTTTTGAAAAAATATATACCGATTGTCCAACTTTTGCCCTTTTTGAGGTTTTTTTATGTCTGAATTTGTAATTCGTTGTCAAAATACAACCGGTTTTGTAGACCGGCTTCATACCATAGGGAATTTTACAGGTAATTCAATAAATTTTTGCCGCTGGTGACTATAATTAATCGAAATGAACTTTATAATTAAGTAGTTGGAGCATTTTTTTTAACATAGTGGTTAAATATGTTAAAATTAATTATTAAGTTTACAGTACTAACGTAGTTTAGGTAAACCTTTTGGGGGCACAAACATAAGGAGAAAGTGATTGTGCCCCTGTTTTTAACAGTGTAAAATAAGTAGTGCTATTTTAAACGAAAGGAGGCATCGCGCGTGGTAACGTGGGCCTCCTTCTTTTATATACAGTAGTTTCACCTGCCATTATAATCCCTTATTGCTTGATATTGAAGCCTTGCTGTTTGTAAATTGCGGTGGATTTGTTGCGTGAAACGCGTTAAACTCTCCAATATTTTGCCATAATTTCCTTACCTTTGGGTTTCCTATTCTAACCAAATGTTTACCAATTTCAGGCGATACCTACAGGAAAAAGCAGCTTTTACTGAAGCCGACCTTAAAACGGTTGAGGAAGTATGTATATACAGGCACCTTAAAGCCGGCGAGAAACTATTGGCCGAGGGGGAAACCTGGCACCACAATGCATTTGTGTACCAGGGACTTACCCGAGGCTACCGCATTAACCATAATGGGGAAGAGCAAACCATTAATTTTTCACCTGAAGATTACTGGACCGGCGACCGCGAAGCGCTGCTTACAGGCAGGCCTACCTGCGTGAACATCGAAGCCCTCGTCGATACTGACCTGCTGCTGATAGAGAAGACAGACTTTGACTACCTCTGTACAAACGTGGTGCCTTTCAGCGAGTTTATGACGAACCTTATACAGCGCAACCTGGAAGCCTACCATAAACGCCTTGATGAAAACCGCGCCTTTACCGATGACGAAAAAGTGCTGGCTTTTATACAAAAATTTCCCACCGTAATGTCGCGGGCACCCTTGCATACCATTGCCACCTACCTGGATATCGACTCATATAAGCTTAAGTTTTTGCTCGATACGCTTAGTTAAAACGTTGGCTTAATTAAGGTTAACTTCGTTTTTTAAAAAACCTCAGCCAACGCTGCCTTAATAACAGCATAGACCCGCTCCAGCTGCGCATCTGTAATGATATAGGGCGGCAGTATGTATACTATGTTACCCACAGGCCGCATAACCACACCATTTGCCATAAAAAAGTCATACAGCCGGTTACGGAACCCGCCGTAATAAGCCTCCTCCCCTTCCCTTTCAATTTCGAGCGCGAAGATAACACCCTGTACCCGAGCGGTTTTTACCCGCGGATGCCGTAGTATTTCGTCCATGAAATCAAGGTGGCGGGCACTTACACGCTGTATATTCTCCTGCATCTCCGGGGTAAGCAGCAGGTCGAGCGCGGCATGGGCAGCAGCGCATCCGGTAGGGTTTGCCGTAAACGTATGCCCGTGAAACAGCGCTTTGTTTACATCATCATCATAAAACCCGTCGAAAATCTGTTGGGTAAAGGTGGTTATCGCCATGGGTATGGTGCCGCCTGTTAGTGCCTTGCTAAGGCACATCATGTCAGGCTGCCGGGTAAGATAATCACAGGCAAAGTTACGCCCGGTTTTTCCAAAGCCCGTCATCACTTCATCGGCTATGGTGAATACATTGTGCGCACGGCAGGCGGCCATAAGGGCGTCCAGCGGGGCAGGATTATACATTACCATTCCTGCTGCGCCCTGTACCAATGGCTCAAAGATAAACGCGGCATAGTCGCCTGTGGCAAGCAGGCCGTTAAGCGTGTCAAGGCTCTCCTGCTCCCGGCCTGTAGTAGGAGCGGGTATACGGCTCACCTCAATCATCGACCCGCGGAATGCCTCGGTAAAAAACGAGATGCCGCTGGCAGCCATTGCCGCAAACGTATCACCATGGAAACCATTTTCTAAAGCGATTATCTTAGTGCGCTTTTCGCCCTTATTGTAAAAATATTGCAAAGATGCTTTAAGCGCTACCTCAACCGCGGTACTGCCGTTATCGCTAAAAAACAGTTTCTTTTGGCTGGATGGCAAAATCTCTAAAAGCCTTTCGGCTAAAAGCTGCGCGGGCTTGTGCGTAAAGCCCCCAAAAAGCACGTGTTCCAGTGTGGTGAGCTGCTTGTAAATGGCATCGGCAATGTATTTATTACTATGGCCAAAGGGATTTACCCACCAGCTGGCAATGGCATCTATATATGCATTGCCGTCCTTATCCCATAACAATGCGCCTTCGCCCCGGGCTATCTCTACGGGAAGCGGGGCGGTTTTATGCTGGGTGTAAGGGTGCCAGAGGGCCAGCCCCCCAACCCCCGAAAGCCCCCCAACCCCCAAAGGGGGAGTAGGCTCACTTGTATATTCTGAATCTCTCAATGTTTATTTTTTAGTGGCAAAATTACAACGCAGCAAAGTTTGAGTGAAGCTAAATCTTAAATCTACAATCTTAAATCTGAAATAACTTGTCCCTAAACTCCTCCGCATACTCCGCGATTACATTTGCATCAAAATAGGGTTCATCTTCAATGCGGCCGATTACGCTAAGCCCGGTCATTTTAAGGATTATCTCTTCGGTAGCTTTGTTCTCATCGCCGTTAAAGATAATGCCTGCAATAGTAAGCCCACGGCTTTTGATTGCCTCAACGGTAAGCAGCGTATGGTTGATGCTGCCCAGGTAATGCCGCGAAACTATTATTACTTTATAGTCCGGTTGTATGATATCGGCTATGGTTTGTGTGTCATTAATGGGTACATAAATGCCGCCCGCGCCTTCTATAACTAAATGCTCGTTAGTGGTTTCGGGTTCAACTATGTTGCCTGGCATTATGGTTACCCCGTCAAGCGCCGCCGCATGGTGCGGGCTTGCAGGCGTGTTGAGCGCATAGCTGTTAGGGTAAAATACAGTCCTGGCATTGTTTACATAACGCTGTACTTTGCGAGTGTCAGAGTTATCAAGGTCGCCTGCCTGTATGGGCTTCCAGTAATCCGCTTCAAGCGCCTGGGTAATAATGGCGGCGGCTATGGTTTTGCCTACATCGGTACCTATGCCGGTTATAAATAGTTTCATTTTAAGGTCTTCTATCAGCTTATTACGCTGTTATTTCATCTCAAATTCATTACCGCAGTCATTGCAGTGGTATTTGTATTTCATTAAAAAAGGTAATGTGCCTAACATGAGTGTGCCCAGAAAAAAGCCCAAGAGCCCTTTGCCATCCCGCACGGTGCTCATTACCTCAACTTTTGTTCCGTTACAAACCGGGCAGATAATATTATTGCCGTTATTGTCAACTGCATAGCGGCTTATTTCAGCCAGTATTTCCTTAGCTTTTGTGGCATCGGCGGTACGCACAAACAGTTTTACACCGCCTATGGCATTGCTCACCAGCGTGTCGGTATCAATGGTGTTGTTATCGGCCAAAAAAACATCTATGCCATCGGCTTCCAGCCTGCCTTTAACAATCATGGCTTCCGCCGAATACTGAAAAACGGCAATTTTTTCAAAAGTAGGTTCCATACTACAAAGTTACGCAAATAAAAACCCTTTCTTTAGGGAAAGGGTTAGTGTGTCATTTATTTATAGTTCATCGGGCTTCAGGTGTACTATTTTTCCGCCTCGTTTTACCACCAATACCGAGTCCGTTTTTCTTTTCTGTTCCACCAGCCGTTCAAAAGCAAGATGCAGGCCTGCTACGATCTTGTCCCTGAATTCCTTTTCTGTTTCTTTTACGTTACTCATATCATTCCTTTTAAAACAATAAGCTTATTGTTGTCATAAATTGTAAAAGTACCATCCGGTTCCCTTGTAGCAATAAACTCCGGATGACCGTTTGTATTATCAAATATAAGGACTCTGTCTGGTACTGTCATATAAATATCAGAAAGATTTTTGATTCCGGCACGGTACCGGCGTTCTATTACCTCTTCAGGAATATTATGTCCACCTTCGCTTACGCGCGCTTTTACACGGTCTTTTGCCTGTTCAATACTGTCAAGCCTGCATTTACAAACTCCCGGCAGTTAAGTATGTCCGGCAATATGGTATAGGATGCCGTAGTTTTACCGGCGCCGTTATAGCCTGCAATGATATAAAGGTTTTTTTGCCCTTCCTTACAAATTTAGCAAATTATCACTAACATTTTTAGTTAAAAATCAGCACTATATATTATGCTAACTTTAGTAAAACCTTACCATATATGGAGGCTAATTCTGACTAATTTTGGTGATATTCACCGGTTTTTAACAACGCTATCATATGGAATTAAAAGTACCTCCTTATATCCGCGCCTTTATTATAGGACTGCTAATTATCATGATTGTTTTTTTCATGATAGTAGCAAAGAGCCTGTTGGTGCCACTGCTTATTTCGGGGTACATGGCCATGCTGCTTACCTCATCGTGCAACTGGCTGGAGCGGCATAAAATTCCTCGCAGCATAAGCGCCGCACTATGCCTGCTGGTATTTATTGCTGTACTGGGTGGCATACTGGTATTTATTTATATTCAGGTACGCCAGTTTACTAATGACGTGGGCGGCGACCTGGGCGAAAAAATAAACGGATTTGTTATTACAGGTAATAAATGGGCGAAGGAAAACTTTGGCTTTGACCTGGGGATGCCAAACGGCTTCGAAATGAAAAAAGCGGTAGAGATGGTGGGCCCAGAGGATGTAACACCTACCCAGATGATATTTAACACAATTGATACCATAAGCGACATTGTACTACTGCCCGTATTTATATTTTTCCTGCTTATTTACCGCGACCACCTTGCGGTATTTGTAACTAAAGTATTCAGCAGGCAGAATAACGGGTTTTTGCTTGCCAAACTCACATCCATCCGCAAAATAGTACACGCCTATATAATGGGGGCAGGTAAGGTAATGTGCATATTAGCTGTGGTTAACACAGGGGTACTGCTGGCACTGGGCATTAAGCATGCCATATTCTTCGGGGTGCTGGCAGGTATGCTCAATATAATCCCGTACCTGGGGCCTACGCTGGGTGCCATATTGCCTTTCTTTTTTGCCCTGGTTACAAAAGACAGCCTCTTTTACCCGTTTGCCGTAGTTGTAGCCCTGGCGTTTATACAAATACTGGAAGGCTCATTCCTTACGCCAAAAATTACCGGCAGCAATGTAAACCTTAATGCCCTGGTTACTTTTATAGGCCTGCTTATAGGCGGTGCGATTTGGGGTATTGTGGGCATGATTTTGATTATACCTACCATAGCCATACTAAAGCAGCTTTTTGAGCTTAGCCCCGATACACGCCCGTATGCCTACCTGTTTGGTGAAGAAGACAGCAACTGGTTTAAAAAGCGGAAGCGGCGCAGTAACCGCAGCATAGCCGAAAAAGAAAGGGACGAAGAAACCGATGCCGAAGTAAAGAAAGTAATGGAAAAGGAACCTAAGAATACCTGATGGCCTGGGTAAGCAAATCCATCATGGCAGAAATCTGCCGGCGGGTATTAAACACATGCAGGCAAATCCGCAGGCGTTCCTGCCCGGCAGGCACTGTGGGAGAGAGTATGGGCTTTACCGCATAGCCGGCCCGCTGCAATATCTTTGCAATTTTCTTTACCCTTTCATTACCCGGGATAACAATACAATGAATGGCACTAAAGCTTAGTATAAAAGGCAGGTGGCAGCGCTCTGTCTCACCCTTAAAATACATAATAGTATCGTGCAGGTTAACCAGCAAATCCGGATACTGGCCTATATGGTTATAGCTGCTGTATACCGCGGCAAGCGAATGCGGTGGCAGCCCTGTGGTATAAATAAAACTGCGGGCAAAGTTAGCCAGGTAGGTTTTTAGTTCGGCCGGGCCAAGAACCGCCGCGCCGTGGCAGCCCAGCGCCTTGCCAAAGGTAACAATGCGTGCAAAAACTTCATCCTGCAGGCCATATGCCTGTAGCAGCCCCTCCCCTTTTTCGCCAAAAATACCCACAGCGTGCGCCTCGTCTACCACCAGGCGGCAGTGGTAGCGCCGGGCAGTATACACATATTCTGCAAGGTTAGGCGTATCGCCATCCATAGAGAAAACCGACTCCGTTACAATATAAAGTTCCTGCGCTTTGTGGCGGTAGCGCTCTACCATTTTAAACAGCGCCTCCTTATCGTTATGGGCAAATTTATATACCGTGGCCCCGCTTAGCCGCAGCCCGTCGCGTATGGAGGCGTGTATGTATTCATCATACAATACAATATCACCCTTTTGCGGTACACTGCTAAAAAAGCCCATATTGGCTTCATAACCGCTGTTAAATACCAGCGCGCTTTCGGTTTCGTGTACCTTTGCCAAAAAATCTTCTACCTCATCATACAGCTCGTAATTGCCTGTAAGCAGGCGCGAACCCGTAGCGCCATTTTGTGTGATGCCTTTTTCTTTTAAAAATTGATGCGTTGCCTCAAACAAGGTTTCAGAGGCGGCCAGCCCAAGGTAATCGTTTGACGAAAAATCGGCATCTACACCTACATTACCCAGGGTTCGTAATGAGTTATCGGTTTTGCGCTGGTCTATTTTATCTTGTAAGGCTGTAGGAAACTTCTGCATAGTATAGGCTGATTCTTATCGCTAATTTAACAAAGTTTGCCCGTGTACACACGAAATGTTAAAAAATAATGTTTTAAAAAGAAGCACTTAACGTGGGTGTCCTTTGATATAACGCGTTATTTCGTATGCGATTTATGCTACAAAAATATTTTGTTGTTGTTTATTGAATATTAATTATTGTTTTTCAATAATTAATTTATATTTGCAGTAATCATAATCAAATCTCATGAAGCGTTTAGCATTTTTAAAGACCATAGTTACAATATCGTTTATCCTGTGTATGGTTGCTGTAATCTTCGGGTTGCCCTTTATTCTTTTAGTCGTTTTTTTCCCCGATACCGTACCTTTCAAATTCAACGGGCAGTTAGACGGGGCAGGCCGTGCGCAGGTTATTTTCCTGGTAAGTATGTTTTACCTGGGGCACTGCGTGTTTACTTACGGCATATATAAGTTAAAGGCTACGCTGGAACTTTTCTACAAAAAGGTATTTTTTGATGACCGCGTTATCGCCGCGCTAAACCTTTCCGGAAAGGCATTTATCATCGCAGCTGTAGTGTGGGTGGTACCGCCGTTTTTCTATAAAGTAATAGCTAACGGTGACTTTGAAATGGGTATAGATTTTTCAGGTTTCGGCTCTACATTTTTCAGCCTTAGCATCGGACTGTTCTTTATCGTATTAAGCGAAGTATTTGCCAATGCCAAGCAGTTAAAAGAAGAAAACGACCTTACTGTATAACCATGCCCATAATTATAAACCTTGATGTAATGCTGGCCAAACGTAAGATGCGCAGCAACGAACTTGCTGATAAGGTAGGCATTACCACGGCCAACCTGAGCATACTGAAAACCGGTAAAGCCAAAGCCATACGTTTTAGTACGCTGGAGGCCATTTGCCAAATACTGGACTGCCAGCCCGGCGATATTATGGAGTTTGTGGAGGAGCCGTAAGGTTCTACTTTTTACCGGTTTACCGTACCACCATTACCTTTTTAACTTTGGTTTCGGTAGCATCTTCGGTAGATATAAATATCATATACACACCGGTGCGTACTTTATATTTGCCAAATGCAGTGGTGTCCCACAGTACGGTACCGCCTTCGCTGGTGGCCTCAAAAACAAGGTTACCCTCGATGTCGGTAATTTTTACGTTAGCGCTGTCTGTAAGGTTGCTTATTTTTACATCGCCGTTAAAGTTAGGCCGCACCGGGTTAGGGTACACATATACCTTTGCCAGGTCATCGGCGCCTTCGGTAGACGTGCCTTTAAAAGACACCATACCCCTGTCGGTAGCAAAAAACACTTCGCCGCTGGCGCTGTCTATGGCAATATCGTTAATGTTGTTGCTCGGCAGGGGCGAATTTTCTTTAGTAAAATGGTACAGCGTTTGCTGCCCGTCCGGTGATACCAGGAACGCGCCCGCACCTGCCGTTGCAAACCATTTATTATTGGCGCCGTCTACCTCTATATCGGTTATTGCCTGCTCATACATCAGCTCCTGGGCCACGCCGTCTTCCTCTATAATTACCTGCGATGCTTCGAGTGATGTGTCGTCTATAAAGCGCTGGGTACTATATATTACGCGAAGGCCTTTTACCGTGCCTATCCAGAGCCTGCCGCTAAGGTCTATAGCTAAAGATTTTACGTAGTTAATAGGCAGCCCTTCATTTTCGGTTACCTTTATAAATTTAGGCCCCAGGGTTTCATTGTAAGCTACAAGGCCATAATCTAAGGTAGGTATCCATTTAGTACCATTACGGTCTATAACCATGCGCTCGTAACGCACTTCTTTAACATTTGCAGCACCAAAAACATCTTCAAAGCTGTATTTGCTCCAGGTGTTACCCCTTAATACCTTAAGCGGCTCTTTAGTAAAATGGTTCATTACCCACAGGGCTCCGCTGTCATCAAAGGTAGCACCTATAACCCTAATACTCAAAGAATTATCAACCTGCTGGTTCTCAAGTCCGCTATTTCCCTGGGTATATAAAATTTCAGGTACCATGTCGTTCAGCTTAAGCAGGCCATCATTATAGGCCGAAAAATATACCTGCTTTTCATCATCAGGGTTAATAGTAATATCACTTATCGCCCTTACCTCATGTGTGGTATTTCCCTGATGCCTAAGCGTTTCATACGGAATATTCTCCCATCCGGCATTTGCGGTATACTTACTTACACCATATTTAGCGTCGTTACCCGTATGCTGGAAATTAAAGCCCCCAAAAACCGCCCATAAAGACGTTTTACCTTTTTCAAGCGAAAAGATATTGCTGCGCAAAGGGCCGTTAGGCGTTATATTAAACGCCTGGTATGTGTTTCGGTTAACCGAAAACACACCCTTATCTGAGGTGCCAATGTATATGTTCTGGCCCACGAGGGTAGCTTTTGTAAACACTGCCGGCTCACCTACGGTATTTATCTGCACTTCCTGCTGCAGGCTGCTGTTGTATAACAGCACACGGTTTGGCTGGGTAACCACCATATAGCCGTTTGCTGCCCTAAGATCGTTAATGGTGCCCAAAGGCGCAAACTCATAAGCTACCCCGGTTTCAATACGGTAAAAAGCATTCCAGTCTGCCACGGCAAACACAGCATCGTTAAAAGCAAGGACAAATTTCCAGCCGCCACCAAAAATACTTTGCCACTGGCTAAAATCGTTCAGATTCGGATTTGTAACAGCGGCCCTTCTTACGCCGTTTGCGGTTACTGCATATATATACCCGTTATATACAGCGGTTTGCCTCACAGCTACTGTACTGCCGTTTTCGCCCATATAGTAGGTATCGCCAAAAAGCATTGTTTGCGGATTAAAGGTGGTAATACCAAAATCGCAGCTTATGTATATAATGCCGTTATGTTCGCAAAAGTGGTTTATTTTTTTTACCGAGTTGGGCACGGTAGCCTCCTGTACAATGTCTATTTTAGTAGTAATAGTGCCATCAGTATTAACCACCAGCAACAGGCCATTACTGTTGCCCACAAGTGTTTTTTGGGTAGATGGGCTATAAAAAATAGCTGTGATAAGTTCTGCTTTAAGGCCATCTACAGATGTAATGGTTTTAAGTTCACCAGACGCTACATTTTGTGAGAACACAGCACTCTCGGCAGCGGCATATACACGCCCGTTGTTTTGCGCCAGGTCTACAATATTAGTATACGAGAAATAGCTGCCCCACTGCTGGTTCTGGGCGAAAGCCATACAGGATAGTAATAAAAGAAGGGAGGCGAATCGTAATTTCATTAAAAGCAATTGTTTGCGCAAATATAGCTAAAACGCAGTAATCGTCGTTTTTGTATATCCGTGTAAAAATAGTTGCCTCTAAAGGATGTAAAGTATTGGATAAAAATTTTACCAAGAATAGATTTTACCACAAGGGACACAAGGATTTTTTCACAAAGTACACTATAAAAAACCGCCTACGGCGGAAGGACACAACGCTGTACGGAGCATTGATCTCCAAAGCCTTGTAGCCTCTACCATTTTATTCATACAGCTTACTACGTCAATTCGGGCTTTGCCCTCGTGTGTACTCCTTGTGAAAAAGGCCTTGTGCCCCTTGTGGTAAAAATATTTGCAGCAGAACTTAAGCGTTAAACGCCTGCTCTATATCAGCAATAAGGTCTTCAATGTCTTCAATGCCCACACTAAGGCGTACCAGGTCGTCGGTAATGCCTATTTCCTTGCGTTTAGGTTCCGGTATGCTGGCATGCGTCATTAATGCCGGATGGTTTGCCAATGACTCTACGCCGCCAAGCGATTCGGCCAAAGTGAATACCTCCACACTTTCAAGGAATTTTATGGCATCGCCCTTTTCCCCGCTTTTAAATGTAAACGACACCATGCCGCCAAAGCCGCCCTTCATTTGCTTTTTGGCAATATCATAATATGGGTGGCTTTCCAGCCCGGGGTAAAATACCTTGTCTACCTTCGGGTGGTTCACCAGGTATTCGGCTACCTTTTGCCCGTTGAAGCTGTGGCGCTCCATACGCAGGTGCAGTGTTTTAATACCACGAAGTACTAAATACGAATCCTGCGGACCAAGTGTCCCGCCGGTGGCAAACTGCGCAAAGTGCAGCTTCTCGCCCAGCGATTCGTCTTTAACTACAAGCGCGCCGGCTATAACATCGCTATGGCCGCCCAGGTATTTTGTAGCGCTGTGCATTACAATATCGGCACCCAGATCGAGCGGGCGCTGCAGGTAAGGCGTGGCAAACGTATTGTCTACAGCAAACAGTATGTTGTGTTCTTTGGTTATTTTACCAATCGCCTCAATATCGGCCAGTTTCATCAGTGGGTTGGTAGGCGTTTCTACCCAAACCAGCTTTGTATTTTGGTTGATTAGCGATGTAAACTTTTCGGTATCGTTCATATCCACAAAGTGGAACATGATACCATATTCCTGGTAAATGCGGGTAAACATGCGGTAGGTACCTCCGTAAAGGTCATCCATCGCAATTACCTCATCGCCGGGCTTAAGTAGTTTAAGTACAGTATCGGTAGCTGCAAGGCCACTAGAAAAAGCAAGGCCGCGCACGCCGTTTTCTATGCTTGCCAGGGCATTTTCCAGCGCGGTACGGGTAGGGTTTGCCGCACGGCTGTATTCGTAGCCACTGTGCACGCCGGGGCTCTTTTGCGCAAAGGTAGATGTTTGGTAAACGGGCGGCATTACTGCCCCTGTTGAGGGGTCATGCTGCTGGCCGCCGTGTATGGTTTTTGTGTTAAATTTCATATAAACTTGATTTCCTTTCAATAGTTCCACCGCAAATTTACTGTAATTTAGTGACACCCTTAACCGGTAAGCAACCTTTTGCAAAACAATAACACAAAACGATGACACGCTATATAGCCCTTTTAGCCCTGATACTCACCCTCGCCAGTTGCAAAAAAGATAAAGACGAAACCACCGAAATACCCGTAACTACCGATACGATAGCAGAACCGGCCGTGCTTTCTTTTGACAATAAGATTTACGAAAAAAAATCGACGCTGGGCAAGAAAGAGCCGCGTACCTCTGTAAGCATTGATGTGCCCGAAGCCGTGGGGCCGGGTGCCGACAGCATTAACAATAAGATATTCCGTACGGTGCGTGAGATAGTGCATTTTGGTGAAAGGCCCGCCGATGCAAAAAGCTACAGCGAGGTAATGGCATCGTTTGTAGGCGCTTATGAAGAACTGACTAAAAAGTACCCGGATGAGGATATTGCCTGGGAAGCTAAGGTAGACGGAAACATAGCCTACCAAAACGACAGTATAGTAAACGTGAAATTGACCCATTATGTGTTTGCAGGTGGCGCGCATGGCTATGGTGCTGATACATCACTGCTGTTTGACGCTAAAACCGGTAGGAGTATAAAACCTGATGATTTATTTAAAGACAAAAAAGGTTTTACGGCCCTGGCCGAAAAGAAATTCAGGGCAAAGTATAACATTAAGGGCAACATTAACAGTACCGGGCTATTTTTCCTGGACGAAAAATTTGCCCTGCCCAATAACATTTTTGTTACCGATAAGGGCTACCTGCTGCAATACAACACCGATGAAGTAGCCGCCCACGCCGAGGGGCAAAAAGATGTACTGATTACATATAATGAGGCGAAGCCTTTCCAGGCCCCACCCCAGCCCTCCCCAAGAGGGAGGTAGTAGCTTCACTCTAATGTCTTAATGACACTTATAATCGTTACTATAGAGATATAATTTTCTTCGCCTGAGTGAGAATTCCCCCTTCGGGGGTTAGGGGGCTACAAACTTCCTCAAGTGCATCATAATACCCAGGTGCATCGACTCGTGGTGGTTGTTAAACGCTATAGCATCGGCAACCGTATCCAGCGAAAAACCAAACTCGCTTTTGCGTGCATTGTGGTTGTAAAGAGTCCACTCGCGTAATCATCCTCAGTCTTTTCGGTTAAAGAAAACAACAGGGTTTTCAATTCATCGGCTTCAGCCTGTGTGATATCGCGCTCCGGTTTTGTACCGCGTGCATAGAGGCTAAACAGCACTTCATCTATATTTGCAGGCAGTCCGCTCCCCTTATATACCAGCGATTGCTGCGATACAATAATGTGGCCTATGTTCCATATCAGGTTGTTGTTAAAGCCAACGGGAATTTTATTGAGCTGCTCCAGGGTATAATTCTCAAAATAGACGCTGAAGAGTTCGCGCAGGCGGCGTGTGATTTTAAATTCGGTTTCCATTCAGTTCGTTTTTATTTGAATAAAAGTAAATTTTCTTTCGCAAAGGAACACAAAGAAAGCACAAAGTATGCAAAGAGTTTTTTTAAATTTTGCGATACTTAGCGCCTTGCCCGAGAGACTTTACGTATCACAAAAAGTAATTTTCACAATATTCCACAAAGCTGTTCAACTTTGTGTCCATTATGTAAAAAACATGTAAAGAATCTTTCCTTTAAGAATCTTTCTGTAACGGCTTCGCAAAAAAGATTTATATTTGTGAATTATAACAACAAACAGCAAAAAAGTTACAAAATGGCAACACTTACCGATGTTTTCGGCATACAAAGCGCCCTTACCCAACTGGGGATAACTGAAATAAATAAAGGCACCTCAACGGGGCTTGAAAGCTTTGCCCATGGCGAACTGCTAAGTTCCTATTCACCTGTAGACGGTTCGCTTATAGCAAAGGTAACCGTATCTACCCCCGATGATTATGAGGCCGTAATGGTAAAAGCACAAGAGGCCTTTAAAACCTGGAGGCTGGTACCCGCGCCAAAGCGTGGCGAAGTAGTGCGCCAGATGGGTGAAGCCCTTCGAAAATATAAAGACCCGCTGGGGCAGCTTGTTTCGTTTGAAATGGGCAAAAGCCTGCAGGAAGGCCTGGGCGAGGTACAGGAAATGATAGACATCTGCGACTTTGCCGTGGGCTTGTCGCGCCAGTTATACGGCCTTACCATGCACAGTGAGCGCCCTGAGCACCGCATGTATGAGCAATGGCACCCGCTGGGCATAGTAGGTATTATATCGGCGTTTAACTTCCCCGTAGCCGTATGGAGCTGGAACGCCATGCTGGCCCTGGTGTGCGGCGACGTTTTTGTATGGAAGCCATCTTCTAAAACTCCGCTATGCGCTGTAGCCTGCCAGAACATTATACAAAGCGTGCTTAAAGACAACAACCTGCCGGAAGGGGTGTGCAACCTTGTAACCGGCGAAGACTGTAACGAACTTATAAATAACGACAAGCGCATCCCTATGATATCGTTTACAGGCTCTACCCGTGTGGGCAGGCACGTAAGCCAGGTAGTGGCAGGGCGTTTTGGCAAAACCATACTGGAGCTGGGCGGCAACAACGCCATTATAGTAAGCGAGCATGCCGATATTAGCATGGTGCTTGTGGGTGCGGTGTTTGGCGCCGTGGGTACTGCAGGCCAGCGCTGTACGACCACGCGCAGGCTTATCATCCACGAAAGTGTATACGACAAAACGGTTGAAGTGCTTAAGAGTGCTTACAGCCAGCTGAGCATAGGCAACCCGCTGGACAGCAACAACCACGTAGGCCCGCTTATTGATAAAGCAGCGGTGGATGCCTACCTTACTTCTATCGACAAGGCCAAAGCCGAGGGCGGCACCGTGCTTGTAGAAGGCGGCGTGCTTACCGGCGAAGGCTACGAAAGCGGCTGTTACGTGAAACCGTGCATCATCGCTGCCGAAAACCATTTTGAGATAGTGCAGCACGAAACTTTTGCGCCAATTTTATACGTAATGAAATATACCCATATTGAAGAGGCTATCGAACTGCAGAACGGTGTCCCTCAGGGGTTATCGTCTTCTATATTTACCAACAATATGCGCGAGATGGAGCTGTTCCTGAGCCAACAGGGTTCAGACTGTGGTATTGCCAATGTAAATATAGGCACATCGGGTGCTGAGATAGGCGGTGCCTTTGGCGGAGAAAAAGAAACCGGCGGCGGGCGCGAAAGCGGCTCTGACGCCTGGAGGGCCTACATGCGCAGGCAAACCAACACCATAAACTACGGCAGCAAGCTGCCGCTGGCGCAGGGCATCCGTTTTGACCTGTAACAACAATTATATTCAGCAATACTAAATCCCGCCGCATGCGGGATTTGTTGTTTAATAACTTATTTCAAGCATTTGCTTTTCGGCACCCTTCCTGCCTAAAAAGAATATGCTTCCCGGCACGGTTATGCCCCTTGCGGTCATATAAGGGCCTATACTGCTTTCGTCGTCAACAAGCTTTTCGTATTTAAGGTTTCCGTCTGAGGATATATTCAATACCGTAAGGTCGCTCTTGTTATTGTTGCCCCTAAATCTTGGGTTTCCGGCATCATTAAGCTTGATATCTTTACTCACATTAATAAAAAGCGACAAAATGTTATTTTTATACAAGGGTGTATAAGAAAGCCTGGCATCATTAATATCACCTGATGACTGTTCTTTCTCTACATCTTTCACCCATACTACATTCCCCGAGGCATCAACTTTTGTACAGATTATATTATCAAAGTGATAGGTTACATATCCGCCAGCGCTTACCATACCTGGCCCGGCGGTATTTTGCGTTTCAACTTCGTAATATTCTTCACCGGTTAATATAAAGCTGTCATCATCGGTCAATACCGCATTTTTAAAGAGCAGCGCTTTATTATAACGCGAACTGAACCAGCCTCCTGTCTTGCCTTTTTTAATTTCTTCTGTAAAAGGAGTATGTTTAACTTGCTGAAGGCCCAGCCCAGCCCCGTCAATTTTGAAGAAACTAACCCCATCAAACCATTTACTTTTAGGTTCGATATAAAAGCCAGCACAAATAATGGCATTATCTTTTTTAATCAATTTAAGGTTTTCGTATGCCCTTAACTCATTTACAAATGAACCGCTCCGTTCCCCGGCAGCCGAAATTTCAGTAATCTGGCAATCTGCGGGGTTTGTTCGCTTGTCATCATAGTCTCCCATGGTAAGCAGGTAAACCGTTTCGCCGGCATTAAATACGCCTATGGTACTAAGGGTATACTCTTTTTTACCCAGTCCTTTTACTGCTGTATGCTCTATCTTTTTACTAAGCTTATTGTCAAATGAATATATCTTATAATATTTTTTATCCCTGCCCCTTATATTAAGCATTATAGCAAAGGCATCATTTTCTGAAGTCTTTAAAAACGCTATTGCCGACTTCTCGTCAACATGGTTTTCGCCTTTATAAAAAAGTTTTCCCAAGGCTATCTTCCCCATATCGTCTAATTCGCCCCTGTCTATGCTAAAAAGTGTTGTATCAGTATATTTTGCACTTTCAAAATTAATGCTGTGCGCAATGCACTGATATGCCTTTTGTTTCACATTATAAAAAAACTCTATAAAACTAAAGGTATCAGCATGCGATACCACACCCAACAGTAACTTATATTTTTGATAGGTTTTGTTTTCCTGCGGATAGTCTATGCTTTTAACCAGTTTCATGCCGGCATCGTAACGTTCAACGTAATAACCTTCCGCTGAAGATAATATACCCCCTTTGTAAGACCGCCCCACATAGCAACCTCCTTTTGAATCGTCCTGGGCAAATACTACATAAGTTTCACGGTACTCATCTCTAAAAACATCACTCGCACGGATTTTAAAAACCGGCTCCTGGGCATAACAATTAAGAACAATAATAAAGCTAAAAATTGCAAAAAATGATTTCATGGTACTGGCTTGTTGATAAGCCAAAGTTATAAAAATTAACAATATAGCCTTAACATAGTATAACATTGCGTTGGGATAAATTAAGCATTTGAAGGGTTACCTTTATGTACTAACTAAAAAAGAATGCATTATGAAAAAAGCAATATTATTTTTAGCGTTCATCGGAGCGGTATCATTTTCCTGTTCTGATGACGACGACCAGGTAAATACCGAGCCGTGTACCACTATTGTAGTAAACGGGCTCGAAGTAACGGTTAAAGATGGTGCGGCGATTTTAACCAGCGGTATAACCGTTACTGCCACCGATGGCGATTACATAGAGCAGCTAACCCCGTCTGATGTATCGGGTGCTTATAAAGGTGCCGACGAGCGTGCGGGCGACTATATTATAACCGTAACCGGAGATGGTTACCAACCCTATACGTCCGAAACAATAACCGTGGAAGCCGACGAGTGCCACGTAATAACAGAAGAACTTACGGTAAATCTTTCCCCTATGTAATTATATTGGGGATTAACAATAAACCTAAAAAGCTCCGGCGCCTTACAGCATCGGAGCTTTTGTATTATAGGCCCAACTTAGCGTATCATGAAAAAATCACCTCCCCGGGAAAACCGGCTTGCGTTTTTCTATAAACGCCGTTGTGCCTTCCTTAAAATCTTCGGTACCAAAGGCCTGCCCAAAACCGCGTATTTCCTCGTTATAGCCTTCTTTAACAAAGCCGGCATTTACCGCTGTAATAGCCTTACTTATGGCAACCGGCGAGTTTTTTGCTATTTTTTCGGCAATAGTTTTTGTAAAATCTAATAGTTCTGCCTGCGATACTACGTGGTTTACCAGCCCCCAGGCTTTAGCATCTTCCGCAGGTATCATACCAGCTGTCATTATCATTTCCATAGCACGGCCTTTGCCTATAAGCTGCGGCAGGCGTTGCGTACCGCCATAACCGGGTATTACCCCCAGCGATACTTCCGGCAGGCCCATTTTAGCATTATCGCTCGCTATACGGAAGTGGCATGCCATTGCCAGCTCTAATCCGCCGCCCAACGCAAAACCGTTTACAGCCGCTATAACCGGTGTGCCCAGGTTTTCTATAAAATCAAACAACAGGGTTTGCCCCAATGCTGCAAGCTTCTCGCCTTCTTCCTCGGTAAAGTTTGCAAATTCGGCTATATCGGCGCCGGCCACAAAAGCTTTTTCTCCACTGCCGGTAATGATTATCACTTTTACATCGGTATCCGCATCAAATGCAGTAATGGCGTCGTTAAGTTCGTTTATGGTGGCACGGTTAAGCGCGTTCAGTTTGGCAGGCCTGTTTATGGTAATGGTGCCAATGCCGTTCTCTGCCGATGCCAGTAGGTTTTCAAAACTCATAGTTTTTATATTTTAGGTAGTAATCTGTTCGTTAAAGTCATCACCGCTGCTGTGTATTATGGGCAGCGAAACATAAAATGTAGTACCCTTGCCCACTTTACTTTCAAAGCTTATGGCTCCGTGGTAGTTCTCTACAATGTTTTTTATAATACCAAGCCCAAGGCCCATACCGCTGGTTTTGGTAGTAAATTTCGGCTCAAAGATGTGGCTCTTATCTTCTACGCTTATGCCCTTGCCGTTATCGGTAACGGTAATTTTTGCCCGGTCGCCCTCGCGGTATACGCGTACTTCTATCTGCGGGTTTTCCTGGGTTTCGCCCATGGCCTGGGTAGCGTTTTTAACCAGGTTGGTAATAATCCGTATCAGCTGGGTGCGGTCCATACGGGTTATAATAACGGGTTCATCGGCGTGGAAGGTAATATAACCCTCGGTAAATATTTCCAGCGCCAGCTGCACAATCTTCACCAGGTTAATGGTTTCATTTTGCTGCGCGGGCAATGACGCAAAGTTGCTGAACGCCGATGCTACCGACGTCATGGTGTCAATCTGCTGTATAAGCGTGTTGCTGTATTCGGCCAGCTTCTCTTTAATGTTTGGGTCAGCAGGGTCAAACTTTCGTTGGAAGCTCTGCACGGTAAGGCGCATGGGCGTGAGCGGGTTTTTTATTTCGTGTGCTACCTGCTTTGCCATTTCACGCCAGGCCTCTTCACGTTCCTTTTGGGCGAGGAGGGCGGCGCTTTCGTCAAGATCGTCTACCAGGTTGTTGTAAGCGGTTACAAGCAGGCTTATTTCCTGTGGGGCGTCGCCCATGTGTATCTTTTCGTTTACTTCGTTAAGGCGGGTTTCCTTAAGGCGGTCAGACACTTCCTTGATGGATTTGGTTATATAGCTGCTCAAAAAGTAGGCTATTATAACCGATATGAGCATCATAAACGAATATACCTGTATAAAGCGGGTAATAAAGTTGCTTATCTCCTTTTCATAATAGCCGTCGTCTTCTATATAGGGCAGGTTGAGTATGCCCAGCGGCTTGAATTTAGTATCTTTTATATAGCTGTAAGAAGATCTGAACTTTTTGTTATCGGCGGTGGTTTTAAGGTCTACAAAGCGCTTTTCTGCCGTAGAGCGGATGATGCGCAATATGTACATGGGGATGTTCTGGTTGATGGTATCTACCGAAAAGGCTGCCTTTGATGATTTGAGCAGATTGCCATCGAGGTCATAAATATTAATTTCCGTTTCGTGGATGTTTGCCAGTTCATGGATGCGCTCCCTGAAAATGAGCGGCAAATTTTCGGTGTTAAGCGGGTACGTGGTGGTAGAAAGCACGTAGCTGATATGCTCTTTAATTGAATTTTCTTTGCGCTCCAGGCGGTCCTGGTGGTACTCACGGGCTTCTTTTTTAAACTGGTAAATAGAAACGATAGCGATAAGGAACGACGCGATAAGGGTAATAAAAATGAGGGAAAGAAATATTCTTACCCGCAGCGACCACCGTTTTATCCTGAATTGTTCTTTCATGCTTTAAGAGCCGTTCTTTTCCCTTATACGTTTATAGAATTTGTACCCCATCATTAGCAATATGCTAAACAGGATAATGCCTATTACGCCAAATATCCAGTTGACGGCATTCTTTAAAATTACCAAAAAAACCACGGCAAACAAAATAATCGTAGCACCTTCGTTCCACAACCGCATAAAGCCCGTGGTGTGTTTAACGTCATCGCGTTGCAGCTGGCTGAATATGCGGTGGCAGTTGTAGTGGTACAAAAAAAGTAACACCACAAAACCCAGCTTTACATGCATCCACGGCTGGGATAGCCATTCGGGCATTAGGCACAGCAGTGTAATGGCAAAAATAGTTGCCAGTACCGCACTGGGCCAGGTAATGATGTACCACAGCCGGTAGCTCATAAGCTTGTATTGGGCAATGAGTATTTCTTTTTCCGGCGAAGGCTTGCTGTTAGCCTCTATGTGGTATACAAACAGCCGCACAATATAAAACAGCCCGGCAAACCAGGTAATGATAAAGATAAGGTGCAGCGATTTTATGTAATTGTAATATTCCATTTAAGATATCTGATTGGTATGATTATAGTTCCCTAACTTAATCACTCATTTTTTATTCTAAAAAAAACGTCTTGTCTTGCAGACCAGTCTATAAATTGAAACTCATTTTTTTCACAAAAATCGCGAAATCTATTTTCAATTTCAACTACAAGGCTTTTTACATCTTCTATTACATTTTCTAAATTGACATTGATGATTTCTCCCTTTCTATTAACGGTATGCAATAAAAGGTCGATTATTTCAGGGCTTTCTAAATTAATCTCTGGGACAGTTTGTTGAGCTGCTCGGCCGGAAATCCAGTTTCCACTAACAAGCTGACAAAGTTCAAATTTTAAAGTATTTTTAGTTTTATATACCCATGATATGACTCCATAAAATGGAAGCTCATTTTCTAATAGAGCCTTTTGAATCCGTTCATCTAAATGTTGATATGTATTCCTGAAATCTTTTAAATATGATAGATGACCAACAATTTCATTTTCTTTTTCCCATGGTAATCTTTTACAAATATTAGATAATCTAACTGTTTGATCAATTATTGACCATGCGTATCCAAAGACAGATGGTAAATGTTTATTTGATGTTCCATAAGATAACTCCAAAATATTTGCCATAAGTTGATGATGCGCATGCTCAATAATCTCACAGGTAAATCGTAAAGAATCAAAAATAAGTATATCTTTTCGACCAATTTCTTTCGGTAGACGTTTGAGAGGTGAACTTGTTTCTATAAGTTTAATCATAATATCTATTTTCTAACTTTTCAATTCCCTTACCATCTCCCTCTTCAGGAAGATGCCCGTAACCAGCGTGCTCAGCACATCGGCTATAGGGAATGCAACCCACACTCCAAAAATACCAAAAAACTGCGGCAGTATAAGTACCAATGGTATTAAGAAAAAGCCTTGTTTGGTAAGCGTAAGCAACAGTGCCTTAGTGGCCTTGCCTGCCGCCTGAAAATAGGCCGCGCCTATAAGCTGCACCGCGATAATGGGCGATGCCGCAAATACCCACCGCAGTGCGCCGGGTGTTTCTTTTATAATTTGGGCATCGGTAGTGAATATTGATACTATAGGCCGGGCAAACACCATGATTACCACAAATATCAAAACAGCCAGCCCCCCCGCATACAATATAGAAAGGCGGATGCTTTGGCGCACACGTGCCTTATTGTCTGCACCGTAGTTGTAGCCGGCAATGGGCAAAAAGCCCTGGGTAACTCCCAGTACAGGGAATAAGGCAAACATGAGCATACGGCTTACTATGCCGTAAATGGTAATGGCGGCCTCGCCACCCTGTGCAAAAAGCGTATGGTTTAGCAGCACATTAAGCACACTGATAACCCCCTGGCGGGCAAAGGTTACAAAACTCATAGAGAGTATCTCCCCCGATAATTTTTTATCCCACCTGAAGCTGCTCCAGGTGAGGCGCAGTTCGCTGCGGTAGATAAAAAACCACAGGACATATAAAAAACTCAGGACAAATGATGACCCTGTGGCAATAGCCGCTCCTAACACACCCATATTAAGCACCTTTATAAAAAGCACATCAAGCAGCAGGTTAGCCACCGTGCTTATTATCATGCCTACCATGGCATGCCTGCTTTTATCTTCGGCACGGATAACGTTATTGCCCATCATGATTAGCGCCTGAAACGGCACCGCCAGCACCATGGGGAAAAAGAACTCTTTAGCCGGCGCGGTAATTTTTCCGGCTGCGCCAAAGGCATATAATATCTGGTCGCTAAACAGCAGGCCTGCAACCACAAAAAGGCTGGCTACAAGCAGTGTCATCATCAGCTGGTGGGCAAAGGTGGCACGGGCTTTATCTAAGTCATTGCTGCCCAGCGCGCGCGAAAGTACCGAGCTTCCCCCTACCCCTACCGCCATGCCCAGCGATGATATAAAAAACGTAATGGGCATAACTACCGAGAGTGCGGCTATGGCCAGCGAGCCTATCCAGCGGCCTACAAAAATGGTATCAATAAGCACGTTAACGCTCATAAACAATATGCCTACCGAACTGGGTATGCTTTGCTTAATGAGCAGGCTTTTAATGTCCTTTTCCGCAAGGTCGTTAGAGGTTAATTCCATTTAGGCTACCGGCATTTCGGCATGGGCCCATTCATTTATCCAGTTGGCCACTACGCCTACCCATTCATCGCCATCATTAAGGCAGGGCACGGCCAGGAAGTTTTCACCACCGTTCTCTTTAAAATCTTCATTGGCCCGCATGGCTATTTCTTCCAGAGTTTCAAGGCAGTCGCTTACAAACGCGGGGGTTACCACGGCAAGGTTTTTAATACCGTTTGCGGGCATTTTGTTTATCTCCACATCCGTATAGGGTTCCAGCCATTTGTCGCCGGCCAGGCGGCTCTGGAAGGTAAGGCTGTATTTATCTTTTGGCAGGCCAAGCCGCTCTACCACAAGTCGGGTGGTTTCATAACACTGGTGGCGATAGCAAAATTTGTGCGCAGCACTTTCGGTAACGCAGCAGCTGCCGTTTATCTTGCAGTGCGATTTGGTTACATCTGTTTTGCGGATGTGGCGCTCGGGTATGCCGTGGTAGCTAAACAGCAGGTGGTCATACTCAAAGCCATCAAGGCCTTTTTTGATAGAATTGGCAAGCGCCGTGATATAATCGGGTTTGTTGTAAAACGCCGGCACATCGGTAAAACGCATGTGGGGGAATTTCTTTTTGCGTATCTCCTCCGCCTTTACCAGTATGGTTAGCGTTGAGGCCATGGCATACTGCGGGTACAACGGAAAAAGCAGTACATCGGTTACACCCTTGTCGCTCAGTTCCTGCAACCCGTTTTCTATAGAAAGGCTGCCGTAGCGCATGGCAAGTGATACCGGTACATCGCTTAGCGGCGTAACTTTGTCCTGCAGCCTTTTGCTAAGCACGATAAGCGGCGAACCTTCGTCCCACCATATCTTGGCATACGCATGCGCCGATTCCTCCGGCCTTTTGCGCAGTATAATACCGCGCACCAATAAGGCACGTAGTAGAAACGGCACGTCTATAACGTACTTATCCATTAAAAACTCGTCAAGGTACGGCTTTACATCTTTTGCTGTTGGGCTGTCTGGCGAACCAAGGTTTACTAATAATACTCCTTTCATATTTGTTTTATGTGTGTTTGCGCCTGCTTTAATTATCAAAAACCATGCAGGGATTTTTTTTACCAACCTGCAAGGTTTCCAAAACCTTGTAGGTTTAAATTATTATTCTAACGTTAATTGTTCATTTATTAAATCGTTCTTTTGATAATGAACGTATTCGTAATTTTGTCTATCTTCAAATAATCTTAAAACGTCCTCCCTTTTCAGCTTGGTATCTTTTTCCGACAAGAAACTAGTGTATGATGAATATCTAAACGTAGAGAAGTCAAGGTCAAAATGATGCTTTGGATTAAGATGAATATAAACAATTACCTGTTTTAAATAATCCTCATTATCAATCCTAATTCTCCGGAAATGCTTTTCAAATAAGCTACCTGTTCTTCCAATAGATTTATTCATTGCCTTAGCATAGGCATTAAACAAATTTGAAAGCTGCTGTGTTACAACTTCACCTTCTTCCCTGATGCTTAACAACAGGTGAAAATGATTGTCCATTAAGCAATAAGCATAAACATCACCGCTTTCGTTCATATATTTATCAAGCAAACTTAAAAAATACCGCTTGTTTTCATCCGATAAAAATATTGATTCGCCATTTATACCTCGATTATAAATGTGATACATGTTATCTTTTGCTAACGGTTCTAATTTCACATCCTGAAAAGTTATTTGTTATTTTTTTTACACCTACAAGGTCTTTGAGACCTTGCAGGAGGTCAATCGGCACCGGGACGAGGCCCTTACACCTTCTCAATACTCATTAAATACTTCTTCGGCGTGGTGCCAAATTTCTTTTTAAACGCTGCTATAAAATGGCTGGCGGTGCTGTAGCCTATGCGCAGACCTACTTCGTTAACGTTATACGACCCGCTGTCCAGCAGTTTGCGGGCGTAGTCCATCTTGTAGTCAAAGAGGAAACTGTACACGCTGTCGCCATATATCTGGCGGAAGCCCATTTTAAGCTTCTTCAGGCTGATGCCCACCTGCTCGCTAAGCTCTTCCAGCCCCGGCGGTTCGGCCATATTCGCAATGATAATGTCTTTCGCCCTGCGTATTTTTATCACGTTTTCCTCATCTATCAGGAACGGGCACTGTTCCGCATTAGGGTCTTCGGCGCGGTTAAAGTACAGGCTCAGCAGTTCGTATACTTTACCTTTAAAGTACAGCTTCTTAATGCTGGGGTGCAGGTTAAAATGAAACAGCTGGCTCAGCACTATGGCCATAGATGGGTTTATGGTATCGTCTTTATAATATTTCCTGTCAATATTTTCCGGGCTCAGAAATGGGATGTGATCTGCCTGTTCAGAGAAAAATCCATGGAATTTTTTTATAGAAACGAGCACGGATATCACCCAGCTGTGGGGTGCTACTTCCAGGTGCAGTGGCAGTGCGATTTGCGGGTTGTACAGGAAAAGCGAAACCTCCTCACGAAGGTCGAGCGCGTAGCGGCCCTGGTTAAAAATAAACTTCCCCCGGCCCTTTACCCCAAAGTGGAATTGTATGAGCCCAGTGTCTACGTCCCTTGTAAAATGGGCGGTTTCATCGCTGTTGTTCTCAAACTTCAGTACATAAAAACCGTCTTCTATCATTATCTCCTCATGAGAACCCATAGCGGTATTTTTTGGTATGCCAAAAAGGTTGAAGCAGTTATTTTTTATTTAGAATTGTTCTAAACTAAACCGTTGCAAGGCATTGATTTCACTGCAAAGTTAGCGATTTTAGCCAAAAAATAACGCTTGAAGGCCAAAATATCCCGTAGCGACATAAATAGGTCCTGAAGCGTTACTTTTTAAAAGTGTGTTGTTATACTTTTGTTAAACTTTTTAGTGTATATGGATAATAATAATAGCGCGCACAGGCATTTGTACTTTTATGCTGTAGGACTTAGTTATCGCAAGGCCGATGCCGGGGTACGGGGTAAATTTAGCCTTGACGCAGCAGCCAGGGCAGCCCTGTTACAACAGGCTTCCGCCGAAGGCGTAGAAAGCATGATAGTGGTGAGCACCTGTAACCGTACCGAGATATACGGGTTTGCAGAGCACCCGTTCCAGCTTATAAAATTAATGGTAGACAACAGCCGCGGCTCTGTAGAGGAGTTTCAGCGCGCTGCTTTTATATATAAAAACAACGAAGCTGTAGACCATGTGTTCCGCGTGGGCACGGGGCTGGACAGCCAGATACTGGGCGACTTCGAGATTATCAGCCAGATAAAAACAGGCTTTACAGAAAGCAAGAACCATGGCCTGGCCAATGCTTTTTTAGAGCGCCTGGTTAACAGCGTAATCCAGGCCAGTAAGCGTGTAAAAAACGAAACCGAACTGAGCAGCGGCGCTACATCGGTATCCTTTGCGGCGGTGCAATACATTATGGCAAATGTTGAGAACATCCAGAACAAAAATATACTGCTTTTTGGTACCGGAAAAATTGGCCGCAACACCTGCGAGAATTTGGTGAAGCATACCAAAAACGACCACATTGTGCTTATAAACCGCACTAAGGAAAAGGCCGAAAAAGTAGCCGGCAAGTTTAACCTGGTGGTTAAGGATTATGACCTGCTTCCGCTGGAGGTGCCCAAAGCCGATGTGCTTGTAGTGGCTACCGGCGCACAGCTGCCCACTATAGACAAAGATATTTTAGCGCTTAACAAACCGCTGCTGATACTGGACCTTTCGGTACCAAAGAATGTTGACGAAGATGTTCTGGCCCTGCCAAACGTTACGGTAGTACATCTTGATGACCTGAGCAAAATAACAGACAGCACCCTGGAAAACCGTAAAAAGCATATTCCTGCTGCCGAGGCCATTATAACCGAGGTAACGGAAGAGTTCAACGAATGGACAAACGCACGCAAGTTTGCCCCTACCATAAATGCGCTAAAGGAAAAACTGAATACCATTAAAGACAATGAGCTGGACTTTCAGCGTAAAAAAATAAGTAATTTTGATGAGGAGCAGGCCGAGATCATCAGCCAGCGCATCATCCAGAAAATTACCACCCATTTTGCAAACCACCTTAAAGACCGCGACACGGTAGTGGATGAAAGCATAGAGTGGATAGAAAAAGTTTTTAAGATAAGCCCCCTGGCCCCCGAAGGGGGAACTTCCAAAACCGTATACAATGAATTTAAATAGCGGATCAACTCCCCCTTCGGGGGGTGGGGGGCTTATCAGGATTGGCACACGCGACAGCGAACTTGCCCTTTGGCAGGCACACACCGTAGAGCGCCAACTGAACAATTTAGGTTATACTACCGAAATTGTAGCTGTAAAAAGCACCGGTGACCTGATACTCGACGTACCGCTGTATGAACTGGGCATTACCGGTATTTTTACCAAAACCCTTGATGTGGCCATGATACGCGGGGAGGTAGACATCGCCGTGCACAGCATGAAAGATGTGCCTACCGCATTGCCAAAAGGCATAGTGCAGGCCGCCGTTTTAGAACGTGCCAATGTAGACGATATATTAGTACACAAGGGCAACCCCGATTTTTTTACCGATGCCGCCATAATCGCAACAGGCTCTCTGCGCCGGCAGGCGCAGTGGCTTAACCGCTACCCCCACCATACCGTGACCGACCTTCGCGGCAACGTAAACACACGCCTAAAAAAACTTGATGATAACGAATGGACCGGAGCCATTTTTGCCGCTGCAGGGCTTGAGCGTTTGGGGTTTCTTAACGACAAGAGTGAAGTTCTGAGCCCCTCCTTTGGAGGGGTTGGGGAGGCTCTCGACTGGATGATACCTGCCCCCGCTCAGGGTGCCATGGTAGTTGTAGCCATGGCAAGCGATGCTTTTTGCCGTGAGGCTCTGGCCAAACTAAACCATAAACCTACCGAAGTTGCCACACATATAGAGCGCCAGTTCCTTAAAAAACTGGAGGGTGGCTGTACGGCCCCCATAGGTGCGCTGGTAAGTTCTATTGATGATGAAATACGTTTTGAAGGCGTTTTGCTTTCTATCGACGGGAAGCAGAAATTGCATATTGAGAAAGTTATTCCCGCTAACGGCGATGTAGAAAACCTTGGGAATATCTGCGCCGAAGAACTATTACAAAATGGCGGCGCCGAACTGATGTCCGAAATCCGTAACCAACTCGGTAAATAATGGTGTACCGTGTGCTCTCTACCAAAAAGCTGCAGCCCAACCAGAAGCTGTACCTGCTTAACGCGGGGCTTGCGGTAGTGGAGGCTGATTTTATAGGTATTGAATATAAGCCCTTTGAAATAACCGATATTGCTAATAACCTTATCTTTACCAGTGCAAACGGGTTTAGGGGTTTTTTAAAACATGCAGACAGTAAACTGTTTACAGGCAATATAGTATTTTGTGTAGGTGATAAAACAAAAGAGCTGATAGAACGCCACGGCTTTACGGTTACGGCTGTAGCCAATGATGCAGAGGCTTTGGCAGAAATTATAATAAGAGATTATAATAATAGAATGTTTACATTTTTTAGTGGAAGCATGCGCCGCGAAACATTGCCGGACGCTTTGGCGAAAGCCAATATACCGCTTACTGAAACACAGGTATATGACACGGTGCTTGCGCCCCAAAAGATAAACACCCCGGTAGACGCGATATTGTTTTTTAGCCCCTCGGCAGTGCAGGGTTATTTGGTTGAAAATACTATTACAGATGAAGCCTGCTTTTGCATCGGCGCCACAACCGCTGCTGCTTTAGAGGGTATTACCGATAAGATTGTCATTGCCCACAAGCCGAGTGTGGAGAATGTTATTGTGCAGGTACGAAGTTATTTCGCAAAGTTTCACGAAGAAGGCACAAAGGAACACAAAGAATAGACGTTTTGTCATTGCGAGGAACGAAGCAATCTCATAAAGAAGCCAAACAATAATTATGAGATTGCCGCGCTCCGTTCCTCCGCTCGCAATGACAGGCGCCTGAACATGCCGAGAGGTTGTAGTTACAGCAATCGTGGCTTCCTGCAAGGTTTTAAAAACCTTGTAGGTATTTATTAAGTAGAAATTAAAAAAAGTTAAACCTACAAGTTTTCAAAAACCTTGCAGGTTGGCAAAAAAATAAAAACATGAGCATAAAAAACGACCTTTTTTTAAAAGCATTACGCAACGAACCCGTAGAGCGCCCACCGGTATGGATGATGCGCCAGGCAGGCAGGTATTTACCCGAATTCAGGGCACTACGCGATAAGTATGACTTTTTTACCCGCTGCCAGACCCCGGAGCTTGCTGCCGAAATCACGGTACAGCCCATCCGTATCGTAAAGCCGGATGCCGCCATATTGTTCAGCGATATATTGGTGGTACCGCAGGCCATGGGCATTGAAGTGCTCATGAAAGAGAGCGTGGGGCCGTTTTTGCCCAACCCGATACGCACGGTGCAGGATGTAGAGAGGGTTATCGTCCCGGACATCCATGAAACGCTGGGGTATGTAATGGATGCCATAAAGCTGACCAAGGAAATGCTGAACGACGAGGTGCCGCTTATCGGTTTTGCAGGTTCACCATGGACGATATTTTGCTATGCGGTAGAGGGAAAAGGCTCTAAGAGTTTCGATACTGCAAAAGGCTTTTGCTTTAGCCAGCCGGAAGCCGCTCACGTATTGCTACAAAAAATAACCGACACCACCATAGCCTATCTTAAAGAGAAAGTAAAAGCCGGTGTAAATGCCGTGCAGGTGTTCGACAGCTGGGGCGGCATGCTAAGCCCTGTTGACTACCAGGAGTTCTCGTGGAAATACATCAACCAGATTGTAGAAGCGCTGGCGCCCGAGACGCACGTTATCGTGTTTGGTAAAGGCTGCTGGTTTGCGCTTAATGAAATGGGCCAGAGCAAGGCTTCGGCACTGGGTGTTGACTGGACGTGCAGCGCACGCAACGCCCGTTACCTGAGTGGCGGCAGGATAACGCTTCAGGGTAATTTTGACCCAAGCAGGTTATTATCACCGATACCAACCATCAAAAAAATGGTACACCAGATGATTGATGAGTTTGGCAAAGACAATTATATAGTAAATTTAGGCCACGGAATTTTACCGAATATACCGGTAGACCACGCCAAAGCATTTATAGATACAGTGAAGGAGTATAAACAGTAGGCCATGTTCAGTCGCAGTAGGGAGTAGCTTCACCCGGACTGAAAACTGTAATTGAGACTGAAAACTAAACAATGAAAACCTGGAAAACCGATGGCATTACCAATATCCTCCCCGAAGAGTTTTACGCGCTCGTAGCACGTAACAGGGAGCATATAGCCAAAACGTTTCCCGTTACCCTTGCCGGATGTACCGATTTTGAATCAACGGTTGCGTTTTTGCTTCAGGGGGCGGAAAATGTTGAAAATGGCACCTATTACTATTTTTACCCGCGCGATATATCTTCCGGTAAGCTGATAGGCTACCTGGTAGTAAAGAACATCGACCGGCATGTGAGCAAATGCGAGTTGGGTTATTTTATAGATAAAGACTTTCAGGGGCTGGGCATTACGAGCAAACTGGTAGCCAACGCGCTGATTTTTTGTTTTGAAACGTTATTGATGAACAAGGTATACATCTGTACTTCAACCACAAACACTGCCAGTCAAAAAGTAGCCCTCAAAAACGGCTTTGTACAGGAGGGAATCTTAAAGGAAGAATTTAAGAACGGCGATGGCCTGTTGGAAGATATTGTTTATTTTGGGCTTTTAAAATCAGATTATATAATATGAAATACGCTGCCGAAATACAAACCTATAACGACGCACTTGTTGCCGCGGATAGCGCTATTGCAAACCTTTTGGCACAAACCATTACTGAAAACCTGCCCGGTGCAGAAAACAAGATATGGCATGCACACCCCGTATGGTTTTTAGACGGCAACCCTATTGTGGGCTACAGCAAGCTGAAAAACCATGTACGGCTGATGTTCTGGAGCGGGCAGTCGTTTGACGAAGCACAACTGAACCTGCACGGGCAAAAATTTAAAGATGCCGCCATTGGGTATACTGATGTGAGCGAAATAAATATTGATGACCTAAAACGCTGGCTGTCCAAATCGGTTGAGATACAATGGGATTATAAAAATATTGTAAAGCGCAAAGGGATACTGGAGCGCCTGAAATAGCCTTGCTTTTTTTATTAAGAAGATGAAAGATACATTTTACGCTTACATACAGCAATTACAGGATACCATAACCGCCGGGCTTGAAGCAGTAGACGGCAAGGCCACATTCCGTGAGGACCAATGGCAGCGGCCCGAGGGCGGCGGCGGCCGTACCCGCGTTATAGAGGGCGGCAATGTTTTTGAAAAAGGCGGGGTAAACATCTCTGCCGTACACGGTGAATTGCCCAAGGCCATGCAGGCGTATTTTAACGTGGGCGATGTAGACTTTTTTGCCTGTGGCCTTAGCCTGGTACTGCATCCCGTAAACCCTATGGTACCTACGGTGCATGCCAACTGGCGCTATTTTGAAATGTATGACAAGGCCGGAAGCATTGTAAACAGCTGGTTTGGCGGCGGGCAGGACCTTACCCCCTATTACCTGTTTGACGAGGATGCCACGCATTTTCACCAGACGTGCAAAACAGCCTGCGACAAACACAACCCGGAATTTTACCCACGCTTTAAAAAGCAATGCGATGAATATTTTTGGAACACGCACCGCCATGAAGCACGCGGCATAGGCGGACTTTTTTTTGACCATTGCAAAGCTACTGAAGAAACCAGCATGCAGCAGTGGTTTAATTTTGTAAGCGAAGTGGGCAACAGTTTCCTTAGTGCTTATGTGCCCATTGTTGAAAGACGAAAAGACTTGCCTTATACGCCAGAAAATCGCACCTGGCAGGAAATACGCCGTGGGCGCTATGTAGAGTTTAACCTTGTACACGATAAGGGTACACTCTTTGGGCTTAAGACCAACGGGCGTATAGAGAGTATATTGATGAGCCTGCCTCCACACGTGCAGTGGGTGTATGACCATCATCCGGAGCCAGGCAGTGAGGAAGAGCGGCTATTACAGGTACTGGCAGAGCCAAAGGAGTGGATAGTTTAGTTTGCAGTTGACGGTTTACAGTTAACAGTTGCTCAACTTTATGGATAATCGTTATGGTAGATTATAGAAAATATTTGGTTTGGCAAAAGTCACACGCATTAGTTCTCGAAATGTATCGGGTTACGGTAACATTTCCTAAATCAGAACAATTCAACCTTATATCACAAATCAACAGAGCTTCTTTATCCATACCCACAAATATTGCCGAAGGCTGTGGGAGGGAGACACAAAAAGAACTCATCCGCTTTTTATATATTTCTTCAGGCTCAGCGCATGAATTGGAATACCTATTACTAGTATCCCGCGATTTAAACTTTATCCCCGAAAATATTTACTTAAAACTAAATTCAGACATTAACGAAATCAAGAAAATGCTCGCCTCTCTTATCCGCAAGGTAGCTCAGACTGTAAACCGTTAACTGTAAACTTTAAACTAAAACTTATGTTCCCAATACACCGCAACCGCAGACTACGCATTAACGACTCCATCCGCTCACTCGTTCGCGAAACTGTACTTACGCCAAACGACTTTATGTTCCCTATGTTTATTGCCGAGGGTACAAATGTTGAAGTACGTATACCGAGTATGCCCGGCATCTTCCGACGGTCGATTGACCTTACTGTTAAAGAGGTTAAAGAGTTGTGGAGCCTGGGCATAAAAGCGGTAAACATTTATGTAAAAGTAGACGACAGCCTTAAGGACAACGCCGGGGTAGAATCATGGAATCCAGACGGGCTGATGCAAAGGGCTATAAAAGCCATAAAAGATGCCGTGCCGGGGATGATTGTAATGCCCGATGTGGCGCTTGACCCCTACTCAATATATGGCCACGACGGTATAATAAAAAACGGGGATATTGCAAATGATGAAACGGTAGATGCGCTGGTAAAAATGGCCGTGAGCCATGCCGTAGCGGGTGCCGACTTTGTAGCACCCAGCGATATGATGGACGGCCGTGTTATCCGCCTGCGCGAAGGCCTTGATAGTGCCGGATTCCAGGATGTGGGGATAATGAGCTATGCCGCCAAGTATGCCTCATCGTTCTATGGGCCATTTAGGGATGCGCTGGACAGTGCACCAAAACAGGGCGGTGAAACTGCACCCAAGGATAAAAAGACCTACCAGATGGACTATGCCAACCGCATAGAGGCCATACGGGAGGCGCTGCACGATGTAGAAGAAGGTGCCGACATAGTTATGGTAAAACCCGGCATTGCCTACCTGGATATTGTGCGTGAGGTAAAGAATGCAGTTAATGTACCGGTATCGGTATACCAGGTTTCGGGTGAATATGCAATGGTTAAGGCCGCTGCCGAGCGTGGCTGGCTGGACCATGACAAGATAATGCTGGAGCAACTGTACTGCATAAAACGAGCCGGTGCCGATATTATCAGTACATATTTTGCTAAAGAAGCTGCAATATTATTGAACTTGTAAACCACGGCTGCCAAACAGTATAATCGTTTTCACATCTTTTTACACACCATGAAAAAATTACTTTTATTACTTGCCTCACTGTCTTTGCTTTCCTGCGGGAGCGAAAAGAAAGAAAATAACGGCACTGAAACTACTGCAACAATAACCCCCGAAGAAACCGGCAAAGCCATATTTGAAGGCAAGGGCAACTGCTACAGCTGCCACCGCGCCGACGAGCAGTCCATCGGGCCGGCGATAAAAGACATTTCTAAAATTTATAAAGATAAGAAAGGTAACATCGTTTCCTTTTTAAAGGAAGAAAGCAAACCCATTGTAGACCCTGATAAATATTCGCTTATGAAAGCTAATTTTTATATTACCAAAACCTTTACAGACGACGAGCTAAAGGCTGTGGAAGCCTACATATACAGCCATTAAAAATAAACGTGGCGCTCAATATGAGCGCCACGTTTTATATACTGTACCTTATAGCTTATTGTTTTATAACCCTAAGGGTTGCATTACTTTCGCCGTTACTTACCTTAAAGAAGTAAACACCGTTCGCGTAGGCACTCATATCTGTAACATCTGTAGTGCCCGATACGTTTTTCTGCACCAGCAATTGGCCTGCTACATTGTAAACCGATACATGGCTAAGCCCTGCCGCTGCAGTTATGGTAAGGTTTCCGTTAACCGGGTTAGGGTAATAACTAAGGTTTGCAAAGCTGTTATCTTTAGTACCCGCCTCTGTAGTACAGCGCACTTCGGCAAACCATCCAGTAGCATTAGTACCGCCATCTGATATAAATTCAAATGTAAGCGCCCCGGCAGTATTTGTAGCCTGAAACTGGCCGCCGCCCTGCGTGGGTAATTCATTACCACTAAATGTACCTATCAGTGTTGAAGGGTTTACGCCTGCACCGTCGTATATATTCATAAAGTCAAAATCAAGTTCTGTATCAAAACCAACAAAATTAACGGTGGCATAAAGCCCGGCGCTATCCGGTTTTATAATACGCACCAGGTGCTGATTGTTTGGGTAATTTGAATTGTTTGCGTTAACAGGTGAATTAATAAACGGAACTCCGTTTACAGGGTCTGCACACCAGCTGGCCGGAGCTGTAGCCGAAGTTATTACTTCGTAAGTACCGGACACCCCTGCCGGGCAAAGCGACCTTACGCCAAAACGGTAATATTTATCAGCAGCTAATCCATTCACCGTATAGGTATTAGTAGTAGCCGGCTGCCAGTTTAATATAACACTGTTTCCTGTGGCATAGCCTACCTGCCATGGGCCTTCGGGTAAGGCATCCTCCCAATGCAGGGTTACAGATGAAGAAGTTGCATCTATTACATCTATTTTGCTGATTGTGTTGATGCAGGTATTGATACAATCAGTACTCAAACAGGTAGAAGTTTGAACGTTGTTAAGTATAAGGGCAGAGGGCTGGGGGCCAAAGCCATTGGCAAAGTTAATGCCCACACTGGCAAGGTGGCAATAACTCATTATAGTACCGCCATTTTGGGGTATGGGCCCGGGCGAACAATCTCCTTCAGGCTCCACACAGCCATCTATAGGGGTATTGTTGCCGTTCCATACACAACTTTGTGTATGTCTTGAGCCGCAAAGGTGGCCCAGCTCGTGGGTTATAACCTCAACGGTCCATGAATAAGAAGGAACGCTGGAGTATCCAAAATCTATATCACCATACCCCGTCCTGTTATCATTACACAAACCATCTACATAAGCCAGGCCGCCCAGGCCGCCTTCGTCTATACCCACAAGCATTCCTATATCGCCATCAAAATTTGGGCGCAGGGCCGTAAAATCGTCCAGGTAATTATTTGACGAATCACCGCTATACGGATCGGGTTCCGTCCATATAAAAACTGATTTTATGGCCACACTAATACCATCATTATCATATAAGGTCTGTACATTGTTAAACACCGTAGTCATCCAGTTACTGGCGGCAGTAGTATCTTCGCCATTCATCTGGTACAGGGCATAGTCCATTTCAAAATATATGGTAACGCAACGTGTGCTTTGTACATCAAGGGCGCTCTTTCCTGTACCGGGATTAACGCCGCCGGGCAGGATGTAATTTTCGTTTACGCCACAGGTAAATGAACTGGTGCTTTTAAGGTCAAGGTCCGAGTAAATTACATAATCTTTTATATTGCCCGGTTTAAGCAGCTTGCCTACTACAATGTTACCCCCGTGCTGTTGCGTTGATATAATACCACTCATTTCCTTATCAAAAAAACTGAAAGAGGCAATAGAGTTAGGGTCGCCTTTTATAATACCGCGATAATATGCCCCGGGAGTAAAATTGATACTGCCCTGCTTATCTGTATCTATATGGAAACCTGGCGCAACTACCTCCGTACGGTACAGTTGCATGGTAATCGTGGTGCCGTTATAAGGCAGGCTAAGTTCTATAGCGGCATATTTATGCTGCTGTATGTCTTTACTAAAATTCGTGTTAAGGGTGGCAAGGGTGGCGTTGCTAACGGCTTCGTTTACCCTGGGGTCATTTTGTACCGCCGATAGGTTCAATGGCGCTACCGGCCTAAAGGTGGTTTGCTTTTCTATGAGCTGCTTTACATGCTGTGAAACGCGTTGCTGCCCAAAAACTGTTACAGCGCATAACAGCGCCATAATGGTAGTAATTTTTTTCATTTTAATAGCAATATTAAGCTCCGCTTAATAACGGGGCACTGCAAATTTATTAAAACAACCAAACTTTGTGGTATTTTTAACAATTAATATTTTATAATGTTAAAATTAGCCGACTTGTCGCCTCCTGAAACTTTAAAAAAGTATACTCCTGCTGCATAGGGGCTTATGTCGATTACCACGTTTGTACCGTCAACCTGCCTAGAGAGCAGCAACTGGCCTGCGGCGTTAAATATTTTTAGCTCAGTTAGGGGTTCTTTAGCTGTAATAGTTACCCTGTTTGTTGCCGGGTTAGGATAATAAGAAAAGTTAGTAAATGCATTTTCATTCCTACCCAGTACAGCCTGGCAGCTTACATTTGCTATCCATCCTGAAGCGGTAGCCACTTCATCTGAAATAAACTCGACGGTAAGTGAGCCATCCTCCGCGGTTGATATAAACGACCCGGGAAGGGTAAAGCCTGTAAATTCACCGATAAGCGGCGCTAAAGTATCTGAACCGTCATAAACCCTTATGAAATCGAAACCGTCTTCAAGGCCGAATGATGTAAAATCTACCTTTATTTTATTACCTGCTACCAGCGGGATAAATGCTTTTGTAATGTGCTGGTTAATGCCATAGCCGCCATTAACGCCGCCGGTATCGGTAAACACCTGCCCGCTGCACCAGTCGGCATCAGATAATATAATAATCTGGCTAATGGCCGGTACACCCTCGTCGCAAACCGGCTTTACCTCAACAATATAATAGGTATTTGGCAAAAGCCCGGTAAAGGTCATGGCTCTGTCTGTTACCTGCTGCCATTCGCCATCTGTCCCGGTAGTATGATAAGATACCAACCATGGCCCGGTAGTTTCATCATCCCATGATACAACCCCAGTACCCTCTGCAATAGAAGTTGCCGCTAACCCTGTTATATTGCTATGGCATGCCTGAGCCGCGCACGAAGTACCGGTACATGAAGCGGAACTTATAAAATTGTGTATCCTTTCGGCCGGCTGTGGCCCAAAGCCAAGTGCAAGGTTAACACCTACCGGCATTACATGGCAATAACTCATAATAGTGCCTCCCTCCTGGGGTACCGGGGCTATATCGCAGTCGCCGTCTCCGGGAAACCCTGCCATTGTACCACAGCCGTCTATGGGCGTACCGTTACCGTTCCAGGCGCAGTCGTGCGTATGTTCAGAGCCAAATAAGTGGCCCAGCTCATGCGCAACAGATTGCACTTCCCAGGAGTACAATGGCAACGACGGCACATTAAGATCTTCTATGTCCACATAGCTAATATTGCTGTTTTCGGTGCATAAACCGCTCAATGCCGCCAGGCCGCCAAGTGAACCCGGGTCTGAACCCAGAAGCTGGCCCACATCGCCATCAAAATCCTGGTTGTTGTACCTGCTGAAAAACTGGCTCAGGTAATCATAAGACTCTGCACCAAAGTACGGGTCATCTGCAGTCCACACCATAAATGATTTTAACGATACTGTAATACCGTCATTATCATACAAGGTCTGCACATTATTAAATAGTGCCGTAAGCCAGTTGCCCGTAGCCTGCTGGCTCGAGTTGTTCTGGATATAAATGTCGTTGTCTATTTCAAAATAAATGGTGGCGCAACGGTCTGTTGCAACCTCTGCCGGGGCAGCCACAATCTTTCGTGTGCTCGGCTCTAATGGGTTTATGCCTGACGTTGCACAGTTAAAATTGTTACCAACCGCAAGATTAGCGTCAGAATATATGACGTATGAAGACCTGTCTCTTTCCTGCGGTAAATGTGCCACTACAAGGTTATTAAACTGCGCTGACGATACCGTACCTTTTATTTCATCGTTAAAAAAGCTAAAGGATGCTAATGATGCTTCGTCACCTTTAATAATACCGCGGTAATAGGCGCCGGGGCTGTAACTAAAGCCTTTTTGCTTATCGGTATCAGCATGAAAACCCTGCGCAAAAATTTCAGCTTTATACAATTGCACTGTTATTGTTGTGCCATTGTAGGGTATTGCCAGTTCTATAAACTGCGGGGCCGCCTGGGTTATTTGTTTTGCCACTGCCTTATCTAAACGTGCTAATGTGGCATTACTAACCATATCGGTTATTTTTGTGTTGCTGGCGTTACCCTGTACAGAGAATGGATTGACTGTTGTAAAAGCAGTATGCGCTTTAGTAAGTTCTCTCACTTTTGTGGCAACCCTGCGGTGCTGGGCATAAAAGGTAATGGTGCTGAAAAGCGCCAAAAACAACGTAAATTTTTTCATAGCAATTTTAATTTAATTCCGGATTGCGTGCAGTTAATGGTTTAATATGCTGCAAAACAATTACTAATTATCTTAAATAATTTGCGGAAAATAGAATTTACGGGTTTCAGGCTAGTATTCGGCAGGAAGGGTTTAGTATCCGAAAAAAAATCCGGACACTTTATCCGGATTCCTACGTTTTAATTAGTTGTTTAAGGTCTTTTATTACCTTAAACGCGAGGTCTACCTCATCTTCCTGCACCAGTATGGTAAACTCGTATGATGTGGAAATTACCTCAACAATGGTAATTCCTTCCCATGCCAGCCTTTGAAATATATAATAGTAAATACCGGGGGTGTTAATGTTATCTTTTGGCAGCTTTACAGTAATGGAAGCCAGATTATCGTTGCGCTCTATTTTCTTTTCGTCAGAAAAAAGGCGGTCTACAACATTGTTCATCGACGCGCTTACTACAATATTGGTTTCGTTTACACATCGCGAAGAAGTGTAAAACACATCGGGATTTGCGTTAATGCTGTTTATAAGTTCTGCCTGCCTGCTCAGTATGGTGTCGCTTACGGCATACGTAAAATCAGTTAATGAAGAACGCACGGTAATTTCGCCAATGCCTTTAAGCACCTTTATAATCCTATTGTTAACCCTGAAGTCCAGGTCTTCCGAAAGCCTTTTTAGCGACATTACCAGAGCACCATGCTTGATGTCTTTGCCAAGTTCCTGCTCAAGCTCCGGCATCATGGTACGGGCGAGCGATGTAAGGTTAATAATGCCCTGCGAAAGGGCACTTAACAAAAATGGCTTGGTTTTAATGTAGTGTTCTACTACAGATGAAATTGTTTTCATATTAAATCCTTATGTGTGCGTTGATTGTTCCGGCTAACAAATATCTATTGGTACCGGCATAGAACCCTGTACCAAAAATTTCTGCTTTATATAATTGCAGTGTTACTGTAGTGCCACAGTAGGGTATGTACAGTTCATAAACTGCGGGGCAGTATGGATTATTTGTTTGAAAAGTACCAGGAATAGTGTGATTTTTTTCATAGCAATTTAATTTTATCCTGAATTGTGTGCAGTTTAGTATACTGCAAAACAATTACTATTTATCTTAAATAAATTGCGGAAAATAGAATTTACAGGTTTCAGGCTAGTATTCGGCAGGAAGGGTTTAGTATCCGAAAAAAAATCCGGATGATGTATCCGGATTTTAAAACTTTTAATTACTTGTTTTAAGGTCTTTTATTACCTTAAAGGCAAGATCTACCTCATCTTCCTGCACCAGTATGGTAAATTCGTATGATGTAGAAATAACTTCTATAATGGTAATGCCCTCCCAGGCAAGCCTCTGGAATATATAGTAATAAATACCGGGGGTATTAATGTTGTCTTTTGGCAATTTTACGGTTATCGACGCAAGGTTGTCGTTACGCTCTATTTTTTTCTCGTCAGAAAAAAGGCGGTCTACAACATTGTTCATAGAGGCACTCACCACAATATTAGTTTCGTTTACCCCGCGCGAAGAGGTGTAAAACACATCGGGGTTTGTGTTAATGCTGTTTATAAGCTCTGCCTGCCTGCTTAGGATGGTGTCACTTACGGCGTATGTAAAATCAGTTAATGAGGAACGTACCGTTATTTCGCCAATGCCTTTAAGTACCTTTACAATTTTATGGTTAACCCTGAAGTCGAGGTCTTCCGAAAGCCTTTTTAACGACATCACCACAGCACCCTGCTTTATGTCTTTACCAAGTTCCTGCTCTAGCTCAGGCATCATAGTGCGGGCAAGCGATGTAAGGTTAATAATGCCTTGGGAAAGGGCGCTTAATAAAAACGGCTTGGTTTTAATATAGTGTTCTACTACAGATGAAATTGTTTTCATAACTAAAATCCTTGTGTGTGCGTTTGATGTTCTGGGCAACAAATATATATAAAGTTAAACAAAATGTTAAATATTTAACAAAACCAACCTGTGCTAAAATATAAAGAATGCATCTTTAAGGTGTTCAATATCAAAATCTGAACCTTTTTTGTGTACCGCTATAATATCAAACCGGGCATCAACATCAAGGCCTTCCTCTTCTATAAAACGGTTTATGGCCATTACCAGCAACTTTATTTTTTTAGGCTTTACAAAATCTTGTGGCAGGCCATACTCCAGGGTACTCCTGGTTTTTACTTCAACAACGGCCAGCACATTTCCCTGCAGGGCTATAACGTCAATCTCTGCTTTTTGGTATACATAATTTGTACGTAAAATCGTATATCCTTGTTTTTGCAGGTAATCTACCGCAGCTTTTTCGCCTTCCTTGCCCAGTTCATTATGCTCTGCCACTTTATTTAAAGGTAATTTTAGTGCCGGCTGTAGTTACCTCCATTGTTATTTCCTTGCCAAATACTAAAGCCCGGTTGTCCTGTATGTGGCCAGCCGGGAAATTAAAGCAAATGGGTATATTATACTCTTTTGTTATATCCTGTAATATTTCAAGCGCGTTGTACCCCCAGGGAATATCATTATCGCGCATTTTTGTAAAACCACCTATAATAATGCCCTTAACATCTTTAAAATAGCCGTTCCGCTCCAGGTTTATCATCATACGGTCTATATGATACAGGTATTCGTCAAGGTCTTCAATAAACAAAATCTTACCTTTGTAGTCTATTTCAGACGGTGACCCTACAATACTAAACAGTACAGATAGGTTTCCCCCTACCAGTTCCCCACTACTTTTTCCAATTTTATTAAATTCATGGGGTGCAATGTCATACAAAATCTTGTCGCCGAACAGTGCTTTGTGTAAGGTTTGCTTTGCCGCATCGGTAGCATGTGCCACGCTTGCCGCCATAATGGCGTGTATGGTGGCAATATCCATATTGTTAATGTGGCTGTGCAGTACCGTGGCATCGCTAAAGCCTATAAACCATTTAGGATGTTTTTTAAAATTGGTAAAATCAAGCCGGTCTACCATGCGCACAGTCCCGTAACCGCCCTTAGCGCACCATATTGCCTTTATAGCCGGATTATCCATCATGTGTTGAAAGTCGGTAGCCCGCTGCCAGTCGGCCCCGGCAAGCTGGTTGTTGTCCAGCCCTACGGTTTTGCCCACTACTACATTAAGGCCCCAGCTTTTTAACAGGGCTATGGCGGGCTCCAGTGGTTCGTGATCTATTTTACGGGCGGTGGCCAGTATGCCCACGGTGTCGCCCTTTGTTAAATAAGGTGGTATTTTCATGATGCCTTGTTGTGCATATACATTGCTGCAAAGTAACGAAAGAAAAAAAAATATCCTGTGAAAAGCCATGTGAGGTTTTTTAGTAAAAAAATTATGCGCCTTAAGGGCTGCATAACAAAGGTAATGGTTTTACGCTCACCTTGTCTTAATAGCCTTTCAGGGTTGTAAGTACATACACGTACCTATGTTTTTAGAATTGCTATCTTTGCACCCTGTACAAAATCAAAGTTTGATGAACAATAATAACCGGATAAACAGGATTAGGCGCACCCTGATGCGGGGCTTAACCCAAAACGTGGGCACAGAACACGTAAACCCGCCAGCAGGTGCCTTAGGCAACGCTGCCATAAAGCGGATACTGGTAAGCCGCCCTAACCACCGCCTGGGCAACCAGCTGCTACTTACACCGCTTATTGAGGAGCTGGAAGCCACTTTTCCCGGCAGTACGGTTGATGTATTTGTGCGCGGTGGGCTGGCACATGTATTGTTTAAAAATTATACCAGTATCGGTAAGGTATTTAAGTTGCCTAAAAGGCCGCTTAACGAAATTATAAATTACCTTAAGGTATGGAATGCGGTAAGCCGGGGCAAATATGACCTTGCTATTAATGTAGCAAAAGGTTCGGCATCGGGGCGCATGGGCATACAGCGGGCGCGGGCTGCTTATAAAATTTTTGGCGACCTGCCCGAAGCTGCCGCTCAGCAGTATCCTGATTATATTCACATGGCTAAATACCCTGTATATATGCTGCGCAGCGAAATGGCGCAACTGGGTTTTAGCGTGCAAAGCGGCCCGGTACCCGTAATGGACCTGAAGCTTGATGCGCCGGAGCTGGCACAGGGCAAAGCCAGGCTCGATGCCCTGGTGCCGCCTGATAAAAAAACCATAAGTATTTTTACTTATGCCACAGGATCTAAGTGCTACACTCCCGAGTGGTGGCTGCCTGTGTATGAAAAACTTAAAGCGCGCTTTCCTGATTATAACATTGTAGAAGTGCTGCCTGCCGAAAATGTAAGCCAGGTTAACTTTGCCGCGCCCACTTTTTACAGCCACGACGTGCGCGAAATTGCTGCCCTTATATCCAGCACAGCCCTATTTATAGGTGCTGACAGCGGCATTATGCACCTCGCAAGCGCTGCCAAAGCCCGAACGGTAGGGTTATTTAGCGTTACCGACCCTGAACGGTACGGCCCTTATGGAAACGGCAGCGTTGCTGTAAACACCAATATTACCGACGCCGACGGTTTAATAAATGTTGTAGCCTCCCTGCTTAATGGGGCATAGTACTGCTTTTATAGCCAGGCCGATAGCATATCTATAAAATAGGGTTAAAAATAACGGTTTTTATTTTTTTGAAAGCGGGTAATTTGCATATATTTGCACCCTGAAAAATAATGGCCTCGTAGTTCAACGGATAGAATGGGAGTTTCCTAAACTTTTGATCCAAGTTCGATTCTTGGCGAGGCTACAAAATTTAAGCTGCACGTAATGTGTAGCTTTTTTTATATATTTAACTATCAACAAAAAACGGATATTCATGAAAAACATTCAGCCATTATTTCAAAAACAATAACCTGAAACTTGTTAAATAATATATCTTTACCCTCCTTTAAACGAATGAACATTATAAAACCAACCAAACCCTATAAATAAAAACGTCATGAAAAAAGCATATAAAATAGGATGCATCGGGCTGATTGCGTTTTTTGTTATCGGGTTCTTTTTAAGCAAAGCGGTAGAAACGCATGATGGCCCGCGACAGTCTATAAAGTTTTTAAACACCAGCAAAACTACTAAGTCGGTTACGTTTGAAATGCGCGATAAAAATGGCACTATTGATACTACTACTTACTATGTTGACGAATTTATAAAGCCCGGCGAAAGCCTTATAGAACGGATTCCGGAAGGCAATTATGTTATAAAGGTTTGGAATGCCGACAACTCACTGCACGATAAAACAGACTTTGTATGTAAGCTTCCCGTACCCGGAGAAAACTGTTACGACCTGTACCGGTTTGACCTGGCTATGGATAAGCTGTATGTAATAACATGCCTTAACTATGTATATGAGGGCGGCGACTTTGCAACACATATGTCTAACGCGATGGGCACCCACTATGATAATTTGAAATTAGAAAAAGGGTACAGTGGAAAAGCCCCATTTATGGTATCTGAAAATTACACCGGCCGCACCTTTGTAGACGTAGAGGATAAACTGCCTTCGAGCAAAAAATACGGCCAGATTGTATACGGTCTTTTTTATATACCTGATACCCTGGACAGTGACCAGGCGCTGGCGCGACTTAATGAAAAAATAGAAGCCAAATTAGCCGAGTAAATTAAAAAGAGATAAGTCATGCTGAACTTGTCTAATTAATCTATTATCCTGTAATTTGTTCTGTCTTAATTGAACTGTCTATAAAATGGAGGTATTATACATCTCCTGCCGCACCAAAAACTTCCTCCGCATCCGGAAAAACAAAGTCGTTTTCAGAAAAGTCGAGTGTTTCTGCAGGGGGCAGGTATTTAATAACTTCGTCAATCCCTTTTTGCAGGCTTAGTGGGGTGGCATATTTACGGCTGGTGGCCAGTACCAGCCCGTCTTTGCTAATCCTGAAAAAATGTTTGCCCGCAGGGGTGCTGTTTTTTGTAAAGGTAAACAGCGTAATACTGTCGCGCATGGCTGCAATAAGTTCATAACAGCCCGTTTTATCTTTACAGCTAATGCTGGTAAAAATCGTTTTACCCTTGCGCGATGTAAATACAAATTTGTATTCTTCATTATACCGCTTGCTTATAACAAACATTCCCATTACTATATCCTCTTTTAGTTGATGCTTTTATTTCGGCAAAAACCACAAATCTAAATTAAAACCTAAAAATAACGATTGCCTTTTACACTATATTTTTTAATCATTATGTTTGCAAAAAATTATATGCTATGAATACAAAATTATTTTTTGCCGCATTATTATGTGGTATCATGGGTATTACAACTCAGGCGCAAACCATTTCTTTCGAATCTGCTGAAGGTTATAACACCGGCGCAATTATTGGACAAAATGGCTGGACAGGAAACAGCATTCAAAGCAACCCGGCACAGGTTGCAACCGGAACATCAAGCGATGGTGCACGTTCACTTAGGTTTTCAGGACAGGATACCCAGCCGGATATACCATTTACTACCGCAAAGGCCGTAAACCCTACCGGCAATGTTTTTAGCATTAGCCAGGATATTTATACCAATAATGTTGATGAAGAAAATGGATCGGACTTTGTTATCGTGGCAGACAACATCGTAGGCAACCAAGGCTCTGAAAGTACCCCTGCCTCAATACTATATTATGATTATGAGGGTGGCGTGTATGCTGTAACAGCCTACAATTACAGCGAAGAGATTTTTGAAGATGAACTGGTAGCCGAATTTGAGGCAAACACCTGGTATACCGTTACCGCTACTTACAACCTTGCAGAAGGCACCGTAACTTATTTTATAGATAATGAAGAAGTGTATAGTGGCGCGCTGCTCAAAACGGTAACCGAGATAAAACAGATAGGGTACTGGTTTGATGATTATTCAACCTCTTATTATGTTGATAATATTAATATAAATGCACCTATAGGATCCGTAAAACAAAATTTTTCCGCAGGCTTTTCGGTACTGCCTAATCCTGCTGTAACTGAGGTTACTATAGCGAATAAGGACAACACGCTTATAAAAAGCATTGCAATTACCGATATGAATGGGCGTACCGTAAAATCTTTAACCGTAAATGGCCTGGCGGAAGCAAAAATAAATATTGCCGACCTTGCATCGGGCATATACATGTTCCGTATTGCATCTGAAAGTGGGGTAACTACTAAAAAAGTGATAAAGCAATAATAACCCATTTAGCTTAAGAAGTTAAGGCGGCGCTATTAGTGCCGCCTTTTTTATGATAAAAAAGAGGGAAAGCCTTGCGGCCTTCCCTCAACAGTATATAGAGTTGTTTGTGTGTTGCTTATGCAGCTACCTCTTTAATAAACTCGCCGTTTGCTTTATAATAAGCGGCAATGTCTTTACCATCTTTAGTAAGCACCAGTTTATATTCGCTGCCATCTGTTGCGGCAAGCGCCTCTACCAGTGCATAGTCGGTATATTTAGCCACTGCTTCTTTAAGTACGGCAGGTGCTATTTCGCTTTGCTTTACAGCGGCAAACTCTTTGTCACCATCGGTAGATGCAGCTACCGCCGTTGTATTAGCATCCGGCGTTTGTGTGGCAGGTATTACAGCGTCAGTAGTTGTACCCGGTGCTGTGGTGGCAGGAGGTGTAGTTTCAACTTTATTATCTGTTTGTGCTGTGGCGGTACCAGCTAAAGCCAGCATAAAAGCCGCCGTTAAAAATAACTTTTTCATATCTGTTGTGGTTTTAATTGTTATTGTTACGGTTTATAAGAATGAAATAACCATGCCTAAACAGCACGATTTATTTAAACCACAATATATCAGCAGGTTAAATAAATATAAAATTTCTCTTAAGTGCTGATTCTACAATAAACCTGTAGAAATTTCCACATTACACCCTGCTTTTGTAAGTTTACCATAATTATCAAATACTAAAAAATGAACTATCGTAATTTTAAAAATACACCAATAGCAGAAGTAGGGCTGGGCACATGGCAACTGGGCAGTGCTGACTGGGGCATAATAGATGAGGATAAAGCCTTTGAAATTTTAGAAGCCTATACAGCCGCAGGCGGAAATTTTATAGATACCGCCGATGTTTATGGCATGGGTACCAGCGAGCGCATCATAGGAAAGTACCTTAGCCAGGCTAACCAGGAGATATACGTAGCTACTAAACTGGGCCGCAGGCACGACGCGCCAAACGGCTGGCCCCAAAATTTTACTTACGATACCATACGCCGGCATGTGGAAGATTCACTTACGCACCTGGGGCAAAGCCAGCTGTTTTTAGAGCAGCTGCATTGTATACCTACCGAAGAATTAAAGAAGGGCGACGTGTTTGACCACCTGCGCCGCCTGCAGCAGGAAGGGCTTATCAAGCACTTTGGCGTAAGCGTAGAAACTGCGGAAGAGGCTCACATTTGTCTCGAACATAAAGACGTAGCTTCGCTGCAAATTATATTTAACCTGTTTCGCCAGCACCTGGCTTCAGATTTTTTTGATAAAGCGCTGCATCAGGGTACCGCGTTAATAGCCCGTGTACCCCTGGCCAGTGGCCTGCTTACCGGTAAACTTACTGCCCAAACTGTATTTAGTGAAAGCGACCACCGCAACTATAATGCAAACGGAGATGCCTTCAATGTAGGTGAAACCTTTAGCGGCGTGGAATTTAATAAAGGTGTGGCCCTTGCCGATGGTATTAAGTCTATTTTACCTGAGGGAGATATGGCACAGCAAAGCATTAAATGGATATTGCAGCATCCTGCAATAACTACTGTAATACCGGGTGCGAGCAAAGTACCGCAGGTGCATAGTAACGTGGCCGCTGCGGGGCTTAGCGATTTTGACACTGCCACAATGCAGGCACTTACAGAGTACTATGCCCAAAACATACAGCCTGAAATTCGTGGTGTGTATTAAGCTGAAAATAAATAGGTTAATTATTTGTACAGATGAAAACGTTTGCATTAATTTGCCATGATTTATAAAAATAACCACCAATAGTTTAAAAATGAAAAAAATCTTCACGCTTTCCCTCATCGTACTTAGCATTTCCTTTGGCTTTGCCCAAACGAAAAAAGTAGCAGTAGTTACCTTTTATGCAGATAAAATGGTAGACCTTTCGGATATGGGCCTTGCAACACTGGCATCAATAGCCGATTTGCAAAAAGACCCAAACTTTAACCTGAAGCCTTTGCTTGCCAAGTACCATGACCAGTTCATGAACAATTATGCAAAAAAATTCCCTTTTGAGTTTTTACCCGCAGCTACGGTAACCGGTAATGCAGAATACCAGGCGTTTAAGCCTACCTTTTTAGGAATAGACCAGGATATGGATGTTAGGTTTCAGCCGTATGAAAACTATATTGCCATAGACCCTACCTGGAACGCCTCTAACGTAAAGGCAATGGTAAAGCTTTTTCCTGAAGCAGACGGGGTACTTTTTGTATATATTAAATTTGCCTTAAACAAGGGCTTTGGCGTAGGTGGCACTGCCAGTACAAAAATGCAGGCATTTACGCACATTGCATTGTATAACAAAAAAGCAGAAAAGGTATTTGTTATTAATGAGCATGCTAACTCCAGCAAAACAGGCGTAATGGTAGGTGGTGTGCCGGTAATGAAACCGGAAAAAATATTGCCTATGTGCGAAAGCGCGCTTGACGAGCTTATGGAAGACCTTGACAAACGCATTCAGAAAATAATAGACAAAAGCGGTAAAAAGCTATAGTTGAAATAAAATTACACTAAAAGCCCACCTAAAAAAGCATTTTTAGGTGGGCTTTTTTATAGGTTGCCTTTTTTTGCGAGCTTGCGCTCCAGTTCTGCCTGAAACTCCTCCATTACCGGTTTTACGGTGCTCTCGGGCAGGTCGGCAATGCGAATGTACATAAGCCCGTCTACCGCATTGTTGAACAGAGGGTCTACATTAAATGCTATTACCCGTGCGTTTTGCTTTATATACTTTTTAATAAGTACCGGCAGGCGCAGGTCGCCCGGCTCTATTTCTTCTATTATCTTGTCAAATTTATTTAGGTCGGCCTCGGCTTCGTTAAACACAAAGTCTTTATCGCCATCCTTCAACTTTACCTTATACTCCTTTTTAGGGTGTACGTATTGTGCAATATAGGGGTCGTAGTAATGCGATTTCATAAACTCAATCATCAGCGATTTGCTAAAATCGCTAAACTGGTTGCTTATGCTTACCCCCCCTATAAGGAATTTGTGTTCAGGATAATGCAATGTGGTATGCACCACGCCCTTCCAGAGCAGGAACAGCGGCATGGGCTTTTGCTGGTAGTCTTTTATAATGAAGGCGCGTCCCATTTCTATACTCTTGCTCATCATGTCATACAGCTCCGGCTCAAAGCGGAAAAGGTCGTGCAGGTAAAAACCGTCTATACCGTGTTTTTTATAAATATGCGCGCCCAGGCCCATGCGATAGGCACCGGCTACACGCTTGGCATCTTCATCCCACAGGAACATGTGGTGGTAGTACTTATCATACTGGTCAAGGTCGAGCGACTCGTTAGTGCCCTCCCCTACCTCGCGGAAAGTTATTTCGCGCAGGCGGCCCAACTCGTGCAATATATTGGGAATGGTATCTGCCGATACAAAAAATACCTCATAATTTTTACTTTGCAGCAGGCGGGCATTGCTGGTGCGCAGGCGTGCTATTTCTTCCAGTATCTTATCCTGGTTTGCCGGCAGCGCTATCTCCTTCGGCCCCTTATTCATTTTAAGGTTCAGGTTTGCAGTATCCAGCAACTTTGTTTCTTTAACAAAAGCGTTGCTAAGCATATAGGTTTTGCGCCTCAGGAACTGGCTGTAATCGGCCAGGTTTTCGTGCTCGGCCTGCTCTGCTATAGATATAGGCTTGCCAATGCGCACTTTAATAACGCGCTTTTTTTGGGTAAGCACTTCGCTGGGCAGCTTAGCGGTGCGCAGTGTGTCGCTTATTCGGGATAGCCAGTAAAATACTCGGCTGTTTTTGGCATGAAAGTAAATGGGTACTACAGGCACTTTGGCTTTTTTAATCAGCTTTATGGCGCCTTCTTCCCATGGTTTATCTACTATCAGCTTGCCGTCCCTGTACGTGCTTACCTCCCCGGCAGGGAATATACCCAGCGGGTGCCCGTCTGCCAGGTGGCGCAGCGCATCTTTAATCCCGGTAATGCTGCTCTTTGCGTCTTTGTGTGATTCAAAGGGGTTTACCGGCATTATATAAGGCTTCATGGGTTCTATGCGGTGCAGGAGGAAATTAGCTATAATCTTAAAGTCCGGCTCACGCTCTACCATAAGTTTAAGCAACAAAATGCCGTCTATACCGCCCAGTGGGTGGTTAGAAACGGTTATATAAGGGCCTGTTTTAGGAAGGCGCTTAAGGTCTTCCTCGGGAATTTCAAACTTTATCTGGAATTCATCCAGCAAAGCGTTCAGGAACTCAAGGTCAGACAGGTGCTTATTCCTGTCGTACACTTTATTCATGGTAGAAATCTTCAAAACCTTCATCAGGAGCCATCCGGATAAAGTCCCTAAAAATCCGTATTTATCTGTTTTAATTGCTTTTGCAACCTCTTTAGGGGTAACTAAACTCATCTACATTTGTGTGTTTCGGGCAGGAAACAAATATAAACAATAATACGCTAACGTAATGGGGTAAACGTTTTTTGTTATACGTTCTTTTGTGCCGGAACAAAAGCACAGCTATTAAAAACAATTCGTTAAATTTGCGCTCATTATAAACCTTAAACAGTAACCATGTTACAGACAGCATTTATCAGGGAAAACCGTGAGAAAGTAATACAGGCGCTGGGCAAACGCAATTTTGACGCCGCCCCGCTTGTGGATGAAGTAATAGCGCTCGACGAAAAAAGAAGGTCGACACAGGTAGCGCTTGACACTATCTTATCGGAATCTAACAAGCTGTCGCGCAGCATAGGCGAACTGATGAAGGCCGGCAAAAAAGACGAAGCCGCCCTCCTCAAGGAGCAAACGGTACAGTATAAAGAACAGAGCAAAGAACTTGAAGAAACACTAAATACTACGGCTGAAGCGCTTACACAGGCGCTTTACAAACTGCCAAACGTACCCGCTGACATAGTACCCGAAGGTAAAACACCGGAGGAAAACCTTGAGGTATTTGCCGCAGGCGAAATTCCGGTATTATATGGTGGCGCGGTGCCCCACTGGGAGCTTGCCAAAAAATATGATATTATCGATTTTGAGTTGGGTGTAAAAATTACCGGCGCCGGTTTCCCTGTGTATAAAGGCAAGGGAGCCAGGCTGCAACGCGCGCTTATCTCTTACTTTTTAGATAAAAATACCGCAGCGGGCTACACCGAAATGCAGGTGCCCCACCTGGTTAACGAGGCTTCGGGCTACGGCACGGGCCAGCTACCGGACAAGGAAGGCCAGATGTACCACGTGGGTATTGACGACCTGTACCTTATCCCTACGGCTGAAGTTCCGGTAACCAACCTTTTCCGCGATGTAATTATCGAGGAAAAAGACCTTCCGGTACTGTGCACGGGCTATACGCCGTGCTTCCGCCGTGAGGCAGGCTCGTATGGTGCGCACGTGCGGGGCCTTAACCGCCTGCACCAGTTTGACAAAGTTGAGATAGTACGCATAGAAAAACCCGAAAACAGCTATGCCGCCCTTGATGGCATGGTAGACCACGTAAAGGAAATACTTGATGAGCTGGGCTTGCCCTACCGCGTGCTACGCCTTTGTGGCGGCGATATGGGCTTTACCTCAGCGCTAACGTATGACTTTGAGGTATTTAGCACCGCGCAGGACCGCTGGCTGGAGATAAGCTCGGTATCTAACTTTGAAACCTTCCAGGCCAACAGGCTTAAGCTGCGCTACCGCGATAAAGAGGGCAAAAACCAGTTGGCACACACCCTTAACGGAAGTTCGCTCGCATTGCCGCGCGTACTGGCAGGCATACTGGAAAACTACCAGACCGCTGATGGTATTGTAATACCCGAAGTGCTGAGGCCGTATACCGGCTTTGATATTATAGATTAAGATTTTTTCTTGATACTTTTTTGGAACACGGATGACACTGATCAGACGGATTCTCACAGGTTTTTCGATTAGTAGTTGAATTTGTGTAAATCTCTAAAATCTGTGCTATCCGTGTTCCCTTTTAATATGGGCGGGTCACGTTTTTCAGGCATAATTTAATATATTTGCTTTTACCACATGATGATATGTTTAGTTGTAGGCACTATATAATGATATTCTGCGTTTTAAATCGGTGTCCATCTGTTTAATCGGCGTCATCAGTGTTCCTAATTATGAAAAAAATATTCCTCTACATAGCATTTCTCTTCCCGCTTGCGGCCTTTGCCCAAAACGAGCAGCTGGCGCAAAACTATTTTGAGCGGGGTGAGTTTGAAAAAGCCGCCCTTATTTACCAGGACCTCGAAAAGGCACAGCCGCGCAATGTGTATTATACCCAAAAACTGGCCGAAACCTACCAGCAGCTCAAACAGTACGATAAAGCCACAAAACTACTTACCGATAAGATTGCACAAGGCAGCCAGCCTATACTTTTTGTAGAGCTCGGTTATAACTACCAGTTGCAAAAAGACCAGGCCAATGCCGATAAATACTACAGCCAGGCCATAAATGCCGTAGCTGAAAACCCTAATTATGTGTTTAATATAGCACAGGCATTCGAGAAAAAAGTACTGGTACAGCAGGCGCTTAGTGCGTATGAAGCAGCACAAAAGGTAAACCCGGCCATGAATTTTGATTACCAGATGGCATTGTTACAGGGGCAGCTGGGCAAGATAGACCTGATGATAGAAAAGCTGCTCGATTTCTCATACACTAACCAGCAGAATGTGGTGATTGTGCAAAACCAGCTTTCGCGGTTTATGAATGAGGAGCAAACCAGCGACAACTTTAATTCACTGTTGCGCAAGGCATTGCTATTGCGCACCCAAAAAACGCAGGACATTTTTTGGAACGAATTTTTAAGCTGGTATTTTGTACAGCAAAAAGAATACGGCAAGGCCTTCATCCAGGAAAAGGCCATATTCAGGCGTTCGCCGGAGCTTTTTGGCAATATTGTAAACCTGGGCAAGCTTGCAGCTGAAGAAAACGAAGACGACACTGCCAAAGAAATTTTCACCTTTGTGAACGAAAACACCCAAGAGCCGGACGTACTGATGAATGCAGAATACTACATTCTTGATATTGATATTAAGCACGCTAAAGAAGCTGACCTGCCACTTATAAAACAGCGTATTGATACCGCGATGACGCGTTTTGGCATTACACCCTACTCGCTGGACCTGCAATTGCTTAAGGCTGATTTTGAGGCATTCCAGCTAAAACAAAGCCAGGTTGCAGTGGCTACGCTGAACAAGGCACTGGCATTGCAACTGAATAAATTCCAGCAGGCTAAGGTTAAGATGAAACTAGCGGACGTACTGCTGATGGACGAGAAATTCAACCAGGCCATCATCTACTACGCTCAGGTGGAAGAAGACCTGAAGAACGACGCCATAGGCAATGAGGCTATCTTCCGTGTGGCGCGCGCCAGCTATTTTAAAGGCGATTTTACCTGGGCGCAAAAGCAGCTTAAGGTGTTAAAGTCGAGCGCTTCGCAGCTTATTGCCAATGACGCGCTGGAGCTGTTCCTGCTCGTTACCGACAATACCGTGGAAGACAGCACGCAAACCGCGCTGAAAAAATTTGCCCGTGCCGACTTTAAGCTGTACCAGAATAAAAAACAGGAGGCGCTTGATGAGTTTAAGCAGATTATCGCTACTGATAAAACCGAGAGCATACAGGATGTAACGCTGTACCGCATCGGGCACATATACGAAGCCCTGGGCCAGTACGACCTTGCGTTGCAAAACTACCAGATTATAATTGACAAGTACAAAGAAGGCATTTATGTAGATGAGGCGCTGTTCTTTTCCGCAGAAATCTATAATAAAAAACTACAGCAGCCAGAGAAGGCCAAACCATTATATGAAAAAATGCTTTTTGAGCATGAAGACAGCATTTACTTTATCGAAGCCCGTAAGCAGTTCAGGATTTTAAGGGGCGATGCGACCAATAGTTAATACGTCGATTTGTTGATTCGTTAATTTGGAAGCTATACTCAATTGAAAAGTTTCGGTTTTTCCATTTCGACGGTAGGAGAAATCTCAGGTAATCTTACAAATTTTCATTGAGATTTCTCCACTCCGCTGCGCTTCGGTCGAAATGGAAAACTGTAAGCCATACCTGAAATAATTTTATTTTACCTTATGAACACCCCGCTCCTCTCCATACAAAATCTAACTATATCGGCCCGCAAAGATGGGCAATGGCTGCCTATTGTAAAAAACAGTTCGTTTACGCTACATAAAAACGAGATACTGGGCATAGTAGGCGAATCGGGCAGTGGGAAGTCAGTTACCTCACTGGCAGTTATGGGGCTGTTGCCAAAGGGTATCCTCCGGATAACCGAAGGCAGCATAACGTTTGAAGGCAGGGATGTTTCGGCGCTGAGCCAAAAGGAACTGCGCAACCTGCGGGGCGGCGAAATAAGCATGATCTTCCAGGAACCTATGAGTTCGCTAAACCCGTCGCTCAAATGCGGCTACCAGGTTGCTGAGATTTTGAAAGAACATACAAAGCTATCGGATAAGGAAATAAAAGCAACAGTAATACAACTTTTCGAAAAAGTAAAGCTGCCCAATCCTGACGCGATTTACAACCGCTACCCGCACGAAATTTCGGGCGGGCAAAAACAGCGCGTAATGATTGCCATGGCTATAGCCTGCAAGCCTAAAATACTTATTGCCGACGAGCCCACCACGGCGCTCGACGTTACCGTGCAAAAAGAAATTGTACTGCTACTTAAGGAATTGCAGCAGGAAACCGGCATGAGCATTATCTTCATTTCGCACGACCTCTCGCTGGTAAGCGAAATTGCCAACCGCGTTATTGTAATGTACCGTGGCGAAATTGTAGAGCAGGGCGATGCGCTGGGTATTTTCAAAAATCCGCAGCATACCTATACTAAGGCGCTTATCAGTTCGCGGCCATCGCTGGATGTGCGCTTAAAAAGGCTGCCTACCATTAAAGACTACCTTGAAAATACCGTAAATACTATAGAAGTTACACCAAAGCAACGCGCCGAAAACCATGCGGTACTCTACAGCCAGCCGCCATTGTTGGAAGTTATTAATGTAGAGAAAGAATACGTTTCTAACGCCGGGCTGTTTGGCAAGGCGGCTACTTTTAAGGCCGTGAACGATGTAAGCTTTAAAATATACGAAGGCGAAACATTGGGCCTTGTAGGCGAATCGGGCTGTGGAAAGAGTACGCTGGGCAATGCCATATTGCAGCTTGACAAAGCAACTGCCGGTAAAATCCTGTACCGGGGTAAGGATTTGACTAAACTCTCAGGTTCAGAAATCCGTGCGCTGCGTAAAGAGATACAGATTATCTTCCAGGATCCCTACTCATCACTTAACCCGAGGCTAACCGTGGGGCAGAGCATCATCGAGCCGATGAAAGTGCACAAGCTGTATGCTAACGATAAAGAGCGCCGCGAAAAGGTGATTGCAATACTGAATCGCGTGGGCCTGGGCGAAGAGCACTACAACCGCTACCCGCACGAGTTTAGCGGCGGCCAGCGCCAGCGCATCGGCATTGCCCGCACCATAGCGTTGCAGCCCAAACTGATTGTGTGCGACGAGAGTGTTTCGGCGCTGGATATTTCGGTACAGGCGCAGGTGCTTAATTTGCTTAACGAGCTTAAGGAGAACTTTGGGTTTACTTACATTTTTATTTCGCACGACCTTGCGGTGGTAAAATACATGAGCGACCAGGTACTGGTAATGAACAAAGGCCGCATTGAAGAAATGAACGAGGCCGATGCCTTGTATGCCCATCCGCAAAAGGAATATACGAAGAAGCTTATTGCGGCAATACCTACTTAGTCGAAAGAGGTAACACTGATGACACAGATTTAAGGGATTCACACTGATCTCTAGGTAAATCTGTGCTGATCAGTAAAATCAGTGTCATCAGTGTTACCTTTGATTAGCTAAAACCCAAGTATCAATTTCGCTATAGAGAAGTAAATTAATATTCCGCAAATGTCGTTACTCGTAGTAATAAACGGCCCGGTAGAAAGCGCGGGGTCAAAACCCAGGCGGTTAAGCAATATGGGCACAAACGTACCTATGAGTGATGCTATAATAATAACCGATACCAATGATATACTTACTGTAAGCCCTACCTGGTAACTAACGCCCAGTAATAAATGGCTGCCTATAATAAGTATAAAGGCCAGTATAGAGCCGTTAAGCAAGCTGAGCAACACCTCTTTAACCAGGCGGTTCCATAACGAGCCGCTTATGCTGTTGTTTGCAAGGCCCTGCACTATAATCGCGCTCGACTGTACACCCACATTACCCGCCATTGCGGCAATGAGCGGTGTGAAAAAGAATAATTCCCTGTGGTGGTTCATTGCTCCGCTAAACCCGTTTAGCAGTTTTACGCTTACAAACCCGCCCAGCAGTGCCAGCACCAGCCACGGCAGGCGTGCGCGGGTAAGGTCTATAATGCTGTCGTCGGCCTCAACGTCCTGGCTGATACCCGCCGCAAGCTGGTAATCCTTGTCGGCTTCCTCTTTAATTACGTCTACAATGTCATCAATGGTAATACGGCCCACGAGCCTGCCCAACTCATCAATAACCGGGATGGCTTCAAGGTCATACTTTTGCATGATGCGGGCTACCTCAACGTCGGGGGTACTCACTTTTACAAAATCTACCTTGGGTATGTATACCTCTTTAATCATGGTGCGGGTGCTGGTTACTAGGAGGTCTTTTAGCGAAAGGCGGCCCTTAAGCCTTTCCTCATCATCTACCACATATATTGAGTGCACACGCTGCACATTGGCGGCCTGTTCGCGCATTTCTTTTACACAGGTAAGCACGCTCCAGTTTTCGTTAACCTTTACAAGCTCCTTACCCATAAGGCCTCCCGCCGTGTCGTCGTCATAACGCAGCAGGTCTACAATATCTTTGGCGTGCTCTACATCAAGGAGTTCAGAGATAACTTCCTCCTTAACCTCATTAGGGAGTTCGCCAATGATGTCGGCCGCATCATCGGTGCTCATCTCGTCAAGCTCTTCGGCAATTTCTTTTGGCGAAAGGCTCCTTAAAATCTTTTCCCGGGTTTCCTCGTGTAGCTCAAGTAGTATTTCAGATGTTTTTTCGGCATCTAATACATTAAAAATATATACCGCGTCAGCATCGTCAAGCTCGCCCATAATCTCGGCAATATCGGCGTGGTGCAGGTCCTCAAAAAGCTGTATTAGCTCCTGTTCCCTGTTTTCGCTGACATATTGCTCAATCTGGGCAACAAATTCCCTGCTGATTTTAAACTCCATCGGCTATTATTTTTTGTGTAAGGTCTATAAACTGCTCTACCGAAAGCTGTTCCGGGCGCAGGTCAAAGATACTGTCTTCCTTTAAACTATCGGTGGTAATGTAGGTTTTTAAACTGTTGCGAAGTGTCTTCCTCCGCTGGTTAAACGCAGCTTTTACCACACTGAAAAATACTTTTTCATCTACCGGCAGGTGAAAGTTTTCCTTGCGCTTTAGCCTAAGCACCCCGCTTTTTACCTTGGGTGGCGGGTTAAACACATGTTCGGGTACGGTAAAGAGGTATTCGGCATCATAAAACGCCTGTACCAGTACCGAAAGTATGCCGTAAGTTTTACTGCCTTTTTTCTCGCAGATTCGTTCGGCTACTTCTTTTTGGAACATACCGGCAAACTCCGGTATGCGCTCGCGCAGTTCCAGCGTGCGGAACACAATTTGAGTAGAAATATTATAGGGGAAGTTACCGATAATGGCGAATGGCTCATCGGCAAAATCTTCAGTAATGTTATACTTTAAAAAATCTTTAGATATAATGTGCCCATGGAGCTTGGGGTAATGCGCGTTAAGGTAGTCTACCGATTCGGTGTCTATTTCTATAACATACGTTTCCGTGTCTTTTGCCAGCAGGTATTTGGTAAGCACGCCCATACCGGGGCCTATTTCCAGCACTTTGCTGTACCCCTGCAGGGTAAGGGTGTCGGCAATATCGCGGGCTATGCCTTCGTCCTTTAAAAAATGCTGCCCAAGGTGCTTTTTGGCTTTTACTTTATCCATGGTGCAAATATCGCTGTTTATGGGCAATAACGGGCGCAGGCAGCGTATTTTTTACACCATCTTAAACTCCTGCACAAGTTCGAGTTCAGTGCGGAACTGCAATACCTTGTCGCCAAACAGCTGTTTCATTTCACCACGCAGCTTAGGCGAATGGTCGCGGTAGTATTCATCAAGCTTTTCTCGGTTTTCAGCTGTGTACTGTACCGAATAGGTAGTGCCGCCGTGTTGTTCATCGCCCAGTACCTTTACAATTTTTATCTTGTAGAATTTGCCCGTAGCCATGATGTCCGGCACGTGCTTATCCATCATCCATTCCAGCCATTGCTGGTGTATAGAATCGTCTACATTGCTGGTTACGTTATAGATAATCATTTTTCGTCTGGTTATTTTGTTGATGTGGGTTTTGATTATTCGGTAAAAATACCGCCTGTAAAAGAAGCCGGATTATTACTATAACAAAGATAAGAGCAGGCAGGTTACATAATGGTAAAATTTTGGTAAAATTTATGGCCTTACACCGATCGCCTCGAACCTGATGTCCTGCGGTAATGGCTGGCAAAGCGATTTATTTACGATTTTATCCCGCATCATTTTCTTTTTATTAAAGTGGCGGGAAATGTTCTGTACAATCTCTGTATAATTATCGGTGCCATCATCCTTTTGGTGATAGAACACTTTAATCGACCTACAGTTTTCATTTTCAAATATAGTGTTTAGTAATATTCTGTCAGACAATCCGCAGGAATGTCCCATAATATACACCTGAAACTTTCCGCTATCAATAAAGTCCAGTACCCTTTTATAATTTGAATTCTGTGAATATTGGAACGACTTTATATATTTTAGGTATTCATTGTCGTCTTTCTCTTCAATTTTCTGGTAGTGATTATCCATCTCATCGCCAAAGCCAAAGTTGATTTTGTTATTTGGGTCGTTGAGCCTACCATGGATTTGAATAAGTTCTGGTTGTCCAAAAACATCTCGCAAATTATTTCGATTCATAAACCTTTTATATTTATCCATAGAGAACGTATAATTAAAATTCAAAAAAAGATTCACTTCGCTTATTTTACCATTCCAAATTTTTTGTTGTAAAGTCCCATCTTTAAATGCTTTTTTTATTTCCTCGTCTTCCTTTTTTAAATACTCAAAATCTGTATTTGGAAATTCTTCCAAATAACTGTTCCCTTCAAAAATTCTTGGACGGACAATAAAATGTTTAATAAACTCGTCTGCTTTATCATTTGACTTCTCAAAATCAAACTTACTTACAACTTCTTCATTTAGATACCGCTTCAGAAGCTGTTTAACCCTCTCAAATTCTTCATTTAACTTTTTAACTTTAATATTGTTTTTTTCATTAAGACAATCTTTCAAAAGCTTATAGTATTCATTTTCGATGTCTACCCAATTTTGAATGGAATGCCTTTCATTAATAACTTGTATGAAATTATTTTTGAATGATACATCCCAGTTACCGTAGGTGTATTCCTGAACGTCGTTCTCTATCTCAAGTTGTCGGACAAAATTTCTAAACGCTTTGAGAGAATTTATTTGGTTTAATTTCTCATAAACGAAAATGACGCTATTAGAACTAAAGTGCGGGTCTATTTTGAATTCAAAATGAATTTCTAAATCTTCATGGTCGTAATGTGTCTTCCAATGCGGATATTGGAACAGTTCTACTTGGGATACTAAATCCTTCCAATACCAATCAATAAAATGTCCATACCCCGTCGGCAGCCCGTGCGCCAAGTCAAAACCATTACCTACTATAATAAGCCTGTTCATTTGTATTTTGTTTTAAGTTGGTATTTATATTAATCACCGCGCTCCGTTCTTCCGCTCGCGATGATAGTACGGGTATAGTACGTCTGAGTGAAGCTGCTCCCTCTCCTTTGGAGAGGGCCAGGGGTGAGGCCTACACATGCACCACCTCGTCATCTACCAGTATCGGTTCGCGGCGAAAGCGCAGCAGTACCTGTGCGGTGGCAACCACGTCTTTTTCGCAGTAGGTAACAATACGGTCTATGTCTTTTTCTACGTGGTACACATGGCCTACCTGGCTGCCGTCGATATCGCCCTTGGGCGAGGGAATACCCAAAATTTTAGTAAGCAGCTTTAGCGAAGTAAAGCTTTTGTAATCGCCAAACTTCCAGAGTTCCATGGTGTCGAGGTGGGGCACCTCCCAGGGTTTTTTGCCAAACAGGTTCAGCTTATTAGGTATGGGCAGGTTGTTGATAATCATGCGCCGGGCAATGAACGGAAAGTCGAACTCCTTGGCATTATGCCCGCACATAACGTGCTGCGGCTGGCTAAAGTGGTTGTTGAGCAAATTGCTAAAATCGCGGAGTATCTTCTCTTCCTCGCCAAAAAAAGAGGTGACGCGAAAATGCCGTATGTCGTTTTTAAACGTAAAATACCCCGCCGAAAGGCACACAATCTTGCCAAACTCTGCCCAGATGCCCGCCCGCTCATAAAATTCCTCGGCGGTAACATCATCCTTGCGCTGGTATTGGGTCTTTAGGGCATAAAGTTGCTGGGTTTCATCGTCGAGCAGGTTGTAGTGCTCGTATTCCGGCACGGTTTCTATATCGAGGAAGAGTATATTTTCAAGCCTTATTTTGTCAATCATAATTGGCCTCACCCCCGGCCCCTCTCCAAAGGAGAGGGGCGGCAGGGCGTTATTAGTGTTAGATCATCTATTTTTTCGTCATCCTGTGAAGCCCCCTTTGGGGGTTAGGGGGCTATTTCACGTTTGTTGCCTTCGCCTTCTTCCGGCTTCATAAGCCCCAGCATTTTGTAGGCTTCGTCTACATATACATAAAAGTCGTTGCTGTGCGGGTCGTAGTTTTTTTCATCTTTTTTACGCTGCTTGCCTTTGGTGTGGCCCAGGCGCACTATTACCAGCTTATCTTCAGGTATACAAATTACAAACTGCCCCAGGTGGCCGCGCATGTAGTACATTTTTTTGCCCATATAATTGTTTATCCACCACCCATAGCCGTACTGGGGGCTGTCCGCAAAGCGTGGGGTAACCATTTTGGCTACATCGGTACTGTCAAGTATTTTGGTACCGTTCCAGTTGCCATTGTGCAAAAAGAGTTTACCAAAACGTGCAAAATCGCGCGCGTTGCTGCCCACGCAGCAGTAAGCTTTTTCGAGGCCGCCCTCTTTATCCAGCTGCCACAGCGCGTCGTTGTCCATACCCATGGGTTTCCAGAATTTATCTGATACATAGTCGCTCAGCGTTTGCCCGGTTGCCTTAGTCAGTACCATGGCCAATAATTCTGTAGCGCCGCTAACGTATACAAACTTTTTACCCGGGGCTGACACCACAGGCACGCTTAGCATAGTATCCCAAAGGTGGTCGCCAAAGTAAGCGCGGGTAGTAATGCTAAAGGCGCTGCTGTACTCCTCATTCCAGTCTAAGCCTGTAGCCATAGATGATAAATCGCCTACAGTGAGTTTCGCCGCAAGGCCGGTTTTATATTCGGGGAAGTAATCGCCCACAGGCTGGTCCAGGCTTTTTACCTTGCCTTCTTCTATCGCTTTAAACAGCGCTGCCGAAACAATACTTTTTGCCATAGAAAACGAGTTGGATTTGCTGTCTGCTCCGTAACCGTCGTAATAGCTTTCATGCCAGATGCTGTCGTTATTAATAATAAGGTAGGCAACGGTACCCAGCTCTTTGTGCACGGCTTCGAGCCTTTCGGTACCTTTTACGTTATTGTAGTCTTTTGCCTCGGGCCATGGCTGTGCAGTGCCTTTGTGCACCACGCGGTTATCAAAGTGGGTATAATCGTCAAGATAGGCGGTGGTTTTGCCGTGGAGGTACACCACGCGTACCGCTTTTAGCAGGTAGTCTACATCAAAAATGTACAGCAGCGCCACTATTATCGCAATGGGTAGTACAAACCATTTGAGAAGTTTTTTGAGGAATTTCATAAGGTTACCGTTTACACGAATGTAAGGATTTTTTTTGACGCTATGAATTACACCTATTCACCTAATTTTTATTCGGTACTCTTTTGCGGCGCTGCTATTGCCCTAGTGAAGCTGCCCCTCTCTTTTGGAGAGTGGTTGGGGTGAGGCCAAAGAAAAAGCCCCGCTTTTCAGCAGGGCCCCTATTACTCCTAATATTATTATAGTGTTACATTTGTTGTTTTACCAGGTACAGGTATACCGGAAAGTGGTCGCTGTAGCCTACGTTTCCGTTACTGTTGCGCAGCGGGTAACCTTTATACTGGCCAACAGGCTGTACTAAAAAGGTTTTATTGTATACGCCAGCCTTCCAGTAGCGGTACGAGCTGTAGTCTTTGCGCAATAGCGGTTCGGTAACAATCATCTGGTCAAAAAGGTCCCACGCGTCGCGGTAGGCCAGTGTGCCTATGCCTTTTTTGCTCATTTCTTCCATTGGGTTATACAGCTGCCCGGCCTTTACATCTTCTTTATGTGCCTTAGCGCCCAGCACTACTTTCAGGCTTTTGTTGTATGGGCCATCATTCAGGTCGCCCATAGTTATAAGCTTGGTATTGGGGTTTACGGCATACAGGCTGTCTATAATTTTTTTGTTTAGGGCTGCGGCGGCTTCGCGGTTAGGGCTGCTCTTTTTTTCACCACCCGAGCGTGATGGCCAGTGGTTCACTATAAAGCTAACCGGTTCGCCATCAAGCAGGCCTGTTACCAGCAGCTGGTCGCGGGTATAAATACGGCCGCTGTAATCTACATTAATATATACGCCTACCGAATCTTTATTTATTCCGGAAGCCGCATCCCGCTCGGCTTTTACTTTTTCTTTAGCCTTTTCCTTATCATATATAATCAGCGGTATATTTTTGTAACTTGTGGGCTTAAACACGCTTTTTTTATATAGCAGGCCGGTATCTATACCCCTTTTATCAGGACTGTCAAAATGTATAATTCCATAGCCTTTGTCGGCAAGCAGGGGCTCTTTGATCAGGTCTTCCAGTACGCCGCGGTTTTCTATTTCGGCCAGGCCGATGATGGCGGGCGACTGCGGGTTATCGGTAGATCCTATTTCGGCAAGCACCCTTGCGAGGTGTTGTAGTTTTATTTTGTACTTTTCACCCGTCCAGTGCTGGGTGCCATCCGGAAGCCACTCTTCATCCCTGTTAGAACCGTCAATAGTATCGAAAAGGTTTTCGCAGTTGTAGAACGCAATAGTCTGTACCTTAAACTTTTTGTCCTGTGCCTTTGCATTAAAAAAACCACATAAAAGCAGGAAAAGCAGGCCGATGTTTTTTATCATTATCACAAATATTAATTTAACGTCAATTTTCATAACAAACGCGGTGCCAAAAGTAAATAATATTTTGAAATGGTGTACATTTGCCGCCGTTAAGAAATTTTTAACTTAACTACGAATGACATAATTTAAATTTATCTATGAAAAAACTCGTACTCAGTCTTTTATTCGTGATGCAGGTTGTATGTGCGTGGGCGCAGCAAGGGGCATCTGTAAAGGGTAAGGTGGTTGACTCTAAAACCCAAGCCCCCCTGGAGAATGTTGTAGCCACGATGGATGCTACCGCACAAACCGCACTAACCAATGCTGAAGGTGTATTTGAATTTAAAGAATTACCTGTAGGCAGGCACGTAATAAGCGTAGGGTCTTCAGGCTTTATTTACCAGAACTTTACCATTGAGGTACAGGCCGGGCAGCCGCTAGACCTGGGCATTGTATCTCTTGAAGCAGATATTACTACCGAACAGCAACTGGGCCTTATTACCATTACCGATAACGACCTGGGTGATGATAACAGCGGCTCTGAAAACACCGCGGGCCTGCTACAGGCATCGCGTGATACTTACCAGCAGGCTGCTGCATTTAACTGGGGGCAGGCACGCTTTAGGATAAGGGGCCTTGATAATGAATATGGTATGACCATGATAAATGGTGTAACCATGAACAAGATTTACGACGGCAGGCCGCAGTGGAGCAACTGGGGCGGGCTTAACGATGCTACACGTAACCAGGAGTTTACCATGGGTTCTGCACCGTCAGACTATACCTTTGGCAGCATACTGGGTACACAGGAAATAAACACACGCGCCTCTATATACAGGCCGGGCGGCAGGATATCATTTAGTGGTACTAATACTACCTACGACTGGAGGGCTATGGCCACTTATGCCTCCGGGATGAATAAAAACGGATGGGCTTATGTGGTTTCTGCCTCAAGGAGGTGGGCACAGGAAGGCTATTTTGAAGGTACTGACTATAGTGCAAACTCTGGCTTTATCAGCGTTGAAAAGAAAATCAACAACCAGCATAGCATAAACTTTACCGGCATATATGCCCAGAACAGCAGGGGTAAAAACTCGCCTAACACACAAGAGGTTAATGACCTTAAAGGTATAAAATACAACAGCTACTGGGGCTACCAGGATGGCAAAAAGCGCAACAGCCGCGATAAAGATGTAGAGGAGCCGATACTAATGCTAAGCCACTACTGGAACATTAACGAAAGTACCAGCTTAAATACAAACGTGGCCTACCAGTTTGGTAAAATAGGCAACAGCAGGATTGACTTCCAGGATGTAAATAACCCTGACCCTACTTACTACAGGAGGCTGCCAAGCTATTACACGTCGTTATATGAAAACGATCCGGCACTTGTGCCGTCAAGCGCTTACGCGCCGGGCGGGCTGGGCGGAACCTACCTGGGCGGAAGTGCAGAAAACACAGCACTTGCAGCGGGCGTAAGGGAATCGTTTTTAGCAAACAGCCAGTTAGACTGGGATGGCATGTACAGGGCTAACACCACTGCCATTACCGATGCTAACAATAATGAGATAGGCCGCACTGCAGCCGTGAGTAAATATGTACTTTACGAAGACCGTACTGATGACAAAACGCTTTCTGCAAATGCTATCCTGCGTTCGCAGCTTTCAGAAAACATAAGCTTTAATGCGGGCGGTACGTTTAAAAAACTTAAATCGCACAATTTCCAAAACATGCTCGACCTTTTGGGCGGCCTGTACTACCTTGATATCGACCCGTTCTATGCAGGCTCACAATCGCAGTCTGACCTTAACCAGCCTGACAGGCAAGTAGGTGTGGGCGATACCTTTGGATACAACTACAACCTTATGGCTGACGTTTATGATGCGTTTACCCAGTTTAAATTTACCTACCGTAAAATAGATTTTTACCTGTCTCAAAGTTTTTCACGCTCAGAATACCAGAGGGAAGGCTTGTATAGAAATGGCATTTACCGAAATAATTCTTTGGGTAAAAGCGACAAAGCAATATTTGATAACTTTGGCTTTAAAGGCGGCCTGATATATAAATTAGACGGACGTAACCAGGTTGTGGTAAACGGGGTGTATATGACTAAGGCACCGTCGCTAAGGAACACGTTTCCTAACGCAAGGCTAAACAACAACATAGTAAACGGCCTTGACAGCGAAACCATATCGAGCGCCGACCTGAGCTACGTGCTAAGGACCCCAAAATTAAAAGCAAGGCTTACAGGGTTTTTCTCTAAAATACAAAACGCTACCGAAACCTCGTTCTTTTTTGCCGAGGGCGTATTTGATGGTACCGACTCTGCCGACTCTAATGCGTTTGTAGCCGAAACAGTTACTAATATCGACAAAAAAATGATGGGTGGCGAGCTTGGTGTAGAGTATAACCTTACGGCTACCATAAAGGTTACCGGCTCAGCTTCTTATGGGCAGTATACCTATGATAACAACCCTAACGTACTGGTAAATAACGATACCTTTGCCGCCCTTGAACAGGAAACCGGAATTATATCATCAACACGCGCGGGAATTACTAACTTTGGTACCGCTGCTTTAAAAAACTACAGGCTTCCGGGTATGCCGCAGCAGGCATATTCAATAGGTTTAGAATACAGAGACCCTCATTACTGGTGGGTAGGTGCAAATGCTAACCACCTGGCATCAAATTATATTGACGTTTCTGCGTTATTAAGGACTGACAACTTTTTACAAAATCCAGCCGATGTAAATGGTATGCCTTTTGCGGAAGCTACACCCGAAAGAACCCGGGAATTGCTTAAACAGGAGAAATTTGACAACTTTAACCTTGTTAACCTACAGGGAGGCAAATCCTGGAAATTTGGCGACCAGCTAATAGGCTTCTTTGCCTCTGTAAACAACGTTTTTGATGTTACTTATAAAACAGGCGGCTTTGAGCAGGCCCGTAATGCAAATTACAGGCAGCTTAACCAGGATGTATCCAGCGGCACTCCATCATTTGGCCCAAAATATTTTTACGGTTACGGAAGAACATATTTCCTAAACCTTTATCTTAACTTTTAATAAAAAAAATCGATATACTATGAAAGCAACTTTTTATAAATCAACCCTTGTGGTATTAATGGCAGCAGGTATGTTTACAAGCTGTATTAATGACGACGACTACAACACGCCAAACCTGGAGTGCGACGGCACCACCCTTGTTAAAAACATGGAGCCGCAGGCCATACCGGCAACAGCTAATATTGCTCTTTATACCGAAAATGCGGCTATAGTGGGTGACGATGTTATCGAGGCTTATGTTACATCAAGCGACCAGGGCGGTAACTTCTTTAAAACCATTTCGTTCCAGACGCTTGACAAATCGTTTGCGTTTAGCGTAGCGGTAGATGTTAACTCTACGTTTGTTAATTTTGAGCCGGGCAGGAAGGTTCTTATAAAACTTGACGGCCTTTATACCCAGATAACCGACGGCGCATTAGAGCTGGGCGGCATCTTTCTTACCGATACCGGCGAGGCACAGGTAGGCAGGCTTCCGGAAACGCAGTACCTTACTTACCTTAACCGTTCTTGTACTGTTGTTAGCGAAGAAGACCTTGTGCAGCACGTGTCGCTTACACAAATAAAAAACGACAGCTACCTTAATAAACTGGTTGAAATAGACAACGTACAGTTTACAGATGCAGCCGTAGGAAACACTTACTATGACGTAGACAACGACTTAGGCGGCGCTACAAACCACCTTATTACAGATAAATTTGGCAACACGCTTATTTTCAGGACCAGTTCATTCGCTAATTTTTCGGGTAAAGTTGTGCCTAACAAAAGCGGAAAAATAAGGGGTGTACTTACTAAATTTGGTTCTGATTACCAGTTTTTGGCAAGGACGGAAAATGACATCAAGTTAACCGAAACACGTTTTGCGCCGGAGCCTCCTTTTTATACTGAAGATTTTCAGGAAGCTATAGACGGCACTAACTTTAACATTGACGGCTGGGCAAACATTGCACAAACGGGAGCCCGGGTGTGGAGAGAAGAAGCGTTTAGCGGCAATGGCTACGCCGAGTTCAGCGCCTTTGGTTCAGGCGATGCTATAAATGTGGCCTGGTTAGTGTCACCGGAAATTGATTTTGGCACCAATACCACTAAAATATTAGCTTTTGATATTGCCCAGCACCACTTAGATGGCGATACCGACGGTAACAAGCTTGAAGTATTTGTATCTACAGATTTTACAGGTAATGTGGCAACTGCAACATGGATTCCTGTAGCAGCAAACCTGCCTAACAGCGATACTGCATGGTATGAGTTTCTAGGCACCGTAGCCGATGTATCATCTGTTAGCGGAAGCAACATCCGCATAGCATTTAAGTTTACAGGCTCTGGTACTAACACTGCTCTAGACGGCGCGTTCCAGGTAGATAACCTTAGGGCTTTTGGAGGTTAATTAAAACCTACCACATATAGTATAAAACGGGGCTTTAGGGCCCCGTTTTTATTTTGGTGTTTTTTATTATCCAAATGCCTGATTAAAGAATAATTTGAGTTTTTCTTTATCTTCGACTCTATACTTACCGGAGGAAATATCAATTATAACTTGTGGTAATATATCAAATAATTCTTCTAATGCATTTTCATGACCAGTTACTAAAGCGTAAAAACTTGATCCATCCATTTCTCTAATCTTTTCATTCGGAGGACATTTTTCTCCTTGTTCTTTATTTGATGGTACAAACAAAACATTATATCGTTTTGCTTTCTTTGGAATTATAACAACATAATAAGCTGTATAGTCTTTATAGATACTAGCCTTTGGCATGATTAAGCTATTTAGACTATTATAAAGATCTGCTAGCTTACCTCCAGAAATTGTATTATACTTATTCTTAATCTCAGCGATGATTTTTAATTCATCTGAAACTAAATCAACGACGCTACCTGTTTTTTTATTTACCCACTTTTCTGAGAAACCTAATATATTCTGATGAAAATCACCAATGTGATTCTGTAAGGTTTTTTGAGCTTGTCGGGATATTTCACCCTTTAGCCAAACTTCATAATCTAATTCAAATCCTGCTATTTCAAAAATTGCTGAAAATGGATCAATAACATTTTTGTGTATGTTAGTGTTGGTTTTGGCTAACGAAGCTTTTAACAATAAATGATTAACACTCTCTATGAGTCTTTCATCTGAAATCCATTTTAAATAAGGCATCTTATATATTTTAGATGCTCAAAGTTAAATAAAACAGATGACTATCGATAATATCTATTCAAAAAACTCACGATAGAATACCCAACCTCTTTACCTAAATTTACCGGCACGGCATTGCCAATCTGTTTGTACTGGTGTGCAGCAGAACCTCTAAATTCCCAGTCATCCGGGAAGGTTTGTATTCGGGCATATTCGCGTACGTTAAATGGACGGGTTTCATCCGGGTGGCAACGCTCTGTTTGTTTCTGCGCAGGGCTACAGGTAAGGGTTAAACATGGTTCATCCCAACCTATCCTCCTGGCCATTCCTGTTTTCCCTCCACCAAGGTAAAAACTTTTGCCCATAAATTGTTTTTGAAGGTCGATAGGCAAATCACGCCAGTAGCCTTTTTGTGGCACTAAGTCTAATACTTCTTTCTTACTTTGAGGATATTTTGCACCAACAGAGTTAGGTACATCGCTATCGTATAAACTTCCTTTTTTTAAAGCATCTGATAAGTTATAGATTTTTTTATATGGTTTTGGGTATTCAAAATCAAAACTTATATCCTTTCTCACACCAACTAAAATCAACCTTTCGCGCTTTTGTGGTACTTTATAATTAATGGCTTTAAGTACTTGTACAGGCATTACCCGATAACCTATTTCATCTAAAATTGATATCATACCTTTAAGAGTATTTCCTCCATCATGGTTTAAAAGCCCCTTTACATTCTCGCCAACACAAATTAATGGGTTAACTTCTTTAACCGCGCGTGCAAACTCATAAAACAGTGTACCCCTTGCATCCTCTAATCCCAATCGCTTACCTGCATAGCTAAATGACTGGCACGGAAATCCGCCCGTAACAACATCAACTTGGTCTTTATATTCTAAAAAATTATAATGACTAATATCACCCTCAAGCACATTCCAATGTGGCCTATTCGACCTTAGGGTTTGACAAGCATACTTATCTATTTCATTCAATGCCACACATTTTATACCTGCCTGTTCTAGCCCAATTGCAAGTCCGCCGGCACCGGCAAAAAGCTCTAATACAGTATACTGCTTAAGGGGTTCAACAAAATTTGATGTATCCCCTTCTGCACTGCCCGCGAAAAAATCTTTAAATAAATCAATATCCTGTTTCTTATATACCCTGTAGCCGCTCATAGGCTCCCTAACAGCACTTAACTTTCCTTCATTGTCCCATCGTCTAAGGGTTTCTTTATTTTTACCCAGTAAATCTGAAGCTTCTGAAAGCGTGTAGTAATCTTTAATAACCATATTATACAACCTTATACATTGGTTACGAATATAAAGAAAAAATTCTTACACTTCAACTGAAATTAAATTATTTTAAGAAATAAATCCTTGCGTGTTTGTCATTAATCTCATTCTCAATGACCTTAATGCATTCTCTTAGATTTTTATTTATTTCAGAACACCAAAATCGTAGAACCGTCCAACCTTTAGAAATTAAATATTCATTAACTTTTTGATCCCTAGCTATATTCTTTTCAATTTTAGCAACCCAATAATCGCGGTTGTTTTTAATTTTATCCTTTTTGGCTTCCCAATTAAACCCGTGGAAAAACTCGCTATCAATAAAAATGGCAATTTTATATTTTTTAAAGACAAGGTCAGGCGTCCCGAAAATAGTTTTATCATTCTTTCTATACCTGTAACCTTTATGCCATAAAGCCTTCGCCAAAATTATTTCGACAGTAGTGTTTTTACTTTTAATAGCGCGCATAATTTTGCGCCTTTGCTCTGTAGTTTCAAGCTTAATCATAACTTTTATAATTACAAACCATATACCAAAGTAGCAAATCTTAAGACGCACAACCGTTAAACTTCACACAAACCCTTTCGTAAAAAACCTACAGTGTGTAACTTTATATAAAACTGTAGTGTTATGAAACAGCCCCTGCTGGCTTTTAACGATAAAGGCATTTACTGCGCGCAGGCCGATGTATACCTCGACCCGTGGCGTGCGGTGCCCAAGGCCATAATTACCCACGGGCACGCCGACCATTCGCGCTGGGGGCACGGCAGTTACATAACAAACCACATGAACGTGCCCATTATACAGCACCGCCTGGGCAATATCAACGTTACCGGCAAGGCGTGGGGCGAAACCTTTACCATAAACGGCGTTACATTTTCGTTTCACCCGGCCGGGCACATTGTGGGCAGCGCGCAGGTTCGGGTGGAGTATAAGGGTGAGGTTTGGGTATTCACGGGCGACTACAAAACCGAAGAAGACGGGCTTTCTACCCCTTACGAAGTCGTAAAATGCCACACCTTTATTACCGAAAATACCTTTGGGCTGCCCTGCTTTAAGTGGACCCCACAGGCTGAAGTAATGAACGACGTAAATACCTGGTGGTCGCAAAACCGCGCCGAGGGGCAAACGTCGGTGCTGTTTGGCTACACGCTGGGAAAGGCACAACGGCTGCTCAAACATTTAGATCCAAGTATCGGACGCATTTACACCCATGGCGCGGTAGAGAACATGACCGAAATACTACGCCCGATGGTAGATATGCCCGAAACGATACGCATTACCCCCGAAACCAAAAAAGAAGACCTGTTGGGTAGCATTGTACTGGCCCCGCCCAGCGCCCACGGCACCCCATGGATTCGCCGCATGACGCCCTATGTAACGGGTTCGGCCAGCGGGTGGATGGCGTTTCGCGGCGCAAGGCGCAGGCGGGCGATAGACAAAGGCTTTGTGCTGAGCGACCACTGCGACTGGGCCGGGCTGCTGGAAAGTATACAGGCTACGGGTGCGGAAAAGATTATTTGTACCCACGGCTACAGCGATATTTTTAGCACCTACCTGCGCGAAATAGGCTACGATGCCCGGACTGAAAAAACCCAGTACGAAGGCGATGAGGGCGAAACCGAAACTAACGAACAGGAAACCGTTCCGGAGGAGGAGGGACTGTAAATGCAAAACTTCGCCGAACTCATAAAAACGCTCGACAGCAGCAATAAGACTAACGTAAAGGTGGAAGCGCTTACGCAGTACTTCCGTGCGGCCAGCGATACCGACCGGGTATGGACCATTGCCATCCTCTCGCACCGTCGCCCACCACGCCCGGTTAATACCACCTTGCTCCGGCTTTGGGCGTCAGAACTGGCCGGCATTCCGATATGGCTGTTTGAAGACAGTTACCACATTGTGGGCGACCTCGCCGAAACCATTGCGCTCGTAATCCCCGCCTCTAAAGACCATAGCGAAAAAACACTAACCGAGTTTGTGGAGGAAATGATTACGCTCAAAAAGAAATCTGATACAGAAAAGAAAGAATACCTGCACGATAACTGGCTGTCGCTTAATTATTACGAACGCTTTGTGTTTACCAAGCTTATTACGGGGAGTTTCCGCATCGGCGTAAGCCAAAAGCTAATGACCCGCGCCCTGAGCAAGGCCACCGGCGTAGATGAAGATGTACTGGCCTACAAACTTATGGGCGAATGGGATCCGGCGCGTATCAGCTTCCAGGATTTGGTATTGGAAGAAAAAGCACAAGATTTCCTTTCTAAGCCCTATCCTTTTTACCTGGCGTATGCCGTAGAAGGAGAGGTGCAGGACCTGGGCGATGTTGCCAACTGGAGCGCCGAACACAAGTGGGACGGCATCCGCAGCCAGACGATTATTCGTAATGACCAGTTATATGTATGGAGCCGCGGCGAAGAACTGGTTACCGATAAATACCCGGAGTTCAATAGCTTCCTGGGTATTATACCGAACGGTATGGTTATCGACGGCGAAATTTTGCCGTGGACGGAGGGCGGCATCGGTTCGTTTAACGACCTGCAGACCCGTATTGGCCGCAAGGTGGTTACCCCTGCCCTGCTTAAAAAAACACCGGTCATCATTCGAGCGTATGACCTTTTGGAATATAATGGCGAAGACATCCGCACACTTCCGTATATCGAACGCCGCAAGCTGTTGGAACAATTATACGACACCATAAAAGATTATGCACTTCCGCTGCAATTGTCCGAAAGGATACAACTTAATAACTGGGATGAAGCCCTGCACGAAAAAACCAAGGCCCGCGACCTTCGCAGCGAAGGCCTGATGTTTAAGCGCAATGATTCTATCTACGGTGTGGGCCGTAAAAAAGGCGACTGGTGGAAATGGAAGCTCGACCCCTTTAGCATTGATGCCGTGCTTACCTACGCCATGCGGGGCAGCGGCCGCCGTGCCACGTTGTTTACTGATTATACTTTCGCCCTTTGGCAAACCAATGATGACGGCACAAAAGAGTTGGTTACCTTCGCCAAGGCCTATTCCGGGTTAACGGATGCCGAGTTCAGGATGGTAGATGATTTTATAAAGAAGAATACGTTAGACCGGTTCGGCCCGGTGCGCAGCGTAACGCCCAAACTGGTTTTTGAGATAGGCTTTGAAGGTATTGCCTTTTCCGGAAGGCACAAGAGCGGTGTGGCTACACGCTTCCCGCGGATACTGCGCTGGCGCCACGACAAAACCATTGAAGATGCAAATAGTATTGATGATTTGAAGGATATGATTCCGAGGTGAGCCAGTGTTCAGTTAGCAGTGGCAGTAGCTTCACTCGGCTGTTCTATGTCGAATGCAGTGCAGCGGAATTAAGGATTTCAGCAATTGAGATTCCTCCACTTCGCTTAGCCTCGGTCGGAATGGAAAACGCATTGCTAACTGAGTGAAGCTCCACCCCTCTCCTTTGGAGAGGGGCTGGGGGTGAGGCCAACCCCAAACAAAAAATTACAAACAAAAATGAACAGGGAACAGCTTTTCGATATTGCCACAAACTGGTTTACAGGCCGGGGGTGGAAGCCGTTCCCGTTCCAGACCCAAACCTGGGCGGCATTTTTACAGGGAAAACACGGCCTGCTCAACGCCCCTACCGGCAGTGGCAAAACCTACGCGCTGTGGATACCCGTAGTGTTAGATTACATAAAAAACAACCCCAACTATAAAAACACACACAAGCCGGGACTCAAAGCCATATGGATTACACCGCTGCGGGCGCTTTCCATCGAAATAAAACAGGCTGCCGAACGCGTGGCCGACGAACTCGAAACCGGGCTTACCGTGGGCATCCGCACTGGCGACACTACAGCATCAGAACGGACGAAGCAGAAAAACAAAATGCCCGACCTGCTCATTACCACACCCGAAAGTATGCAGCTGATGCTGGCCAGCAAAGACTATGCAAAAACGTTTAAAACCTGCGGCGCCATTATTATTGATGAGTGGCACGAACTCCTGGGTACCAAGCGTGGCGTGCAGGTAGAGTTGGCATTAAGCCGGTTGAAAACCGTAGCGCCTAAGATGCGCATCTGGGGAATTTCGGCAACGATAGGAAATTTGCAGCAGGCCATGGAAGTACTGCTGGGGCCACAGTCCGACGCATTGGCGAATGCGGCAATGGTGCGGGCACACATCAACAAAAAGATAAATGTACTATCCGTCATTCCCGAAAAAATGGATGCCTACCCGTGGCGCGGCCACATGGGACTGCACCTGGTAGACGAAGTGGCACGAATAATCAAGCAAAGCAAAACTACGCTGATATTTACTAACGTACGGTCTGCCTGCGAAATATGGTATCAAAGGCTGCTTGAAAAATACCCCGAGTTTGCCGGGGAGATAGCCATGCACCACGGCAGCATAGCACGCGAAACCCGGCAGTGGGTAGAACAGGCCATTCGTGATGAGCGGCTTAAGGCGGTGGTGTGCACAAGTAGTTTAGATCTGGGTGTCGATTTTGCACCCGTAGAAACCGTAATACAGGTGGGCGGCCCTAAAGGCGTGGCACGTTTTTTACAACGCGCCGGGCGCAGTGGCCACCGCCCCGGGCAGGAGAGCAATATTTACTTCCTGGCTACGCATGCTATTGAGTTGGTTGAGGCTTCTGCCCTGCGACGCGCCGTACAGGAAACGGTGGTAGAAGACCGCGTGCCCTACCTCAACAGTTGGGATGTGTTGGTACAATACCTCGTTACCCTTGCGGTAAGTGATGGTTTTTACCCTAACGATATTTTTAAGGAAGTGCAAAGTTCGTTCTGCTTCCAGGCCATGACGCAGGCCGACTGGCAGTTTTGCCTCAACTTTATAAGCCGGGGCAGCCAAAGCCTACAGGCGTATGACGAATATAAAAAGGTGGAGATTGAAGCTGACGGTAAGTTTAAGGTAAATAGCAAGTCAGTCGCCTTGCGGCACAGGATGCAGATGGGCACCATAGTAGGAGACGCGGTTATGAACGTAAAGTTTATGGGCGGCGGCTACATTGGCAGCATTGAAGAATGGTTCATTTCCAAGCTTAGCCCCGGTGATATCTTTATTTTCGCGGGTCGAAAGCTGGAGCTTTTCCGTGTGAAGAACATGGAAGTGCTGGTGCGCCGTGCCGACCCCGGTGCAAAGGCCGTACACGCCAGCTGGATGGGTGGCCGCATGACGCTTTCGGCACAGATGAGCGAACTGCTGCGCGAAGAGCTCTACACCGCGAACCACGATGTAAAAAACCCTGAATTAAAAGCCCTCAACCCTGTTTTTACGCGCCAGCGAAAAGAAAGTATTGTACCGGATGACAACCAGTTTTTGATAGAAACCTTTAAAACCCGTGAGGGCTACCACGCTATTTTTTACCCGTTTGAGGGGCGCTATGTGCACGAGGCGCTGGCCAGTATTATGGCGTACCGTATTAGTTTGCTTACGCCAATAACCTTTTCATTAGCCTATAACGATTATGGTTTTGAGTTGCTGAGCGATAAGGAAATCGATATGCAGCAGGTTGTTGATAACGACCTGTTTACCCCCACCCACCTGCACGCCGACCTGCAGCACAGCCTTAATGCTACCGAAATGGCCCGGCGCAAGTTCCGCGATATTTCCGTAATCGCAGGGCTGGTTTTTACCGGCTACCCCGGCAAGGTGGTTAAGACCAAGCACCTGCAAAGCGGCAGCCAGCTGATATTCGAAGTCTTTCGGGATTATGAGCCGGACAACCTGTTGTTCCAGCAGGCGTATCGCGAAACCTTTGAGCACCAGCTGGAAGAAGGCCGCCTGCTCCTGGCCCTGGAGCGCATTCAGCGCCAGGAAATAGTATGGAAGCGTTGTGAAAAGCCCACCCCGTTTAGCTTCCCGATTATAACCGACAGGCTGCGGGAGCGTTTATCATCTGAAACATTGGCAGAACGGATAAAGAAAATGACGGCGAGCTATATGAAATAGATTTTAATCTGGATCAGAGAAGGGTAAACTTAACAATTGGCTACCATCTTGTTCAAATTTTGGCAAAGCCCTTTCCACCAGTCTAGTCCAATTAGTCCAATTATATCCACTAGCCTTGGCAAGAGCAATAAGAATATTTAAATGCTCTTTTAATTTTGGATGTCCGAAGTCCACGTCAATATATTGAGGGTGCTTACCTTTTCTATTGCCGTTTTCATCTTTTGGATTTATTTTTCTCAATTCATTTAAAACCTGTGGAGCTATTCTACTATATACAAAGTTATTTATATAATGCCCTATATATTGTGGCTTTTTCCCTTTATTAGCAAGCGACCATGTTAACCCTCTCATTCTAAAAATTGTTTCAAAAAATTCATCTGGAAATGTTTTAATCCATTTACCTTTCTCTTCTTCTAAAAATTTTATTAAAAAGACTTGCAAGGCATCTTTCGCCCTAACATCCTGATAACCTGTAACCTCATCAACCAAGGCAGTTATAGCTACTTTGGATAGCGCGACTAAGAGATTATACGCTTTTTCGGGAATTTCTGGATTGTCTTTAAATACACCTTTCTGTCCAGCTTTGACATAAATATTACATATATCAGACAGGAAAGTAGCATCAACACCTTCAGTTTCTGTTCCAGATGAATTTATATAACTAATAGTATTATATAATTTTGATTTGGTCTCCTCATCAATAAAGGGCTGTAAATATTTAGCAGATAAATACTCTGGAAGTGCAGTATTTTTTTTATCTTTTTTATTTTTCCAATAAGCACCCGATCCTTTTAATCCAAATGCAGTAGCTAAACTTCTATTTACAAGTACTCTCTCTCCATTCTCTAAAACAGCACATGAGATTAAGAAGCCATTTATTGGTAACTCTCCTTGATGAGTCGCTTTTAAAATCTTTTTCATAGTATATTATTTATATTCGTTTAACATTTTTATTATTTTCTCAATGAGAGGTTTATTCTCAATATATCTTGAACGAATTAACGAATTCATTCTTAATGCAGTATCTTTTGACACTGACAAATTCATACTTAGCTGACGGACACTAAAAATTTCTCCGTTATTAATGATAAATAACAATCTAAACCATTTTTGAATATCTAATTTAGTATTGTGAAAAATCGTCCTTGTAAGAATACTATATGAAGTGTTACAATTATTACAGTGATGCCTATTTTCCCTTGTTAATTTCGTTTGTTTATTTGAAGTACAATATGGGCAAACTGGACAATCATTCCATATAACAGATGTTAAAAACTTCAAACAGTCAACTTGTGTCGGTAGGATTTCATAAATTTGCTCAACTTTCATCACATCTTAATTACTTTACAAATTTATCTAAATTAATATTCTGTTTTCTACCGTATTATAGGACAGCTTATAATTAAATAGTAAATATGAAAAGATGAACAATGACCCTCGAAATATCAATAAACAACCACGATTTTGTACTGCATTGTTCCGGCGCCTTATACTGGGTGCAGCGGCGGATGCTGCTCATTAGCGATGCCCATTTAGGTAAAGTCTCGCATTTTAGAAAATATGGGTCGGCGATACCGGGCGGGGTTATTCATAAGAATTTTACAAAGCTGGATAGTGCCGTGAATTACTTTGAGCCGGAAAGCATCTGCTTTTTGGGCGACCTGTTCCATAGCGAACTCAATAACGAGTGGCAGCTGTTTCACGACTGGGTGGAGCGGACTAATTTACCTATTGTTCTCGTTGCGGGTAATCACGACATCATCAACCCGAAGAAATACCACGACATCAACATACAAATTGTAAGCGAATGGGCCATCGACGGTTTTTTGCTTACCCACTACCCCGAAGAGCGTGATGATTTGTTTACGCTATGTGGCCACATTCATCCGGCGATTGAACTTCGTGGCAAAGGGCGACAGTTCTTAAAGCTGCCGTGTTTTTTCAGGTCAACGCAACAGATGATACTGCCTGCCTTTGGCGAATTTACCGGCATCTATGTGTTAGAACCCGCCGAAGGCGATACCGTATATGCGATTACTAAGGAAGATGTGGTAGAAGTGGAGCTATTGGAACGCCGATAAAGCGGATGATTTGCAATTGCAGATTTATTATCTTTACAAAAACATCTATCCAAAACATCATGAAAAATCTATTTTTATCTCTAACGCTACTCGTATCACTGTCTACCTTTGCCCAGCAAAAAATGCAGTGGTACAACACGCCCGAACAATGGAGCGGCACTACCGAGAAACTAACCTTTACCGTGGAGCCGGGCACCGACTACTGGCAGGTAACGCATTACGGCTTTATCCGCGATAACGGGCCGTTTAGCTATGTGGAGGTTGAGGGCGATTTTGAGGTTAGCGTTAAGGTAACCGGTGCTTATAAAGAGTTGTTTCACCAGGCGGGTATTATGCTGCGCATTGACGAAAAAAACTGGATAAAAACCGGCATTGAATATGTAGACGGCAAGCAGAACGTGAGTGCCGTGGTAACACGCGATTATTCCGACTGGTCGGTTATACCGCGCAAGGACAGCCCGAAATCGGTTTGGCTTAAGGTACTCCGCAAGGGTGATTATGTGGAGGTAAAATTTTCATTTGACGGCAAAAAATACGAGATGCTGCGCCTGGCCTATTTCCCGCCAAGGGTTAAGGTAAAAGTGGGCATGGTAGCCGCAGCACCGGGCAAACTCAGCTTCCCCGTTACTTTTGAAAATTTTGAGATAAAAGAGGTTAAGTAATTTACCTCATCAAATAAACAACATAAGGCTGCCCAAGGGCGGCTTTTGTTTTATTATGAAGCCTGCCTGCTCTCGCTGCGCAGCTTTTCACGGTGCTGTTCGCCCCAGTTGCCCAGTGCTTGCAGCACCTCTTTTAAAGAGTCGGTATAATCTGTCAGCTCATAGGTAACTATTACAGGTATGCCGGTGTTTACCACGCGCTTTACAAAACCATTTATCTCCAGGTCCTTTAATTCGTTGCTCAGCACTTTTGCAGAAATGCCTTCCAGCGTGCGTTGCAATTCATTAAAGCGACAATGCCCTTCGGCCAGGGCGATTATGATACGCAGTTTCCATTTCCCGCCAATAACATAAAGCGCGTCGCCCACATTGCGCAGCCTGGCTGAGCATTGTGCCGGACTGTGCGCTAATTCCAGTTGATTTTTCATACCGTTTTTTATTTACAGTTACCCAAACGTTACTACTTACCTTAAGTATACTACTAACTTTTGGTAAGCAAATGTATTTAATTTTGGCAACTGTAACAATAACTATTTTAAAATTAAAGCGATGAAAAACATCCTGCACATTATATCAAGCCCGCGTGGCGAAGCATCTGTTAGCGTACAGTTAGGCAATACTATAGCCCAACGGGTTACGGAAACATTTCCCGGAAGTACGGTAACGCAACTGGATCTCAGCGTAAACCCTTTCCCGCACATTGATGGTGCTTATATAACTGCCTTGTTTACCCCGCCAGAATTGGCAACACCTGAAGTTAAAGCTGCACTAAAACGATCAGATGAGGCGGTCGTACAGCTTCTCGAATCAGATATACTTGTAATAGGTCTGCCGCTTTATAACCTCGGGGTGAGTTCAACATTAAAAAGCTGGATTGATAACGTGGTACGTGCTGGACAAACATTTCGCTATAAGGATGGGGTACCCGACGGACTGGCTAAAGGTAAGAAAGCTTATATCGCGGTAGCATCGGGTTCGGTATTTTCTGAAGGGCCTATGGCAGCATTTGATTACGCTGTAACCTACCTTACAGGTGTCCTTAACTTCATAGGTATTACCGATATTAATGTTGTAAGGGCAGAAGGATTAGCAATTCCCGGCCTGCAGGCTAGGGCACTTGAAAAAGCCATAGAAGCCATTGATATTGTTTAAGAAAGGGACACTACAAAAAAAGGCCGCCCAAACAGGCGGCCTCACATAGTATATTTTAGTTTAAGCTTATTGCTTTATAACTTTTACAGTGGCGGTACTGTTGCCTGAGGTTACCTGTAGTATGTAGGTTCCGGCGGCAAGTGCGCTAATGTTTAATTGTGTTTCGATAGCATTTGTATTTTGCTCCATTACTTTCTGGCCCAGCAGGTTGTTAAGCACCAGGCGGGTAAGGTTTGTATTGGCAGCAACAGTTATTACACCGTTAGACGGGTTAGGATAAACCGTGAGCGACTTTGCGTTAAAGCCCTCTATACCTGCCGCCGCATTAGCGGTAACAGGGGTAAGCTCACTCTCACAAGTGCCGTTGCTTTGTGATACATAATAGGTAACGCCATCTTCAAGGGCAGTGGTTGCAGGTATTGCAACAAATACATCCTCATCAAATATATACCAGGTTACGGTAGTACCTTCCTCAAAGGTTACATCAAGGTCGGCAAGCGTTTCACCGGCAGTAAACGTCTGCTCTTCTTCCGCTTCAGGATCTTCAGGGGTTTCATTTACAGTAACTGCAACCTGGGCAACATCACTTGTACATTCACCCAAAGATTGTGAAACCCAGTATGAACCGGTTTCAAGTACGGCGCCAGCTTCAAGCACTGTACTACCATCGGCTTCGAACCATGTTAGCGTTGCGCCTTCGGCTGCTGTAGCGGTAAGCTCAGCGGCAGTAGCACCTTCGCAAAACGTTTGCGGCTCAGTAGCAGGGGCATCCGGTATACTGTTTATGGCAACGGCTACTTCAGTAGCGGTGCTTTTGCAGGTACCCACGGTTTGAGTAACCCAGTATGTACCGGTTTCCAGGGCAGTGGTAGCCTCAAGGGCTTCGCCGCCTTCGGTAGCATACCATGTAAAGGTAGCTCCTTCTTCACCTTCAGCAGTAAGGTCTGCTACGGTTGCGCTTCCGCAGAAGGCAACATCTTCAACGGCTATAGGTGCTTCCGGGGTTGGGTTTACAGTTACATCAAATTCAGCAGCGGGGCTGGTACATTCGCCTACGGTTTGCGATACAAAATATACACCCGATTCAAGTGGCGCAGTAGCTTCAAGAGGCTCGCCATCTACAGCAAACCATGTAAATACAGCGCCATCGGCACCGGTTACTTCAAGGTCGGCAATGGTAGCGCTTCCGCAGAAATCCTGGTCGGCCACAGCAGGCGCTTCAGGTAATGCATTTATAGTTACAACAACAGCAACCCTTGTGCTTTCGCATCCGGCCACCGTTTGAGATACATAATATGTAGTGCCTGTAAGTGCGGTAGTTGCGGTAAGCGGTGTAGTAGCTGTGGCAGTGGCATACCAGTTTACGGTAGCGCCTTCTGCAGCAGTAGCTTCAAGTTCGGCCACCGTTGCGCCTGCGCAAAGTGTTTGCGCGGTAGCGGCTGGCGCAGCAGGTGCCACACAGGTTGTAGTAAAACTTCCGGTTACCGGTGCTGATGTACACGAGGTATTTATTGCAGTTGCACTGTAATAATATGTAGTGTTGCCCATAAGGCCGGTTACGGTAAGCGAAGTTGTAGTAGTTGTAAACGGAGAGCCTGCTACAGGTGTAGTCATGGCTTCATCAGTATACACCGCGTAATTGTAAGAATCGGCAGCGCTGCTTCCGGCAAGTAGGCCAAAAGTTACGTTTGCACCGCCGGCAGTAGGCATACTAAATGCCGTGTTAAGTACGGGGCAATCGTCTATTACTTTGCCTGAAACGGCAAAGATATTTGGTACCGGCTCTGTAGCACCCGGTGAGGTTTTTGTTATTGTAACTGATGCTACCATTTTTGCCTGGTTTTCCTCAGTAACCGGCAGCGTAACATAAAATACTTTTGAGTTGCCGGTTTCTATAGCGCCTGTGGCATTTTGCCTGTTTGCACGCCCCAGGTTGCTTATTAATGCAGGTTGTGCCCCTGTACCCGGGTTGTACCAGTCGATAAGGTCAAAGGAAGAAGAAGCCTGCGATGTGCCGTCGGTAAAATTAATTACAGTAGAAATAGTAGATGCCCCACTACCCGATGTAAGGGCAAGGTACAGATTACTTAGTTTGCGTGGCTGCGTAAGGGTAAGTGTAGCCGGCTGGTTTTGCGCAGGAAGCCTTAACGCGTTATTGCCGGTATAATCTGGCATTATAAATCCCAGTCCTGTAATACCCGAATTGTTTAATATCCTGTTTACCGGTAAGCCCACAGAGGTAACAGCACTTGTAGCCGCATTTTGATAATTAAGGGCGATATAGGCATTTGAGGCTCCATCTACCGCATTGGTAGTAGAAAGGTTTGCAATGCCGGTTCCATTCGCAATTACATCATCACTATAGCCCGTTACATCCAGCGGCGTATACAGGCTTTGTGTGGTAAAGCTGGCAAGGGTTGTCCAGGCATCGTTAAAGCAGCCTGTTGTTACAGCTTTTGCACGGAAATAATAGGTAGTAGCTATATCAAGCCCGGTAAGGGCGTAGCTGTTTGTGGCAGATGTAAAGCTGCCAAACAGGTTAGCCATTTCAGCATCGGTATATACTTCAAACGTGTAGGTGGCAGCGCTTCCGCCGGTGCCTACTATGTTTGTAGCATTTAGGTTCGCACTGTAGTTTCCTATATTACTTGCGCCTGAAACAGCTGTAGCAACCGCACAGGTAGAAGCATCTGCCGATGTAACAGGGCTGTAAATAGGGCCGTAGCACGTAGCACCGCCATTGTTATATGCAAATAAGAAATAGTAGTAGCGGGTATTTGCCGCAAGGAAATCAGTAAACGCGGCGACCGAACCTACAGCCGCAACTTTACCTCCGCCAAAATCTGCGCCCACGGTATACCATGTGCCGTTTACAGGTGTGGCGCTTAAGGTTGCTGACGTACTGCGTACTAATACATAACCCGTAGGTACATCTGTAGGTATGGTAACTACCGGTGTCATGCTGCTTGCCGTAATGGTGCCAAGTGTAAACACAGGCGCGGCAGGCGCGGGGCAGTCTGCCGGTTGTTCTGATACCGCAATTGTGTAATCTTCGGCATCGCCATAAAGTATGTTAGCACAGGGGCTTGAGGCATAGTTAAAATAACGCGAACGTACCCTCATACGGTAGTTGCCGTTAGCAGTTCCCGCAGGTACGGTTATAGAACCTGAAAAAGACGTGCCTGTTGTGGTTGTAACGGTTCCCCCGTCTACAACTTTTTCGGCATCGCTAAAGGCAAGGTCCTGGTTCCAGTCTACCCAAATGTCTACCGTTGTAGAACCGCCATATTTAGTACCGCTGTAGTTAAAGGTGTTTCCGGCAGAAATGCCTACCATTTGTGTAGTGCTGTAGTTATTATAGGCTCCAAAACCGGTGGACTGGTTAATGTTCATATATCCCAGCGTGGTGCTGAACTGTGTGATAGAGTACAGTGTAGAAGTAGTATTGGTTGTTGTAGGCGTACAATAGGCTATGGTAAAGCTTCCTGTTGAATAGGCAGAATCACAACTGCCGTTATTGGCTTTTACCCTGTAGTAATACGTGGTGCCAAAGGTAAGGCCGGGAACGGTATAAGAACTTGCGGTAAGGCCGGTAAATGGCGACCCTGCAATTGCAGTAGTAAACGCGGCATCGGTATACACTTCAACAGTATACGTAATGTTGGTACCACCGGTGCCGTATGAGCCAAGCGTATAGTTTACAGCGCCTGATGTCATAGAGGCTGATGCCCCCGTAGAGCTGGCTATAACGGGGCAGCTGCCCGGTATTTGTGCCGATACTGCAAATACGTGCGGTATTTGTGAGTCGTTTCCGGTAGCGGTCTTGGTAACAGTAAGGCTGTTTACCAGTTTCGACTGGTTGCCTATTTCTATAGGCACCGTAATCTGGAACAACTGGAAGTTACCGGTAGATACCACTCCCGTAGTACGTTTTACACGGCCAATGTTGCCAATGATGGTAGGCGTGGCGGCAGGCGGCGTGCTGTCCCAGTTGGTTACCGGAAGGCCGGATACTGTTTGTGATGTGCCGTCGGTAAAGTTAACCTGCACTGAGATTGTAGAGCCACCATCACCCGAAGTGGTGGCAAGGTAAAGTGCCGATACTGCCACCGGTGTAGTAAGCGTAAGTGTACCCGAATCATTTTGGTTAGGCAGTTTTAGCGAGTTATTGCCCGAGTAAGGCATAAGGCTAAACGTTAGCCCGGGAATGTTAGGGCTTGTAAGTTGTCCGTTTAACGGGAGCCCTACAGTAGGCAACGCCGATGTTGCGTCGAGCTGAAAGTCTAATGCCAGGTAGGCAAAATTAGCGTTGACATTTTGCGCGTCTACCGATGTGGTTGTAGAGGTGCTGGCCGCCCCGATACCATTGGCAATTACGTCCTGGTTAAAGCCTGTTACGGCCAGCGGCTGGTAAGTTTGGGCAAAAGCACTTACCCCCACAAAGAGTAATGCCGACCCAAAAAGATAGCGTAGATTTTTTTTCATAAATATATTTGGTTTAAACTTTTGGCTGAAATAGCTGTATAAATACTCTCAGCCGGATATTGATATTCTCTAAAAGTACCTAATTTTTTATGAAAAAGTTAATTAGTTATAAGATATCACAAATAACTTATTTTATGAACATTATATAACTTAAAGCATTATTTATGTTTTAACTCAAAATAAGCGCTAAACATAGTTATTTTTTTAACAAATATTTAATTTTTGTTTAAATAGGCATTACGACTCTTAATCGTGCTTAGTAATAGTACCTGCAGGGTATAAAGAAAAAACCACCCTGTTAAAGGTGGTCGGTATATTACATAAATAAGGCCTTAAGCTCGGTGGCATCGTGGGGCTTCATCTTACCTGCCAGCACCAGGCTGAGCTGCTTGCGGCGCAGTGCGGCATCAAAACGTTCCTTTTCGATTTCAGTTTGTGGCTCCAGCGGCGGTACGGCAGTGGGCTTACCGGTTTCGTCTACCGCTACAAAGGTATATATTGCCTCATTGGCCTTAGAGCGTACGCCGCTAACACGGTCTTCCAGCCACACGTCTATAAAAGTTTCCATGCTCGATGTAAAGGTACGGCTCACTTTTGCCTCAATGGTTACCACACTTCCTAATGGTATAGCGCGGTTAAAGGCAACATGGTTTACCGATGCCGTTACCACAATACGGCCGCTATGCCTGCGTGCGGCTATGCTCGCGGCACGGTCCATACGGGCCAGCAGTTCGCCTCCAAAAAGGTTATTAAGCGGATTGGTCTCTCCCGGTAATATAATATCGGTCATAACAGTTACCGAATCTGAGGGGTATTTTGGCTGCATTGCGTATTTTAGTTTCCTGCAAAGATAGGCTGTGTGGGCGGGCAAAAAAAATCCCCCGCAAAAAACGGGGGAATAACTTGTAATTGTCTTACTTATTGTATCAGTAGCCATGCATCCCTGTCGCCGGTGCTGTGTATTTCATTCATGCTTTGGCGGGCTTCTTCATACGTTTCAAAACTTCCATATACTACAGGGTATAAGTGGTGTTTATTTAGTTCCAGCCTGTGCGCTTTGTATCCTGCCTTAATAAGCCCTGCCACTGCGGTATCTGCGTTTTCTGCGCTTTTATAGGCACCGGCCACTACATGGTAGGGTTGGCTTATTACTTCATGTTTTACAGGAAGCACCACCGCCGGCAAGGGGTCCAGCATAAAAGATGCCGATTGCATGTGCTGCTCTACCCTGGCCTGTACGTTATTTTGCACCGCCAGTGTATCGGCGGCAATTTTATAATCATAGTAATTTTTAAAGGCTACGGTGCCTATCCCTGTAATCAGGGCAAAAACAGCGGCATATTTCAGTAGGCTAAAGTTGCGCCTGCGCCCGGGCGTAAAGGCTATCGGCGCCCGTTCCTCCAGGGCTTCCACTTCGGCTTTATATACCTCACGCTTTATCTCGGCAGAAACCACTTTTCCCAGGCCAAAAGCCTCCGCAAGGTAGTTAACCGGGGTATCGGGCGTAAACACAAGGCTGCCTTCGGCGTTAAGCCCCATCTGGCCTATGTTCTTTAAAAAGATGATATCAAGGTTTTCCAGCGTGGCTTTCCACTCCTGCACATTAGTGGCAATCGCGGCAATAGCGGCATCGTAAGATATTTTTTCCTGCTGCGCGATATGATTGGCTAAAAGCCCGTCATTATTTTTTACATTCGCATTAAATGAAACCACTTTTACCGGCGGGTAGAACGTGTGTGAAGCGGAATCGAGCCGGGCAGCACGCACTTCGGTAAGGAAGGCCCCAAAAGCGGGAACCGTTACGCACTGATAGCGGTAGAGTAAAGCGGATATGTGTTTCTCGATCGTCATAGTTACAAAAGTAAGTATTGAGATGAGCAAACAGAAAAATTATCCACAAATTTTATTAACAATAGTAACGTGCTTATGCACTGCCATTTATATTTTTAATGACAGAATCAGAATTATTTAATACCCTGGCTTTGATGCGGGTAGAGGGCGTGGGCGACATCGTGGCTAAAAAGCTGATAAGCCACCTGGGCAGCGCCGAAGCCGTGCTCCGGGCCAACCGCAAGCAAATTTTAGCCATAGAAGGCGTGGGCGAAGTGCTCTATCGGAACCTGCAGGAGCAAAGTGTTTATAAGCTCGCCGAAGCCGAGATGAACTTCATCAGGCAAAATAATATAAAGGCGCTCTATTACCAGGAAGCGGGTTACCCTGAAAGGCTAAAGCACTGCATAGACGGGCCGGTACTATTATTCAGCACCGGGAAGATTGACTTTGAAAGCCGAAAAACCATAAGTATAGTGGGCACCCGCCAGATGACAGCCTACGGCGCCGACTTTTGCCGTAAGCTACTGGAAGACCTCGCACCGCTAAACCCGGTTATTATAAGCGGTTTTGCTTATGGGGTAGACATTCACGCCCACCTGGTTGCCATGGAAAATAACCTGCAAACCGTAGGTATAGTAGCCCACGGGCTTAACCAGGTATACCCAAAAGTGCACAAAAAGTATGTAGCCAAAATGGAAGAGAACGGCGGTTTCATGACCGAGTTCTGGAGCAGCAGTAATCCCGATAAGGAGAATTTTGTAAAGCGAAACCGTATTGTGGCCGGCATTAGCGAGGCGACCATTATTATAGAAAGCGCCGATAAGGGAGGGTCGCTCATTACGGCCAATGTGGCTAACGATTATAACCGCGATGTGTTTGCCGTGCCCGGCCGCGTTACCGATAAATACAGCATGGGCTGCAATAACCTGATAAAAAGCCAGCGTGCCAACCTGCTTACCAGTGCTGCCGACCTTATTTATATGCTGAACTGGGAGCTGGACGAAAAGAAGAAGGCCCCGGTGCAAAAACAACTCTTCGTAACCCTGGAACCTGATGAGCAAAAGGTATACGACTACCTGCAGCAAAACGGCAAGGAACTTATGGACATCATAGCGCTCCACTGCGAAATGCCGGTATTTAAACTGTCATCATTGCTGCTTACTATGGAGCTTAAGGGGTTGATTCGGCCATTGCCGGGTAAGTTGTTTGAGGCGGTATAAAATATATTTTGATGTGTTACCAAATTTTGGTAACTTAGATTAAATTTATTTACGATGGGAAAAAACACATCAATTTCATTGGGAAGTCATTTTGAAGATTTCATTGAAAGTACAATTATAAATGGTAGGTTTAGTAATGCCAGCGAAGTGGTGCGTGCAGGGCTTCGCCTGCTTGAAGATGAAGAAAATAAAATCATCGCATTACGTAAAGCAATCCAGGAAGGAAGAGATAGTGGTATTGCCGAAGATTTTGACCGTGATAAGTTTCTTGAGTTTTTAAAGAAGCGCAGCAAACGCACTATAAATAATTTATAAGATTGCCGCGCTCCGTTCCTCCGCTCGCAATGACGGCTACGGGTATAGTGTGGCTGAGTGAAGCTGCTCCCCTCTCTTTCGGAGAGGGGCTGGGGGTGAGGCTCTTCTTTTTTCTGTAATTTTACGCTATGGAAGAGGAGGCCCCTAAACCGCAGCGAAAAATTATCCATGTAGATATGGACGCGTTTTACGCGTCTGTAGAGCAGCTGGATAACCCCGGGCTGCGCGGCAAGGCCATTGCGGTGGGCGGTGGCGAAACCCGTGGTGTGGTAAGCGCGGCAAGCTACGAGGCGCGCAAGTTTGGCGTGCGTAGCGCCATGAGCGGTTACCTTGCCAAAAAGCGCTGCCCGCACCTTATCTTTGTAAAACCCCGGTTTGAACGCTATACCGAAATTAGCGGAAAGATACGCGAGGTGTTCCATGAGTTTACCGACCTTGTGGAGCCGCTTTCGCTTGATGAAGCCTACCTCGACGTTACCGTTAACAAAAAGGGCAACCCCAGCGCCACCCTTATTGCATCCGAAATCCGCCAGCGGATTTTAGAGGAAACCGGGCTAACTGCATCGGCGGGTATAAGTATTAATAAATTTATTGCCAAGGTAGCCAGCGACTACAACAAGCCCAATGGCCAGAAAACCGTAAACCCGGACGAAGTACTGCAATTTCTCGAAGACCTGCCGATTGGCAAGTTTTATGGCGTGGGCAAGGTTACTACAGAGCGTATGTACCAGCTGGGCATCTTTACAGGTAAAGACCTCAAAGAAAAAACCGAGGAATACCTTACCCAGCATTTTGGCAAAAGCGGTGCCTATTATTTCCGTGTGGTGCGCGGCATACACAATAGCGAGGTAAAGCCACACCGCATTGCTAAATCGGTGGGTACAGAGCATACCTTTAATGAGAACCTCGTGTCTGAAGTTTTTATGCTCGAAAAGCTGGAACGCATTGCTGATGAGCTGGAACGCCGTTTAAAGAAGAAAAAAATAGCGGGCAAAACCGTTACCCTTAAAATAAAGTACTCTGACTTTACCGTGCAAACCCGGAGCAAGACCATGCCCTATTTTATTTCGGATAAAAGCCTTATTATGGAAACCGTTAAAGAACTGCTGTACCAGGAACGCCCGAAAGAATCGGTGCGGCTGCTGGGCATATCACTGGCCAACCTTAACAATGAGGCCGGGCAAAAGAAAGCGGTTGCGGTGCAGTTAAAGTTCGACTTTTAAAAAAAATAAACCTGCCGGGGGCGACAGGTTTATATCACGGCATTAATAAAATTAAAGTGCAGTAAACTTGGATAATGCCAAATTGAAGATGCAAAAATTATTAAAGCTTAACCATAGCTGCGGCTGACCGGCCGCAAATCAAACTACTAATTTTTACACTACAAATGTAGCCATGCTTTAATTAACGCCTCATTCTTTTAGACAAGAGATTGGATATGTTTCGGCGAATGGATAAAAAGTTTAGATGTGTGGATTACAAAGGTTAAAACGTTTTCGTAAATTGCCTGTACAGCCAAAACAGCTATGCCATAAAATGCAGAAACACCACTTTTAGTGGTGCTTATGTTTATAATTGATGATGAACCCTGTGCTTATGGCCTGTCCCAAAACGCAGGCGGCTCTATACCCAGCGCACGCAGGTATACATAGCCCTGGGCACGGTGGTGTACTTCGTTGTCCATAAAATAAAGTATGCTGCTTAGTATTGTGCCATCATACATGCCAAATGCTTTTACCTTGTCGTCAAATTTTTCAACGGGTATCTGTGGCCAGTAAATTTCGAGCCTTTTGGTAGTCTCATCCCAAAGGGTAAGCAGTTCTTCCTTTGTTTTTGACATTCCTTCTCCACTGTGGTGGGGCATTGGCCCCTGGCTCCATTCGCCGGTGGCAAGGCCTTTAATACCCGGGCCTGTTAGGTCTATAATTTCCATGGCCAGCACGGCAAAGGTGCGCATACCGCCTATGGCAAACTCAAAAAGGTCTTTTTCCGGGAAGGCTTCAATAACCCTGCGGGTAAGGCCGCGGTGCCCCTGCCAGTGTTTTAATAAAGTTTCCGGGGTTAAAAGCGCTGCTGTGGGTGCCTGTACATTTTCCATAATAAAATTGTTTTTTGATTTATATGGCAAAGGTAAACCCGGTTTATGACAGCAGTATGTCAGCAGTGTTTTTAAAAAGTGTAAAATTTTAAAAAAATTATCCTGTTATACGCTTTTGTTGTTTACCACACAGATTGCATAGCCCAGTGATTGGGCCCTGGGGTGTGGCAGTTATAAACCGGTTTACAACTGCAGTAAAAATATCAGTACACAAATAACCACCACGCTCCATACAATAGCCTCGCGGGTCCATTTGCTTTCCTGGCTTTCTATAAAGTTAGCTCCCATAATGGCAAGCGGCGCAAAGGTAAATGCCAGGAAACTGTTGTTTTTGTGGTTTGAGAGCATATAAATAGCCACCCCTATAAGAAACGAATAGAGTATCTTTTTATGGCCCGATTGCAGGTTAAGCGGCTTACCGCTAATAGAGAAGGTATAAGGCACCGCAAACAATAACGCCACCGGCGCGAAAAGTGAGAGGGCTATATTTTGATAGATGTTTTCAAAATACATAAAATCAAAGCTGGGCTTCATCTCGTCCAGCAGTTGCTCAAAAAGGCCGTGGCCTACCATAAGACCAAACATCATGTAGATGACTGCCACAGCGGCACAGGCCACAAACGGTATTATCCAGTTTCGGTAGTCGCGCGATACGTGAAAAACTATTGAAATAAATACTAAAACCAGGTAAATAATACACCAAAAGTGGAACAGCGCCGCAGCGATAATCCAAAAGGAAGCATCAAATATTTTTTCCTTGGGGCTAATTAGCGATTGCAGCGATATAAGCCTGCGCAGGGCCAGTAGTAGAAAAAAGTTTGCTACAATAATTTTTGTATTTGATAATAAGGTAGGAAAAAGCAACAGGAACATTAAAAACAGTAGCAGCGCATAACTGTTAGCCCGGGTAAGGGTGTTACGGAGGGCAACAAAGCCTACCAGCAACACCGAACCGGCCAAAAGCAGCAGTATGGCCACCTTTAAACCTATGGTAAGCGGGCCTGATGCCCATGCCGTATCCGTTAACAGGTACAGTACGTAAAACAATATCAGGGTAGTACCTAATAAAAGATAATTAATGGGCCTTGTTTTACTAAAAATACTTGCCAGCATGCGATAATTTTATACTTTTGTGACTGTTAATATAATACTTAATAAAAATGACAGCATTTTTTGAAGGGCTTGGATCTCTGTTTACTGATTTCCTATTCATCCCGCTTGATTTTTTCCGCAGGCTTGAACTTATAAACTGGTGGACTGCCAACATCATTACCTGGATATTCATCATTATTTGCTGCGGCGCCTTTGTATACTGGATGAAACAACTAAAAATATACAAAGAGAACAACGATGACGTACAGGATACTACGGCCCACTCATTCCTTGGTAAAAATACCCAGGGCTAATTAAAGCCCCGGTTACTTTTTAAAGGTCAAAGCCGATATCTTTTCTATAATACATCTTATCAAAATGTAGCTTATCTATATTTTGATAAGATTTTTTTATGGCCTCCCTAAAGTCGTTATCATACGATGTTACGGCTATTACACGGCCTCCGGCGGTTACTACCTTGCCGTCTTTCAGCGTAGTACCGGCATGAAAGGCTATACTGCCTTCTACATTTTCAAGCCCGGTTATCTCCATACCCTTTTCGTAGTCTTCCGGATATCCTCCAGATACCAGCATTACTGTAGTGGCGCTGCGCTCATCAATTTCAAAGCCTACTTCATCCAGCGTGCCATCGGCCATGGCTATAAATATTTCTACAAGGTCGCTCTTTAGCCTGGGTATTACCACTTCGGTTTCAGGGTCGCCCATGCGCACGTTATATTCTATTACAAACGGGTCGTTACCTACTTTTATTAACCCTATAAACACAAAGCCGGTATAGTCGATATTATCATTTTTAAGGCCTTGTATGGTAGGCTTTACAATACGGGTTTCTATCTTCTCCATAAACCCGGCATCGGCAAACGGAACGGGGCTTACAGCGCCCATACCACCCGTGTTTAGGCCTGTATCGCCTTCGCCTATGCGCTTATAGTCTTTAGCGGTTGGCAATAGTTTATAACTGTTGCCATCGGTAAGTACAAACACGCTAAGCTCTATACCATCCAGAAACTCTTCTATAACCACCTTCGCGCTCGCATCGCCAAACTTGGCATCTACAAGCATACTACGCAGTTCGTGCTGTGCCTCTTCAAGGGTGTTTAAAATCAGCACGCCTTTTCCGGCGGCAAGGCCATCGGCTTTAAGCACATAAGGGGCTTTTAAAGTTTCAAGAAACTTACAGCCCTCCTCTACCGTATCTTTTGTAAAGCTGTCGTAAGCGGCAGTAGGTATGTTGTTTTTAATCAGGAATTTTTTAGCAAACTCTTTACTGCCTTCCAGTTGCGCACCGTGTTGCGACGGGCCTATTACAGGAACGTGAGCAAGCTGCGCGTCATTCTTGAAAAAATCGTAAATGCCATTAACCAGTGGGTCTTCCGGGCCTACAACAACCATGGTAATATTGTTGTTTAAAACGGTTTGCTTAACCGCTTCAAAGTTAAGCGGGCTTATGTTTACATTAGTAGCTATGGCAGCGGTACCGGCATTGCCCGGGGCTACAAAAAGGGTGTCGCAAAGCGGGCTTTGCAGCATTTTCCATGCAAGGGCATGCTCCCTGCCGCCCGAACCTAACAGTAAAATATTCATTGCTTTGTTGTGTGTTTATAATGGTGCAAAGGTAACATTTTAATAGGCTTTATCCTCACCCATAAAAATGTTTACCACCGTTTGTACTATAATTTTAAGGTCGAGCAGCATCGACCAGTTTTGTATATAAAACACATCATATTTTATACGGTTTATCATATCCTCGTCGGTAGCTATTTCACCGCGGTATCCCCTTACCTGAGCCAGGCCGGTAATGCCGGGCTTTACATAGAGGCGCACCATATACTTTTTAATTGTAGCCCCATAAAGATTGTTTTGGCTCCAGAGGTGGGGGCGTGGGCCTACAATACTCATTTCGCCCTTAAGCACATTAAGAAACTGGGGGAGCTCGTCTATACTCGTTTTACGGATAAACTTGCCTATACGGGTTACACGCGGGTCATTTCGCGTTACCGATTGTTCGGTAGTTTCATTTATTTGCATCGAACGGAATTTATAGCAAAAGAACTCCTTTTCATCAATGCCGGGGCGGCTTTGCTTAAAAAAAACAGGCCCTTTAGACTCCAGTTTTATAAGCATTGAGAGTAGCGGTGTGAGCCACGACAACACTAACACGATAACCACAAGCGAAAAAGCAATATCAAAAACACGCTTTACCAACTGTGCTACAGGTTCGTCCAGCGCGGTTTTGCGCAGTGACAGTACCGGAAACATTTCGTAATAATCTATACGTAGGTTTTTTGAAAAAATATCTTTCGTATCCGGTATAAATTTTATGGTTTTATTTTTACTTTCGGCAAAATCTACAAGGTCTTTAAGCTCCGGGCCGGAGAGTTCATTAAGAGAACAGTAAATTTCGTCGATATTATTTTGTTCAGCATAATGCTTTACTTCCGGTATGGCGCCTTTTACATCAGCATGGTTGTTATTGTTAGAGAAAAAGCCCTGAAAGCGGTACCCATAGGCAGGGTTTCCCTCAAAAAACTCCTTTAGCCTAACCGATGCCTCTGTATGGCCTATTATGATGGCTTTACGGTAATTACTGCCCGTGCTAAGGCGATAGCTTTTAAGGTAGTAAAACTTTGCTATCTTAAATAGGGCTACAACGCTTACTACAATGGCAATATAGGTAAGTACAGCATCTCTGTCAAAGACAGTATGCTTAGAAAACGGGAAAAAGGCTATGGTGACTAATGCAAACAGCAGCCCCTGCTTTATGATTTTTGACAACACCTGGACTATGGGGGTATAGCGGTATACCTCATAAAATCCTGAAAAATAAGCTATAGCACCCCAGCACACGTTTATGTATAGTGCAAAGTGCAGGGTGTTTACATTAAGCCCGGAAAAAAGAGGGGGAAAAACAAGGTTGAGTATCAACAGGTCAAAAACAATATTGATAAGCCTTAAGTATTTTGAATATCCCTGCCCGGTCGTTTCAGCCATATTATCTAATGTATCCTGAAAAATCTTTATGTTCTTCCTTAAGAAGTTCTTCGCTGGAAAGCGACTTAAAATACTCGTAAGTAATTTTCATCCCTTCTTCCCTGCCTACCTTAGCTTCCCATCCCAGCAGTTTTTTAGCAAGGGTAGTATCCGGCTGGCGTTGCAGCGGGTCGTTTACGGGTAGCGGCTTGTAAATAACTTTTTGGGTGGTACCGGTTAGCTTTATGATTTCTTCGGCAAAATCACGGATTGTAATTTCATCGGGGTTGCCAATGTTTACCGGGTAAATATAATCTGAGTGCAGCAGGCGGAAAATGCCTTCAACCTGGTCTGTTACAAAGCAAAAAGAACGCGTTTGGCTTCCGTCGCCAAAAACGGTAAGGTCTTCGCCACGAAGTGCCTGGCCGATGAATGCAGGTATTACACGGCCGTCGTTTAGCCTCATGCGCGGGCCGTATGTATTAAATATGCGTACAATGCGGGTATCTACGCCGTGAAATGTATGATACGCCATAGTGATGGACTCCTGGAAGCGCTTTGCCTCATCATATACGCCGCGCGGGCCTATGGTGTTTACATTGCCGTAGTAATCTTCGGTTTGCGGGTGCACCAGCGGGTCGCCATACACCTCAGAGGTGCTGGCTATAAGTATACGCGCTTTTTTGGCACGTGCCAGTCCGAGCAGGTTGTGCGTGCCCAGCGAGCCTACCTTAAGGGTTTGTATGGGTATCTTTAAATAATCTATAGGGCTTGCGGGCGATGCAAAGTGCAGTATATAGTCAAGGTTGCCCGGTATACTTACATATTTTGTAACATCGTGGTGGTAAAACTCAAAATTTTCAAGTTTAAACAGATGCTGTATGTTTTTAAGGTCGCCGGTTATAAGATTGTCCATCCCTATAACATAATAGCCTTCTTTTATAAACCTGTCACAAAGATGTGAGCCCAGAAATCCTGCCGCTCCCGTTATAAGTATCGTTTTCATTTGGTTTTCGTTTTGCCACAAACGGCAGCATATCATTAAAAAGGCAATAAAAAATGCTAAACAGCACTACGCCTCTCTGCCTCCATAAGAAGGACTCCGTCAAAAATACACTTATCATAAGAATTGCGAAAGCAATGTGTATAAAATATTTGTTTTGTAAGCCTTTTTTTAAATTTATTGCAAGCATTATAACAACTATAAGAAACCCGAAAATGCCCAGATCTGCAAAAACCTGCACATACTGGTTGTGAAAATTAAGCTTATTGTAAGCCATCTCATCATCGTTTTTATGGTATATATTATGCTCCAGCCCTTTTTGCTCTACTTTAACAGCACTTGCGTTAAGCCCGTAGCCGGTAAAGAATATAGGGTCTTCCTGGAGCATTTCGGTAAAAATACGGGCCTGGTACGTGCGAAAGGCGGTACCGTTAAAGTAGCAGTTTTCATTAAACTGCTTGCGGGTGGCAGCTTCGCTTATCGTTACATAATGTATGCCGTCTGCCTGTTCATCATGGCTTGCGGCCTGGGTTTCATGCAGGATACGCTCATATATGCGGCCGGAATAGCCCATAACCAACACTAAGGCAGTAAAGGCAAGCAGTACCCCTACCCTGGCCTTTTTAGGCAGCTGTGAATAAAAAATATAATATAGCAACACAAGCGCTATATCTATAATAATAAGGTTTTTAGACGACAGCAAAAAGATAAGCAACAGCAAAAAGCCCATAGCCGCGTAGCCCCAGAGCGTTTTACCTTTCTTTGCAAGAAACACTACAAACGCCATAGACATTACTACAGAGAGGTATACCGCATTTACCTGTATTGTGGCAAGCTCATGGTAAAAAAACACATCAACATTGCCCGATGCTATATAACGCACCACCGCCCTTATCAGAAAATAAGCGCCAATAATGCACATGCCCAGGCTAAAGTTTTTGAGTATATCGTTAACCCCTCGGCTATTTAGCCGCCGGTTAAGCATAAAAGCTATGGGTATAAAAAACAGCCCGGCTTCTTTACCAAGTGCCTTTAGCGATTCGTGAGGGGTTAAAGACCATAGTACCGATACCAGCATAAGCACAAAAAGGGCAGCAGGAAGTACAAGATGCAACTTTAGCGAAAAATCCTGCCTGCGGGCGGAGAGTATTGAACATGCAACAAAAAATATTACAGCAACACTGTTATACACATAGCCCAGGGGTATGGTAAGCGCAACAAGCGAAATAAGGAATACGAGCAGTTTTTTACCCGGCGTGAGCCCTATTCTTTTTAGCAAAGCATTCCTCGAAAAATTGTAGATATTGGCCATTAACTTTATCCCAGTTAAAATCGTGCACTATTGCATTATAATTGTTTTCTACCTTTTGCAGGTTATCTTCTTTCTTTAGTTGTTTTACCAGTGCTGCCACCTCGGCCGGGTTTGAAAAATAATAAGCATTATCTTTTAATATCGCCTTATTAAAATCGTTGTTGTGCGCCAGTATAAACGCGCGGCTGGCCATAGCCTCAAGTAATGATGGGTTTGTACCCCCCACCGAATGCCCGTGAAAATACAGCCCCGAATAATAACGCAGGTTATTTAAAAAACTTATATTAAAAATACCGCCTGTAAAACGGATGTTGGCTTGCGCCTTATATTTATCTTTAAGATATTCGCCATATTTTGTTTTATGGTTGCCCACTACAAGTATGGTGGTAGTATTTCCGGCATCTACTATACCCTGCAACACCATGTCTATATTGTTTTCGGGCTCAAAGCGGGCAATAATCATGTTATACATTCCTTTCTCTACGCCATATTCTTTTAGTATGGCATCATCCGGCGTGCTAAACGGATGCGCGCCATACGGTATGTAAGCGCTGTCTTTATTGTACTTTCTCTTCAGGAACGACTGTATGCCCAGCGAGTCGGCCACCAGGTAGTCGCTGCTCATGGCGGCCAGCCTTTCGGCAAACTTAAGGAACTGCTGTACCGGCTTAGAGTACTTGCTGCGCTTCCACTCGAGCCCGTCCATATTGGTTATGGTTACGGCTTTTTTCGGCAGCATAAAAAACCATACCGAGTTGCTGGTATAGCCCAGCTGCAGCACTACATCAAAATTATGCTTACGCGAGTCTTTTATACAATTATAGTCGTATATAAACTGCCCAAAGGTTCCGTATTTATATTCCGGGTCGTGCTTGTGTATAAGGTTTACCCCCTTAAAGGTTTTTTCCTGGTACTGGTGGTTGTGCGAGTTGTATACATATACATCATGCCCCTTTTCTGCCAGGTATACTGAGAAATATTCAGCAAACTGCTCAAAACCACTATAATGATTGGGTATGCCCCGGGTACCTACTATAGCTATTTTCATTTAAAAAATCCATAGGTTATCGGGCAAAAGTACACAATTATTTAAAAAAAATAAGCAATACTTTTCTGTTGCCGTTTTAACGATTCTAAATAAGCTTTAAAACCTTTTTTTGGTTATTTTTGTTGACGCATAAATTTTGAGGAACCATGATCAACTTTGAAAACTTAGAGAACAATTTAGAAGAGCTTCGGATTAAATATCTTACCGCACAGCCTTTTCCGCACCTTATACTGGATAATTTTTGCGATGAGGAAAAGCTGAATAAAGCCTATGAAAGCGTTCCTGAGCTGGCTAATAAAAGCCGTGATTATGCTTTTGCCAACAATAAGTTTGAAAAATCGAATTACAAAGAAATTTGCCCTGAGTTTGCCGAGTTTTATAATGATCTTGCTTCTGACCGTTTTAATAAGATACTGGCCTTTATTACCGCAAAAAAAACATTTGTAGACCCAAAAAACTTTGGCGGGGGACTGCACCAGGGCAAAAAGAACAGTTTTTTAGACATGCACCTTGATTTTAATTACCATCCTATAAACAAAAACTGGTACCGCGAGCTAAACCTGCTGCTTTATCTTAACAAAGGCTGGAAACCCGAATATGGCGGGGAACTTAAAATAAAAGATTTAAGGACCAATGAAGAAGCTGCGCTTGCTGTGCCATTTAACAGGATGATTATTCAGCAGTGCGCCCCTTATACACTACATGGCTACGACATGACAAATTTTCCTGAGGGCAATTACCGCACCAGCATTGCCACCTATGCCTACCAGGTACACGAGCGCCTTATTGAGCAGCCGCGTACTACAGACTGGTTCCCGAAAGAAGATGCCTCTGCGCTTAAAAAACTGTTTGCAAAAAACTATAACTTTATGGTACTTACCAAAAACAAATTTTTTGGCAGCGCAACAGCAAAAAACCAGTAAGTCTATACTATACGGTATTTAAATACCCGCTTATAACGCGGGCGGCTATATTCCAGCTGTACCGGGTTTTTATTTCGTTTTTTATGCCGGAAATATCCATTTGCTCCGGATTGTTAAGTGCTTTAAGTAATACATCTTTAAATTCAGTATAATTTTGCGGGTCAAATTGCCATTGCCCCATAAAATGTATATAATCTTCCATTGCCGTGGCATTAGATGATATTGTAGGTACACCGGCGGCAAGGGCCTCAAGTGGCGGTATGCCAAACCCCTCGGCAATAGATGGATATACAAAAAGGCGGGCGCCACGCAGTACCATAAGCATATCTGCAAAATTTATCCTGCCCAGCCTTACCACCTTTTGTTTTACCGTATGGGGAAGGGCGGCGTAATATGCATCGTATTCAGGGTTTTTAAACGTGGTTTCTCCGGCAAACACCAGGTTATAGCTTTCATATAATTTAAGCTCGTTAAACGCCTTTAAAATCATGTGCTGGTTTTTTCGGGGTTCCCAGCGGCTTATATAAAGCAGATAATTGTTTATCTTAAACTTTTCGGCCGCAAGCTGCACCATCACTACTTTATCATACTTTTCAAAAAAAATAGTATCAATACCGTTTGGGGTAACCCGTGCCTCTTTTATACCCAGGTGCTGCACTATTGCTTTGCGAGAATAGGGAGATACTGTAAAGACCACATCTGCCAGCTTCGCGCTGATTTTATAGGTGTAATAGCTTACTTTGCGGCCTATTTTTGGAAAATACTCCGGAAAATCTTCAAAAAGCACATCGTGCGTGGTAACCATGTATTTACAAAATTTTAATGGCGGCACCCGGTACTGAAAATGCGCCACATCAATACCATGCTTTACAATAAGCCAGGGCAAATAACCCAACAGCCTGAATATTTTATTATGTATACGGTACTTAATATACACAACATTGCTGTGTTGGCCAAATATGGAGGCAAGGTTATCTATATTGCCGGCGGCAAGGTAAAACTGCCTCGTGGTGTCTTTTATCAGTTCTTTATAAACTCCTTCGATATAGGTCCTGGTTCCCTGAAAGCCTTCATCAAACACATGGCAGTCTACAAATACTTTTAACTTTTTATCTCTCTTCATGCGCTGTCAAAAATTTATTTAGCCGGCGTTGCCGCTCGCTGTAATAAAGCATTCCGCCAAGTAAAAATATTATTATGTCGCGGCTATTATATATACCTGTTATCATTAAAGATGTAATAATATATATAATCCCTATTGATGATACTATTATATTAGCAAAACTAAAACCACGGCTGATGTACCAATATAATCTGGCAAGCATAATAACATATATAATAATTCCTATAAGGCCTGTTTTATATAAAATATTTATGTACCCGTTGTGTAAGTCTGAAATGTAGCGTATGCCTTTTTTATCGCCGGTAAGCGGGGCGAAAAATTTAAGGTTTACTAACGATCCGTACCCTGTACCGTATATATAGCTTTCCGGCTCAGAATTCATGAGTGCTACAGCCCTTTTTGCTTCATAGGCCCTCCAGTGGTCCCACAGGGCGGCATGGTTTTCACGGTCTACCTTTGTTTCAAAAATTTCGGCCGGGGCGTTTTTAATTTTATATAAAAAAATTTCTAAACCTTTTCCGTCCCTTTTTATGTTGGCCGTATTAAGATATATAAACAAGCCTGTAATGCAAAACAGCATGATCACCAATACTTTTACGGTTGCGGCCCTTATTTTTGTATAGCCGTGTGCTGCCATAACTATTATAAAGGCGAGCACAAACATAGTGCGTGAAAAATAGAGAAGACACGAAAAAGTTAATAAAACAATAAAAACACGCTTATACCATATGTTACGCACCAGCTCCCGGCCTTCGAACTTTTTAAAATATATGATAAAAAACAAGCCAAACATTTCGAGAAAGTTGTCTTTAGTAAACTGCCTGATATCCTCTATACGGGTAAAATCGCGAACGAGGAATATTATAATAAGAAAATGTATAATTGCCGAGATTACTGACGCTGCTACTATACCTTTTATAAAAAAACCTACATTGTTTAACTTTCTGGCTATAATATAACCTATAAGCAGCCCTAATACAGGTTTTACGAAGTGAAATACATCTTTAATAATGTTATATAGGGCGTAGCGGTGGAACATTGTACCTATAAAACCTATAAATAACAATATTATTAGCGGTAGCAATTGTTTTAAAAACTGCACAGAAAACCGCACATTATCTATAAACAATAAAACGCCAAGGGCGGCAACCTGTAAAAAAACATTTGCCTTAAATGAGGGTAAATAGATTTGCAACAGCAGCAGTGTAACAAACAGGGGCAAGTAAATTTTTTGCGCTGCTATTTTCATACTTGCTTTTTTTTCTTTATTTTTTTAACAATCTTATTAATCCTTAACGCACAATGCATAAAAAAATGATCTATGCCTTTAGCATGTTTATCTATATAGGTTTCAAGGCCCTTAATTATAAGGAAGTCTTTTGCGGCATTGTAGCCCACAAAATGTGTATAACTAAGGCCCGGCATAAAAACCCTGCGATAGCCCGCTAAGGCTGTTTTTTTGCATAAGTCTACATCTTCAACATACATAAAGTAGTCTTCATCAAAACCGCCTACCTGCTCATATACTCTTTTTGGCATCAGCAAAAAAGATCCGGTAAGCCAATCTATGTCATACAGGTTTTTTGAGAATACGCCTGTGCTAAATTCCGGCCCCAGCCAGGTTATATTTTTGAGGCGAATTAAATTTAATACGGACGGGAACCTGCCGCCTGCCTTAAGATACTCCCCTTTTGCGTTAAACATGTTTATGCCCAGTGCCCCTATATTGCTATTGGCTTTAAGTACATGCAAAGCGGGAGATAAATGGCTTTGCAATATGGTATCATTATTAAGTAGTAATATATACTCCCCTGATGCTTTTTGCACAGCTGTATTATTTCCTTTGCCAAAGCCGAGGTTTTCGGAAGAAGGTATTAAGATAACATCAGGAAAATGCTGTATAATATAGTCGCAGCTACCATCGGCAGAGTTATTATCTGTAACAATTATTTCATGGGATATGCCATCAAGCTGTTTTGCAATCGAATCAAAACAATCTTTTAAAAACGGCAGCCCGTTATAGTTTACAATTATTACTGATAATGTTATTTCTTTCATTATACCCAAAAATGAATTAGCACCGGCTTAGGATTTTTTTCGTAAATACCTTTTACATAATGATTGTATTCAGGAACATAACTTTTTATAAGCGCTATTATCTCGCCTGGGTTGTTTTGGTCGTGGTAAGTGGTTATTGCAATTTTAGGCTTGTTAGTCCTTATAGTATTTGCTGCCCCTTTTAGCATTTCGAGCTCAAAGCCCTCTATATCGGCCTTAAGGTAGGTAATCCTGTTGGTGCCAATAAGGGTATCTATTTTATTAATGTTTATTTTCTGTGCGGTATCTGATACTCCATCGGCAACCTTGCCTTCCAGAGAATCGTCGCTAAAATAAATTTCGCCGTCCTGGTCACCCACTGCAGAATTTAATATTGTTACCTTATCTGCATAAGGAGCCATAGTTTTTTGTAGCGCTTTATTAAAGGTTGTTCCCGGCTCTACAAGATACATATGTGCGCAGGTATCGGCTACGGTAAGCGCAAAAAGCCCTTCTGAAGCGCCTATATCTAATAAAATTTCGCCAGGCTGTATTTCAGTATGTAATTTTTGGTAATAATGCCAGTCATTAACATCAAACGTTTCTGATATAACCTGGTTAAAGCGGTAAAGCGAAAAGTTTTTAGGCCAGTACAGCGGATGTGCCAGCCCCTTAAAGGTAGCCTTATAATCATTTGCCTCTTCCTTAAGCGACGTTAGGTACTTTTTTGCCGTTACGGTAATGGTAGGCTTTATTAAAAACATAATCAGCTCTTTAAAAGCGACATTGTTTTTTGCTGCAAAAAGCCAGAAAATTAAAATTTTTAAACGTCTCATTTTATATAAAGGTATAAAAACCAAGCTTCTTTTTAATGTAAAAGATGCAGGCCGCGTTAAACAACACGTTAGTTAAAAGGCTGGCTGTTGCTGCCGCGTTTATGCCATAACGGGGTATAAGCACAAGGTTTAGCAACACATTAAGCGCAAAGCCGGCCATAGTAATATTTTGCAGTATTTTCTGGTTTCCCGTCATGTTAAGTATCTGGTCTACATTTCCGGTAATTGCATTGAGCAAAAATCCAATACTTATTATTATAAGCGCCTGCCTGCCGCCTGTAAAGCCATGCCCAAATAATGCCAGGAGGTAATTAGAAAGTAATATTATGAGCATTATCAACGGTATGGTAAGGCCAATTATTATATGGGTAATTTTGCGCAGGGTTTTATGCAGCTCTCCCATTTTTCCACGGTTGTGTAATGCAGCCACACGGGGCGCCAGCACTACGTTCATAGATATTATAAAAAGCATGCAAAGCGATGCCAGCTTATAGGCCATCCCGTTGTAGTTAACTATAATAACCGATACTGCTAACGTTTCCATTTTTATATTAGTGTGTCAAAAGCTTTTAAATAAAAGTCCAGAAGCCTAATTTCTTTTTTATTACGATTACAAAAACCGTATTTACAAAAATATTAGACAACAGGCTGGCCCACGCGGCACCGTTAATGCCATATTGTGGCACCAGATACAAATTAAGCAATACATTCAGAAAAAAACCAGCAAAAAGTATTTTACTAACCATAGTTTGGTTATCAGTCATATTTAATATCTGGTCTACATTTCCGGTCATTGCATTATACAGCCCTCCTAACGTTATAAGTGTAAGCGCTGTGCTGCCCGTGTTAAAGTCTTTTCCTAAAAAACTTAGTATGTAAGAACTAAAAAAAATTATTGCTGCAGCAAGAGGTATTGTGGCAAGACCCACCATTTGGGTAAAGCTGTTTACGGCTTTTTTCATGCCTGCAAAATCTTTTTGATAGTATAATTCAGAAATTTTGGGCAGTATAATTACGTTCATTGTAGATACAAAAAACAGCACCAGGTACCCTATTCTGAAAGCGGCATTATATATTCCTATGTTTGCCTCGGTTTCGTACCGGCCCAGTATTAAAATATCCGTCCAGTTAAGCAGCATTAAAAAAACGCCGCCCATCATCATGGGCAGTGCCTTGCGGAGTAAGTGGCGGGTTGTAATAGCGGGATAGGCAACTGCACCTACCTTATAAAAAGCGGCTGTAAAACCTATAGTTATATTTATAACATAAGCGGCCACATAAGACCCAAATATAATGTATGGCGAAGCTGCGCTGTAATATGCCATTAGCAGGAATGCAGCAAAAAGTACATTTGGTATTATAAATATAAATAACCCGTAAAGGGTAAAGCGTTTTACCGATATGAAATAAAAACACAGCAGCTCGTGCAGTATAAGCACGGGCGTGCCAAGGCCTGCTACAACCAAAAAGGGCCAAAGGTTTGGTTTATTAAATATGTATTCTGAAATAAAGCCTGAACTCAGTGTAAGCACCAGCAATGGTAAGGCAGCAGCAACCAGTACCGTCTTAACAGCTTTAAGCAGAAAACCGACATGCTCATGCGTGCCGCTAAAACCACCCGTAAAGCTTATAAAAGCATTAGGTACGCCCATGGCAAACACCAGTACGGCAAACTGCAATATGGTTAACCCCAAAGAATACAGCCCGAAAACGCTGTCGCCAAAGTAGTTAGTAATAAACCACATTATACCAAAACTAAATAGCATGGCAACAATCCTGAAAAAAAATGTTATGCCGCCCTTTGCCAGTATTTTACCCGGGCTGCCGCGTTGTGCCCACAGTTTTTTTATCATTAGGCTACTTTATTTTTTAATGCCATGGCAAGCGCTTCCCAGTGTACAAGCGGAGACATAGTATGGGTGTGCATATGCGTGGATAATGAGGGCAGGGGCGACACACACAGCATTTTAGTAAAAAAGAATGACCTGCTTAGCAGCTTTTCACTCAAATAACGGTCATTAGCGCCCCGGGCAGCCTTTATTAGTGTGTTTTTATGCTTACGGGCAGACGACACCTTCATTAAAAAGGTAAAGGTAATGTCTGTCACCTGGCGCCAGTGGCTATCTGATGTGTGAAAAATAAACCGGGGCCTGTTGTGAACGATATTATACCTGTCAGGGTAATCTGCCGGGAAAATTGTTATTTCGGGTTCGCTCATAAACCGCGGTACCGAGAGCAGGGTGAGTTCCTTTTTCCTAAGCCTTTTTTTAATAGTTATGCTTGGGGGTATTACGGTATGTTTTTCTTTTATAAGGGTGCATATTTTATGAATGGCATCGGGGGTATGCAAATAGTCGTCTTCGCAAAAATATACCCACTCGTCGTCATTAAATTCCTGTGCTATTTTTACGGTTTCGCGGATAGAATTATCATTACCAAAAATGCCTTCGCGCAGCTCTGTATTATAACTCAGGAAAAACTGCTTCATTTCATCAGAAAGGTTGTCGCCCAGTACTATAATGCGGCAGTTGTAGGCTTGTATGGCATTGTGCAGGCTTTTAAAACAAATCTTTATAAGTGTTTTTTTGTCCAGGTTAAAGGGCCTTGGTGCGTGATGTACCGCGGTTACGGAATCGCACGAGCGAAAAATTATGTTTATCCTTGGATAATTGTCAGTAGCGTTTTCCATTTAAAAATCAGGTGGTATATACAGCAATTACAAAGGTAGTAATTTTATTTGGCAGCGGAGGATATTGGCTAACCCTACATGTAATAAGTACTTTTAGTTTGTAAACAACAAACCCCACGGCCGCCTGTATCGGCCCGTAGGGTTTGTTTATATAACGGTTTACTATATTACTTTACAAGTATGCCATGAAGAGCGTTTAAAAGGTCTCCGCTGGGGTAAAACATAGGGTCGTAACCGCCATCGGATATTTGCTTGGGCACAAAGGTTATAGAGGTAGCATCTGAAGCGACTTTTTCAAGGTTACCCGGTTGCAGGTATTTAAGAAACTCTTCTCCACCCTTTACTACAAATGATTTATCGTAATACTTAATGGTAACGCTATTAAAGGTAAGCTTGCCCTGGGTTTTGCTATCTCCCGGGTCTATCCTTACTGTAGCAGGCAGGGCATCATCGGGCAGGTTAAAGGTAATGTCCTGGGCTTCGGGCTTTCCGGTTACAGGAACAACCATATTTTGGTCAAAATCAAGCGAAGCAGTTTCGCCATAAAACAGCTGAAAATTGTCGTTAGCAGGTACAATAGCATTAATTACTACAGTAACTTCGCCTGTACTTTGCGGCTCTACCGGCTGTGCCGTGGGCTGTTGTACGTTGTTTTCTTTATTGTCAATTTTACACGCCATCAGCATGCTAAGGGAAAAAATTCCTACGAGTATAGTTTTTGCTTTCATTGTATGGTTAATTTTTTGGGCAAATATAATTGTTTTTGTTTCTATTTTCTTTTTAGATTTATAAATAATTCAAGTTGCTATTTTAGTGCTTTGCTTAATTGCAATCCAAAAACAAATAGTGTTAGCTTTATTAGGAATCCCTCCAATGTTACGGCATGTATTGTTCTTGGAAATAGTTTCTTAATATCGCTGATAGTTGTTTCTACTCTTTTTCTCATTTTTAATTTTTCAAGTTTTTGTTCCAGTGTATCTATTCTTTTAGAGTTTGACTTCCTTTGGATTTTCAACAAAATCGCTTTTCTTTCCAAAGCTTCATAAACTCAATAGCAGAGGAATGGTTTCCATAAAAACTCGTGGAGGAAACAATAGCGGTTAGTATAATTTCGCTGTCACTTACTTGCCGCCTTATATCTTTGGTGTCCAATTCCTTTCAAAATATCATCAATTAAACAAAAAAATAGAAATAATTTTGTCTCTTGTAAGCATCATACCGGTGAGTGTTTAGTTGTGGTAAACCAAATTTCTCACTTTTGGTGCTTACTTTTTTGTTTTCTAACTAGCAACTTGAATTAAATAAACATATTTTAAAATCTTTACATTTACAGTCAAATCAAAAAAACCGCATAATGCCTGATCAAATTTCCCGAAAACAAATTAATCTCTTGTTTTTTAGTGTTGCTGTAAGCCTTATTTCTTATGGTTATTATCTTACTAACTTTACTATAACTATAGATAGCGAAGTGCCCTTTGACAAATCCATGTCGTTAGATTTGGGCCGTTGGGGTACAAACCTGATAACCTATCAGGTTTTTCATGGCATTACTCCATATTTTACGCTTTTACTCTCTCTCATATTACTTAGTGCAAGCAGTGTAATTTTGGCGCGCATGTTTCGTTTTAAGAGCTATACGGCATATGCTTTTTGTGCTCTTTTTATAACATTTCCACAAATGGCTTATCAACTGTATTTTAGTATGCAGTCTGTAGCCGTAACATTGAGTTTTGTGCTATCGGCTTGTGCAGTAATGCTTTTTAATAACGCTATAAAGCGTGGATTAAGTAAAATTTCTGCTGCAATTTTTATTGCTTCCGCATTACTTATAATGTGTGTTATAGCAATATACCAGGCACTGGTATTTATACCCGTAGTTATTTACCTTGTGATGTTGTTTCAAAATACTTATCGCGATGATTTTTCTTTTAAGTACCAGTTAAGGGTTACATTATTATTTGGCCTGCTTATGGTTACAGGCCTCGGGTTTTATCTGTTATCGCTTCCTGTGCTTTGCCCAAATTTGGGCAAGGGAGGCTATCTGGCTTCATACGCTTCCGGTAATACAGACAGCCGTTTTGTAGATTTTTATAATATAGTGGTGGACAATATTCGGGGCGATTACTTTTATGGTGATAAGGCTTTTATATTTGCTTCTGTACTTTGCATTGCCACGTTAGTTTTTTCGTTTATTAAAGACCGTAAAACCTTTTGGCCGCGTGCGCTTGTAATGCTTTTTCTACTGGTAGTACCTTTTTTAATTTCATTGTTTATAACGGGTTTGGGTTACTATCATCCCCCGCGCATTTATGTAACTTCGGGTATTGTGTTCGCTTTTTTTATAGCGCACTTCCTGTCGCAAATTAAATTCTATCAGGTTTATTACACCGGGGTATTTGTCGTGGTCATGCTAAATATATACTTTATTACGCGGCTATACGTGTCACACCAGCAAATTTATAACAGTGACTATACCACGGTTTATAAAATTGACGATAGAATAAGGGCGCTCTACCCTGATTTTGATCCGGGACGTGACTATGTTTACTTTTACGGAAAAGTTTCAGACAATAACTTCAAAAAATTCCGCCTTGAAAATTCTGAAATTTTTTCGGGTTCTATACTCCAGTGGGATGGTGGAAATAATTACCGTATAAACGGCTTTATAAACTATACCGGAGTAGCTAATTATAAGATTATAGACAACAAAGAGTCTTACCTCTATGTTAAAGATTCTATAGCGGAAATGGCTGTTTGGCCAAAACCAAATTCTGTAAAACGAATGGGTAATGTAGTAGTAGTAAAACTTGGTAATCAGAAAGGGTCTGCCCTTTGGGTAGAATAACTATCATTGCCTTATTTTTAGTATATGGATAAATTACCGATAATAGGAATTGTTTTACCCTGCTATAACGAAGCCCAAATGCTACCTGAAACTACAGTAAGCATAAACAGGCTTATTGATGGGCTTGTGGCACGGGGCGTTATTTCCTCAAAAAGTTTTGCTGTGTTTGTAGATGACGGAAGTACAGATGCCACATGGCAGCTTATAGCACTTAAGGCAGCTGAGTACAGCTATGTAAAAGGGCTGAAACTTTCGGGCAACGTGGGGCATCAAAAGGCATTGTTGGCGGGGCTTCTCTGTTTTACGCAGGAGGCCGACGCCTTAATATCTATTGATGCTGACCTGCAGGATGATATAACTGTAGTAGAAGACATGGTGCAACTGTTTAAAAACGGTACCGATGTGGTGTATGGCGTAAGGCGTGAGCGCACTACCGATACCTTTTTTAAGCGAAATACTGCGTTGATATTTTATAACATAATGAAAAAAATGCGTATAAATATAGTATATAACCATGCCGATTACAGGCTATGCAGCAGGAGGGTACTAGCCGCTCTTAGCGAATTTGGCGAGGTAAACCTTTTTTTAAGGGGAATTATACCTACTATCGGATTTAGTAGCGGTAGGGTGTATTATGACCGCCTGGAACGCAAGGCCGGCGAATCTAAATACCCATTCCATAAAATGGCCTCTTTTGCATGGAACGGTATTACTTCATTTAGTAACTATCCGCTTAAACTGGTTACAATTACAGGCTTTATTATTTTTTTCTTATGCCTTTTAATGAGCGGCTACGCAGTGGGTTCTTATTTATTTGGCAAGATAGTGCCCGGGTGGGTATCTACTGTATTACCCATGTATTTTTTAGGCGGAGTACAGCTTTTTTGCTTTGGTATTATTGGCGAGTATGTAGGCAAAATATATCTTGAAGTAAAAAAACGGCCAAATTACTTTATTGAAAAACGTATTGATTAAAGTTTTTAAAGATCCCGAAACTGAAATGGCAGGTTTCCAGATGTTTCGATGGCACAATATCATTCAAAATATCAGTTGCTGATTTTTTCTTTAGACTGTAACCTGTTTAAGGCTCTCCCCCCATTTGGGTATCATGATGCCAAAGGTTTGTTTGATCTTAGATTTATCAAGCACACTATAGGCGGGCCTTTTAGCCGGTGTGGGGTATGCCGTAGTGGGTATAGGTTGTAAATGGATAGAAACATTGTTTACCTCAAATATTTTACGTGCAAAATCGTACCATGTGGTTTCGCCTTCGTTACTATAATTATAAATGCCATACGCCTGCTTGTTACTTTGTATAATAGTAATAAGTACCTCAGCCAGGTCATTAGCATTAGTGGGTGTGCCGTGCTGGTCGCTTACTACGTTAAGGCTATCCCGTTCGGCGGCAAGGCGCAGCATGGTTTTCATAAAGTTATTGCTAAACTCGCTGTATACCCAGGAGGTCCTTATAATATAATAGGCATCAAGGTTTTTAATAACCTCATTTTCGCCGTCAAGCTTGGTTTTGCCATATACACCCAGTGGAGCGGTGACATCCTGCTCTGTATAGGGGCTGTTTTTACTGCCATCAAAAACAAAATCGGTTGAAATGTGCAACAGCACTGTGCCGTGCTTTTTACAAGCCTGCGCCAGGTTTTTAGCGCCAAGGGTATTTACCGCATGGGCCTTTTCTGGTTCGCTTTCTGCTTTATCTACAGCTGTGTAAGCCGCAGTGTTAATGCAAAAATGGGGCTGTACTTTATTAAATATAGCGGCAAGGCTCCCGGCAGATGTAATATCTGCATCGGCAGACCCTGCGAAATAAAACTCAAGGCCTGCGTAGTTTACAGCTGCTTTTTTAAGTGCCTGCCCCAGCTGCCCGTTTGCCCCCGTTATAAGTACTTTTTTCAAAACAAAACTGTTTATTTAAGGCTGCGTTTAGCCATTTGAGAACGGTAATAGTCCCTGAATTTTATACCTGCTGTAAACAAAATAAGCAGCAGCAACGGTAATATTATTTTCATTTTTCCAGAGGTAACATTGGTTTCGCGTATATTTAAGACTATCCCCCTGTCTTTAATTATTTTCTGGTAATCAATTTCATTTAACCTGTTTAGCGCCTGGTCTGCTATAAACGAATTTTTAAAATTAAAGATATCGGCTATGTTTGTATTATCAGTGCGTAGCGTTACACCCGATGTGCCTGCCTGTATGTTGCCATAATCTGCAAGTATTTTATCTACCTGCTCCAGCATTACTGTATTTGCCTGCATTTTAACCCTTAGGTTATTAAGTGTTTCTTTTTGCACCTGTAGCCAGTATGGGTTAGAGTTTAGCGCATCAAGAATGGGGGCAACCAGGCTTTTATCGTTAAATTTTTCTTTTGTAGTAATGGTAATAACGTGGTATTTGTAATATCTGCTTATTGTTTTTTCTTCAATAATCTTTTCTACCTCCCCGTTTTCAGAAATAATTTTAAACAGGTCTATCTTGTTATTGTCCTTGCCTGGTACGCGATCGTTAATAAAGTCATAGATATCTACAATAGGCTCTATCTCTATTTTTGCTATTGATTTTACCTTATTTATACCCATTTTTTTTAGGTACAGCGTGTCATGCTCCTTAAGCTTTGCATTCATAAGGCCTACTTCTTCATACAGGTAGTCTACACTTCCAAAATTTGGCGTAACAAAAATTTTCTGCGAATATACCTTAGAACTCATGTCGAGAAATATGCCCAGGCCCACGCCTATTATAAACAATATTATTATGGCTATACTATATCTTTTTATAAACAGTATAATGTCAAAAAAAGAATCGTTTACCTTTGTAAAATAGCTTTTTAATTGTTGTTTTACAGCATTTAAGTCTATATCCTGGTTTTGGCTTGTGTTCTGGTTTTCCATTAGGTTAACGGATATTAAATATTTGTTCGAGTATTTTTATTGTAATTAAATAAGTGGGTTTTACACCGGTGGTGCCCAGGCCGCCGCTGGCAAGTGTGCTGCCTGTTTCGAGCGGATTGTCACTCGCGTAGTAGGCATAGCGCACCTTAACATCGGGGGCAATACTCTTGCGTATCTTGCTGGCGCTTTGTATGGCTTTCTGGTAGTATGCGCCTTCCATCTCCAGGCCTATAACACCCCAGGTACTTTCGTTAAAAAACTTTAGCAGGTCTTTATTTTGCAGCGATGTACCCAGCACACTTACCATAGGGCCGCTGTATACGGGTATGCCCTGCCCGGCAAACATTTCTGCCGTCAGCTCGTTCTCAAACGGGTAATTATCGCCCGTACCCTCATTTATATGCGCCGAAGGTATCATAATGTCGCCCTTGCCACCCTCAAGTATACCTGCCTTTCCCATTATAGAAACCGACTCTACATCCATAAAAGTTTTAACGTCATTCTCCTTATACGGTTTCAGTAACTCATCAATAGTTTCATAAGCCTGCTCGCCAAAAGCGTAGTCCATTACAATAATAACCGGCTTATTTTCACCAAGCACTGCCTTAGGAAACGCTGTTTTACTGAAATCTATTTTATCGGTATCAAAAATTTGTACGTCGATGTTGGTTCCCGATGTATCGGGCATATAAATCATGCCGTTTTTCATGGCAAAATCCTGCACCTTTTCGCGCATGGGGTCATTACCCGATTTGCTCAGTTCTTCGTAGATAAAAAACTCATCTTTATCTTTATACCTTGATTTTAGCAGCACCGGCGCAAACAGCGAATTCATCACGCTGTGCATGTTAGCGCTTATAATATGTATGGGCCTTTGCAAAAGCCCGTTCTGTTTTAGCACCGACTTGATATTATCTGCCCATATCTCGCCATGTATGTGGTGGCCCAGCCTTTCGCGCAGTATGGGTGTAAAGGTTATGGTGCGTTTTTGCCCGCCCATGGCCTCATCAATCGCCACCTTGCCAAGCCAGTAAATAACGCGCAAAAAACGATCAGGGTCAGCCTTGGTTCCAAAGCCGTCGTATATATCGGTAATTTCAGAAAACGTGCGGCCCAGTATGTTGCTCACATGGCTTATGGCCTGCTCACGCCCTTCCAGCGGCAGCTTTTGTTCACTGGCTATTATCTGCTCCAGCTTTATCCAGTCGCGTGCTATTTCGCCGTTGTCGTCTATCAGCACACGGCTTTTTATCTTATCGGCTTCTATGTAAATAAAGGTAAGGTGCGTAAGGATGTCATAGATATCGCTGCGCCCCCGGGTTATCTCCACGTTCATCTGCTCCTCGTCTATACGGTAGCAGTTGCGCTTACGCTTGGGCGGCACTATGGCCTTAAAATGGCTTTTGCCATAGCCTTCATCGCTGGTAAGGTTTATAAAACAGCACTGCTCTATACCCACGGGCAGGCGCTCTATAACATACAGCAGCCCGTTAAGTTCGGCTTTTTCTTCGGCAATAGACCCATATATTTCAGGGCGAAGTGCCAGCAGCGCCTCACGAAGCGATTCGCCACTAATACCCATAGGCTTATAAAAACCGCGGTTAAAAAGGTGGCGCATGGTAATATACAGCCGCTCTATAGCTGCTGACGATTCCTGCGCGCGCGAACGTGTTATGTTTTTAGTTCCCTGCATAGTATACTTTTGGCAAATGTAGGTTTTTTATTTTTAGTTGAATTTATGTTATAGACAGCAATATGTAAACGAAAAGCTGCTTTGGTTAACGTATTTTTAAAACGTGTTAACGAAATGCCACTTTGGTTAACATGTTTTTGAAACGTGTTAACGAAATGCCACTTGGTTAACATGTTTTATTTTGCAGTTTTCATAATTTGTAATCATATTGCGTAAATAGATTCATTAACCCGTCATTAATAAAATAGTTATCTCGACCAATCTTCACTTTAGTTAATAAATTAGCTTCATCTTTTGCTATAGTATCTAGATATTTTGATGCCGTTTGCCTGGTTATATTTAAATCTTCCTGCAAAAAATCGATTTTTGTATACGGATGCTTAAATATATTGTTCAACAAATCCTGTGTATAAATTTTAGGGTATTTGCTTCGTATGGTGTTTTTATATGATTGCATTACAAATTTAATCTCTTTTATAAGTGAGGAACTTTGTTTTGAAACACTAATTACTGCCTCTAATATATATAAAATCCAGCCTTCCCAACTTCCTGTATCCCTTACTTCCTGAAGCAACCTGTAGTACTCCGATTTATTTTGAATGATATATCTACTTAGATAAAGCGTAGGATAATCAAGCAGGCCTTTCGAGATCAAATATAAAATATTAATGATACGCCCTAACCTCCCATTACCATCATAAAAAGGATGTATGCTTTCAAACTGGTGGTGGATAATTGCAAGTTTTATGAGATAATCATAGTCATCTAGAGAGTCATCATTGATATATTCTATAAGCTCAGTCATTGATGACTGTATTTCCATTAACGATTGCGGAGGGGTATAAATTACCTCGCCTGTCTTGTCGTTTTTTAAATCGGTTCCTGGTACTTTTCTATATCCCGCATCATTTTGTTCTAAAACCCGGTGTATGGAAAGTACAATTGAGTTTGTGATTAACCTGTTTTTCTGAACCAATTCAAATCCCTGTCTTAAAGCCATTGAATATCTTTGTACCTCTTTAGCAGAGATATTCTTGACTAAATTTAAGTCCAGTTCTGCTTTAAAAAGTTCATCGTGTGTGGTAATAATATTCTCCACTGCAGAACTATCTTTTGCTTCTTGTAGTGCTAATGTATTTAATAAAATACCAACATTTGGCACTGAAGCATGAATACCTTTTAGTTCTGCCAACGCCGCACGCGCCTCTGTAACTTTTTTTAATACGCCTTTAGTTTCAATATCTTCCGCTAATGGTAACTTTGGTATTTTATAATTCTGCTTCATAATTGTTTTTAATACTTAAAATAATCAGCAATCTTCCTGTCGTTGCTTAGCCGTGGCAGCTTGTTTTGCCCACCAAGCTTGCCTATGCTTTTCATATAGTCCTGAAAGCCGTTCGTAGCCACGTTGGTTATCACCACCGTGCGCAGCACATTGCCCACAATGAGGTCGTCATAATATACATTCTGCTTGCGCATGGCGGCATCTATTTTTAGGGCAAAGGCATCGAGGTCATTTGGCTCGTTGCCAAATTCTATCAGCCATTCGTGGTACGGCAGGCCACTTTCGGGGTTTATCTGCGGGGCAACGGTAAATTCGTTTACGCTCACCTCCGTGCCCTCCATAGCTTCTTTAAGGGCGCTCTCTACCTCCTTGCCTATTACGTGCTCGCCAAACGCCGATATGTAGTGCTTTATCCTGCCGGTAACCACCACCCTGTACGGCGCCAGCGACGTAAACGCCACGGTATCGCCTATATTGTAGGCCCATAGCCCTGCATTAGTTGAAATAATGAGCGCATAGTTTACGCCCAGCTCCACTTCGCCTATGGTGTAGCGGCGCGGATTATTGGTAAAAAACTCGTCGGCTTTTATAAATTCGTAAAAAATGCCGGCGTTGAGCAGCAACAGCATGCCAGGTTCCGTTTGGCTATCCTGGTAGGCAAAAAAACCTTCGCTCGCGGGAAACAATTCTATGCTGTCTACCCTGCGGCCTATCAGGCTTTCGAACCTGGCGCGGTACGGCTCGTAATTAACCCCGCCGTAGATAAACAAGTTAAAATTTTTGAAGATATCGCCCACTGGCCTGCCTCCTTTTTGGCGCAGCTTTTCAAAATACATCTGCACCCAGCTGGGTATGCCTGATATTACAGCCATATCCTCATTAATGGTTTCGGCTACTATGGCATCTACCTTGGTTTCCCAGTCGTCTATAACGTTGGTTTCCCAGCTGGGCATGCGGTTCTTTTGCAGGTAGGCGGGTACAAAGTGCGCCACGATACCGCTGAGGCGGCCAAATTTAATACCGTGCTTTTCGTCCAGCTCCGGGCTGCCCTGCAGGAAAATCATTTTGCCGTCTACAAAACCGGCATTGCCTGTTTCGTGAATGTAGCTCAGTATGGCATTACGAGCGGCGGTAATGTGGTAGGGCATGCTTTCGGCGGTAAGCGGAATATACTTGGCCCCGCTGGTAGTACCCGATGTCTTGGCAAAATACAGCGGCTTGCCCGGCCACAGCACATCTTCCTCTCCATGCACCACGCGGTCTACATAGGTTTTAAGGCCTTCGTAATCGCGCACGGGCACTTTAGCCGCAAAGTCAGCGTAGGTGTTTATTTTATAAAAATCATGCTCCTGCCCAAAGCGGGTTCCTTTGGCCGCAGCCAAAAGTTGGTTGAACACCTTTTGCTGGGTTGCCACAGGGTTCTTCGCCCACTTTTGGGTTTGCAGGTGAATGATTTTCGCGAATATCTTAGCTCCTAATGTTTTTAGTGACATTGTGCGGATGTTAGTTTTTAAATTGGTTTTTGATGGCGCGCTCGGTGGTTATAAACAGGTACAACGCGCACACCAGTACCATAGCTATACCGGCAATCATCTTAGGCTCTGCTTCGACAGGAATAAAGTATGACAATGCGGAAAGCACCACCATTACCATAGCTGATTTTACCATTAACGCCGCCGAAAATTTTTGAGCAAAGTCCCACCGCTCCTGCGACTGCATAGAGTTACCCGTACGATAGCCGTATAGATAATTGATTTTTTTAGGCGGAAACAGGTACATAAAACCACCTGCTACCATAAAAATGATACCGCACAGGAATGAAGGAAATGTAATATTTACTATAAACTCATCCATTATTCAAAATCGATAAACTGTGTGGGGTTAATGGGGTAGCCGTCTTTCCAGAGTTCAAAGTGTAGCATGGCGCCGCCGCTTTTATCGCCTGCGCCGGCCAGTGCCAGCACTTCACCGCTTTTTACCACGTCGCCCTGTTCTTTAGTAAGCTGTGCCATTTGCTTATATACCGATATAATACCGTCGTTATGGCGCACCACCATTACGTTGCCGTTTGTGGGCGTCCAGTCGGCCAGCACTACGGTACCGGCGGCAATGGCTTTAACCGGGGTGTTATTGGCTACCGCTATCTCTATAAAAAATTGCTTTTTAGATGCATTATAGGGCTTGGTTATCGTTCCCCTTACCGGCGCAAAAAGCACCTGGCTAACGCGTGGGGTCGCCTTTTCAAACAGGTTGTACTTGTCTTCGTGGGCTACCTGCTCGCGCAGTTTCTGGTCGGCCTCATTGGGCTTCATTTCGGCCTCGGTAAGTTCCTTTTGTTCAGAAACAACAATACTGTCACGGCTCAGCATGGTTTTATCAAGTTCGCCCGTTAGTACTTTTTTTATTGAAGCGAGGTATACCTTTTCATCCTGCAGGACTTTTACAAGCGAGTCTGATTTAATCGCGTTCTCGGTAGCCTGCTGTTTCAGCTTGGTACTGGCGTAGCCGGGTATGTACTCACGCAGGGGGGTAAAGGCTATTATGTAGGTGGTTAGCGCTATCATGACAATGCTTATGCTGGTAAGCCATACAAACACATTCATAAGGTTTAGCCTGAGCGAAAAAATTTCTTCAAAAGTATCTTCGTTCAATATCACCAGGCGGTTTTTATTGAACAGTTTTTTACGTATAATCTGTTTCCGTAGCCTCTTTGCAGACATATTTACTCTTTAATGGACAAATATACTAAACCTGCCCTATTTTACTGTTTATGGTGTAGTAAACGCTATGTAAAAATATACACCTGTATATTTTTGATACTTTAACGCAAACCAAAAACAAATATTTGCCGTAAATAGATGTATATTATTTTTTAATACATAACTTTGTTTAATAATTTAAAGTATAGCTATCATGGGTGGTAAATTTGGTTTAACAGAAATACTTCTAATACTTGGTGTGGTATTATTGCTGTTTGGTGGAAGAAAAATCCCCGAACTTATGAAAGGATTGGGTACCGGTATTAAAGAATTTAAAAACGCGGCTAAAGATGGGGAACACGAAGCTAACAACCCTAAAAAAGCGCAGGAAGAAAATAAACTGTAATAACATATTTTCCGTTATAAATACAACCTTTCAGGCTTAGTGCTTGGGAGGTTTTTTTTGTTTATAATAAAACCAAGATAAAGCGTAAGCAAAAAGCCCCTTTGAATGAACAAAAGGGCTTTTATAGTGAAACTAAAATTAGTTTTTATACTACTTCCGGAGAACCTATTTCGTTGATATCGTCGCCGTTATTACCGTAAATGTACTGGATTGATTTATCAAATGCCAGTATTGGGTAAAATATATACGGTAAAAATAGCAGGCCGATGGTAAAACCCTCTGACTTGCCAAATGATTTTGATAAAAGGTTAATGGCCCAAATGGCGAATATGATATTTACACCCGGAATAAGAAACCACAACAGCCAAATGCCTGGTTTTTTAATAATTTCTATCAGTACAATTGTGCTGTATATGGGCACTAATACTGCCCATCCCGGTTTACCCGCTTTTTCATAAATTTTCCATTGGCTAATAATCATCAGTATTAAAATACCGAAAAACAAAATAAACAAAATAGTAATAAGTCCTTCCATAATATGTGATTTGGTTTTAAAGGTTAATAGACTGATAGCTAATATATAAAATATTTTTATATTTCTTAAGGAAATGTTAAAAATATTAAGATGTGCCGGGTGGGGCCTATAAAATCATCGTCAGCGCCACCCGTTTCCGCTCCACATCAATTTCAGTGACTTTAACCGTAACGTGCTGGTGCAGGGTTACCACTTCGTTTACATCGCTTACAAAGCCCTCTTTGAGTTGGGAGATGTGCACCAGGCCGCTCTCCTTGATGCCGAGGTCTACAAAGCAGCCAAAGTTGGTAATATTGTTCACGATGCCCGGCAGTATCATACCCGTGCGCAGGTCGGTAATTGATTTTACGTTGGGGTCAAACTCAAACACCTTGGCGGCTTTGCGGGGGTCAAGCCCCGGTTTTTCAAGTTCTTTGAGTATATCCTGGAGCGTAAGCTTGCCTATTTCGGGCGTAACATAGCTGTCTACATTTATCTTTTTAATGGCCTCTTTGTTGGAAACCAAATCACTGGTTTTCAGCTTTAAGTCTTTCGCCATTTTCTCTACTATGGTGTAGGCTTCCGGGTGTACGGCGCTGTTATCAAGCGGATTTTTAGCATTGGGTATGCGCACAAACGCCGCAGCCTGCTGGTAGGCCTTCTCCCCCAGCCTGGGCACTTTCTTAAGTTGCTTGCGGTCTTCAAACGGGCCGTTTTCGGCGCGGTAGTTTACTATATTCTCGGCCAGCTTCTCCCCTATTCCCGATACGTAGCCCAACAGCGACTTACTCGCCGTGTTAAGGTTCACACCAACGGAGTTCACGCAGCGCATCACCACGGTATCGAGCTCGTCTTTTAGGAGGCCCTGGTCTACGTCGTGCTGGTACTGCCCCACCCCTATGGCTTTAGGCTCTATCTTAACGAGTTCGGCCAAAGGGTCGCTCAGGCGGCGGCCTATGCTCACGGCACCCCTCACGGTAACGTCGTACTTGGGGAATTCATCCCTCGCAATTTTTGACGCCGAATATACCGAAGCCCCCGCCTCACTCACAATGAATACCTGCACGGGCTTGTCCCACGCTATTTTTTTGATGAAGTGCTCCGTTTCGCGGCTGGCGGTACCGTTGCCAATGGATATCGCGTCAATCTTGTAGGCGTTAACCATAGAGCGAATCTTTTTCATGGCAATGGCGCTCTCGTTTTGCGGCGCGTGCGGATATACCGTTTCGTTATACAGCAGCCCGCCCTGCTCGTCAAGGCACACAATTTTACACCCGCTGCGGAAGCCCGGGTCGATAGCCAGGATGCGCTTTTGGCCCAACGGCGGTGCGAGCAGCAGCTGCCCCAGGTTGCCGGCAAATACCTGTATGGCGGTGGCATCGGCTTTGGCTTTGGCTTCGGCTAACACCTCGTTGCTTATGGCGGGAGCCAACAGGCGCTTATAGCTGTCGTCTATGGCTTTTTTGAGTTGGACTGCCGTGTCGCGCTTGTTCTTGATAATGGTTTGCTCCATCAGGCCGATGGCTTCCTCGTTATCTACCTCAACCTTAAATTTTATCACGCCCTCGTTTTCGGCACGCAGCATGGCCAGCAGGCGGTGCGACGGCGCCTTGGTCAGGTTCTCGCTCCAGTCGAGGTACTGCTCAAATTTTTTGGCCTTCTCCGGGTCGGCGTCCTTGGCGGGTTTTGTGGTAATGACCGCTTTGCGGCCAAAAATCCGGCGCAGCGATTTGCGTATGTACACGTTCTCGTTTATCCATTCGGCTATAATGTCGCGCGCGCCCTGCAGTGCCTCGTCTTCGTTGGCTACCTTATCGTTCAGGTACTTGGCGGCGAGGTAATCAACATCATCGGCATTTTGCGCCATGATTATTTTGGCGAGGGGCTCCAGCCCTTTTTCGCGGGCGGCATCGGCGCGGGTTTTCTTTTTCTTTTTGTAGGGCAGGTACAGGTCTTCTAACTCGGTGAGGTCGAAGCTTTGGTTAATCTTAGTGCCCAGCTCCGGCGACAGGGCGTTTTGCTCCTGTATGCTCTTTATAATGGCATCCTTGCGCTTTACAATGGCGTCGTAGGCCTGGCTTAGTTTGGCAATTTGCTCAATAACTACTTCATCGAGATTGCCGGTGGCATCCTTGCGGTAGCGGGAAATAAAGGGTATGGTGCAGTCTTCGGCCAGGAGTTTAAGGGTTGCTTCTATGCCTTTAACCGGGGCCGAAACCTGGCCGGATATATACTGGATGTTTGTCATGGTTTTGAGAATATGGGATGCAAATATGGAGATTAAATTGGAAGTTTTAAAGTGTTTTTTTGAGAGGGATTTTTGTATTTTGGTGGTTTATAATTGCCCTAAAGAAAAAAATTATTAACGAACTGTACAAGATTAAAATTATAACTTTGCCTCATGGATTTAAAGGAAAAAACTAAATATAAAATAGAGTTTAAAAAAGCATTAGATATTTTTACTGAAAAACTCGAAAAATATGTTTCAACTGAAAATGGTGACTGGTCTGTAAAAGGATTTATTGACGTTTATAAAAATATTTATACCATTTCGTCGGATACTAAAATTGTTTCAAAAATACTTGAAATTCATATTTTTCCTCAGATTTTACAGTTTGCAGAAGAAAATGGCTATAATATTATTTTAACTGAACATCAAAACTATTATCCTGATCTAACATTCATTGATAAGGAAAATGAAGATGTGAAATTTGCAGTAGATTTAAAAACTACATATAGAAAGAAAAATGGAATTTCGAGTTTTACGTTAGGTAGCCATGGAAGTTATTTTAAAGAAAGAGAAAAAAAGAAAAACATTCAATTTCCTTATAACCAATATTTAGCACATTTTTGCTTAGGAGTTATTTATACAAGGACAGACTTTAACGATGATATCTCTGAAACAGAAATTTATCAGGTTCAAGAGCTTAAAGAAGAATATGAGACATCTAATAAAAAAGTAGGAGATCGAGAAGTTACAACGGTTGATAATTTAAAATCAATAACGTCTGTAATTAAGGATTTTGACTTTTTCGCAGCAGAGAAATGGAAAATTGCAAGCGACAAACAAGGTTCCGGGAATACTGCAAATATCGGTTCGACGCTTAGCATTGAGGACTTAAGGAATGAGAACGGCATTTTTAGTCAATTAGGCGAAGAATGGTTTGATGAATATTGGATTAATCACGGTTCTGCTACAATGGTAAAAGATGGCAAACCGACAAAAATAACAACGCTTAAAGACTTTTTAGAATTTAAAGGAAGAATTGATTTATGGGATAAGATTGTATCAAGAAAAACCTATAAAAAAGATTCAAAATGAAAGTAGTAATTCCTCCTATCAAAAGCCAAGGCATTAAAACTAAACTCGTACCTTGGATTATGGATCTTGCACCAAAAACTCAAGGAAAATGGATAGAACCATTTCTTGGAACAGGTGTTGTTGCTTTAAACTCTGGCTACAAAAATGCCATTTTAAATGATACTAATCCTCACATCATTAATTTTTATAAAGGTATTCAACGAAAAGAAATTACTGCACCTTTAATGAAACATTATCTTGAACAAGAAGGGGCAATATTAAGTCAAGCAGAAAATAACGGTTATGAGCATTATTTAAATGTTCGTTCTCGTTTTAATTCTGGCGAATTTTCCTCCTATGACTTTATTTTTCTTTCGAGAGCAGGATTTAATGGAATGATGCGATTTAATAAAAAAGGGCATTGGAATATTCCATTCTGTAAAAAACCGGAAAGATTTGCACAAGCCTACATAACAAAAATCACAAATCAAGTCTCTGTAACGTCACAAATTATTCAAGACGAACCAAACTGGACTTTTCACAATAAATCATTTGCTGACATCATTCCATTAGCGACGGAAAATGATCTTATTTATTGTGACCCTCCTTATTATGGTAGAAATGTTGACTACTTCAATGGATGGACAGAAGAAGACGAAGAGCTTTTATTCAACTTATTAAGCGAAACAAAAGCAAAATTTATTCTTTCGACTTGGCATCACAATGATTGGAGAAAAAATGAAATGATTGAAAAATTTTGGGGTAAATTCAATGTTGTAACAAAAGATCATTTCTATCATAATGGTGGTAGCATCGAAAATAGAAGAACTGTCGTAGAAGCTTTAGTTTGTAACTTCAATACTAATCATTTTGACCAACATAATCACGGTCAGAAAGAGAAAATAAAACAAAATCAGTTGGAAATCGATTGGACAACGTGAACTAAGCATTAGGTATAAATTATTCAAAATAATGCACTTAATTGAGTCCAGCTCGCGCGACCATCTTGCTCGTGCCCACAACAAAAGATACGAGCGCGACGCTCGCAGCAGCAAACGAGATTTCTCGACTCCGCAGGCTGCTCTCGAAATGGAAGAACCGCGCTCGCACTACAAACCCCAACAATGATGAAAACCACACTATCCCTACTATTAGCAATCTCATTCCTAATTTCCTGCACCAATAAAAAACTTCCAACTAATACCACAACCATGACTAAATTTGAGGCATTTAAAAGCAAAGAAAAGTTTATTAAAGATGCAACGTCGTATTATCCCGGTGCGCAAAATGAACAGATTAAAAAACAACTGACGGAACGGATTAACCTCGCGGCAGATGATTTTGCACAAGTAGCTTCCGGCAACGAACCTACCGAAAAGGCCTACCAGGAAGCAATAGGAAAAGGCTTAGATAGATTTTCTGATATTTATCTCAACATTGATACGGAAGACCGGGAAAGGGTATGCACCTACTTCGAAGAACTTATGGATATTGTAGGGCTCGAAAGTTCTGATGGGCAGCTGAGTGATTTTATGTATAAGTAAATTGAATAAAACGAGGTTTAACTTCGTTGAACCTTCGGTGTCTCGACTCCGGAAGCTGTGCTCGACCCGAGGGCATTGCCCGATGGAAGAACCGCGCTCACGTTAATGACTGAACTTAAAAATTTTGTATATTTGAAATAAATAATAACGCTATGGATTTACAAACCAGGAAAATAGAATTTGTTCAGGAGTTTCTAAAGTTGGAAAACGAAGAAATCGTGGCTATTTTGGAAGTTGTAATGAAACAGCAAACTGCCAACACTGAAGATGCTTTTAAGCCTATGACCATTGATGAACTCAATGCAAGGATTGACAAATCTGAAGACGATTTTAAAAACGGCAGGTATAAATCTACTGAAGAATTACTGGATAAATACAGATAATGGCTTATAATGTAAAATGGTCTGATTTTGCTGAAAATGAGATTCATAAAATTTTTATCTACTACTGTGAGCATGCCAGTATAACTATTGCGAAAAAAATAATTCAGAAAATTTTAGACGAACCAAGCAGGTTAATTAATGATCCTGAAATAAGCCCGCGTGAAGAATTATTATTTGACCGTGAAAACAAATATTACTACTTAGTTTGCGACAATTACAAACTAATATATTCGGTTGATAAAAATTTGAATCACATTAATATTACCGATGTATTTGATACAAGGCAAAATCCTTTAAAAATAAAGCGGACTAAATAACCCATCAACCACGCTGCAAAATTACGCCGGCTTTTCTCTCAAAGTACTGAAGGCATTTGTTCAGTAAAAACCAAGACTTAAAAAGTAATACAACGTACTGAAGGGGTTTGTTCAGTATTTTTATATTTTGCAATACCTTACACTCCGTACCTTACAATGTGCAATAAAACACCCGGAATGTGTAATAAAAAGGCTCTTTTGTAAAGGTAAATGTGGAAGATAATTTGAGGTGTGGCGTTCAAAAAAATTTTGTAGGTTTAAGCCAACTAAAATTACTGATATAACCCAATGCAAAAAGGCCGGTTAGAAGCATTTAGCGATGGCGTACTCGCCATTATTATTACCATTATGGTGCTGGAAATCAAGGTTCCACACGATAAGGAACACTTTGCCGACCTGCTTCCGCTGCTGCCGGTGTTCCTTAGCTACGTGCTAAGTTTCTTATACATAGGTATTTACTGGAACAACCACCACCACATGATGCATACGGTTACTAAAGTAAACGGACCCATACTGTGGGCAAACCACCATTTGCTGTTCTGGCTGTCGCTGGTGCCGTTTGTAACCGGGTGGATGGGGGAGAACCACTTTGCCCCCGAAACGATGGCGCTGTACGGCTTTATATTGCTTATGAGCGGTATAGCTTATGTTATCCTGCAAAACCAGATTATAAAATCGCAGGGCGAAAACTCGCTGCTAAAGCACGCCATAGGCAGCGATATTAAGGGAAAGCTGTCGCCGGTGCTGTATAGCCTGGGCATTGCTTCCGGCTTTATAAACAGCACTATAGCCGCGATTTTTTATGTAGCCGTGGCCCTTATGTGGCTCATACCTGATAAGCGCATAGAGCGTATTATGGGTAGGGAAGGGCACCAATAACTAACATTAAAAACAACTAAAATATAACTTTATGGGAATTTTTTCTTCATTACTGGGCAATGCCGGCGTGGTAGACCAGGCAAAACTGCAAGACGAATTTGGTAAGCTCCTGGCCGATGGCGAGGCTATTGAAATAGGCTTTAAGCTGATACGCGATACCTTTATTTTTACTAACAAGCGCCTGATTATTATTGATGTTCAGGGGCTTACCGGTAAAAAAACCGAGTATATGTCAATCTCTTACAAAAGCATTTCGCGCTTTAGCATAGAAACTGCCGGTACGTTTGACCTTGATGCCGAGCTTAAAATATGGGTATCGAGCGAAACTATGCCCAGCATTACTAAAAAGTTCAACAAGAGCGTAAACATTTACGACGTGCAAAAAGTACTGGCGCAGCACGTGCTGGGATAAAACAAAAAAAATCCGCCGGCCGGCGGATTTTTTTATCGCATATAAATGCTTACATGCACGGCATTTTGTCAATACGTGTCTGGTGTCGGCCGCCTTCAAATTCGGTACTTAAAAAAGTATCCACCATGGCTATGGCCTGCTCTTTGCTGGTGTAGCGTGCCGGTATGCTTAGTATGTTGGCATCGTTGTGCTGGCGTGCGAGTTCGACAATTTCTTTGGTCCAGCACAGGGCAGCGCGAATTTTCTGGTGCTTGTTTGCCGTCATCGCCGCGCCGTTTCCGCTTCCGCAGATGATGATGCCAAAATCTACCACACCATTTTCTACATCATTCGCCACAGGGTGTACAAAATCGGCATAGTCTACGCTGTCTGCACTATCTGTACCGTGGTTTATTATTTCATATCCTTTAGCCTCCAGGTGGGCAGCTATAGCTTTTTTATACTCGGGGCCAGCGTGGTCGTTACCAATAGAAATTTTCATAGTTATTATGTGTTATTAAGTACAAATTTACCACAATTTGGCGGTATGCGAATAGAAAAACGTCAAATAATTAGGGGTTAGCTACTTAGCTGCCTTGCGTATAACTTACAAATAAAATTGTTAAAATCCTACGGTGTTAGTAAGTTTTAAAAGCGCCTGAAAACAAAGGACCTGCGTTTTGAACAACTTTGTTGATAACTCTATAATGGAAAAAGAAAGATTTTTTGCAACGGGAAGCAAATTTTTATAAGACGAAACGAAAACGTAATAACCAAATTTACTTTTCATTTTTTACATCAAAGTTATCAGCAATACGTAACAGTTTGTTAACATATATTAACACGTAAAGTTATCCATAAAAATACCCTGTAAACAGTAATTAACCGCTGTTGATAACCTTTTTTAAAAAGCACTAAAGTAACTGATTTTTAAAAATTTACATTTACTTAACATTGTTGAAACATTTGTATAAGATTGTAAAAGTTGTTATACAAGGCTTTCAGTATAAAGTTATAGCCACTATTAACAGGCAATAATAACCACCATGATTTTTTAAATTTTTAAAGAAAAGAAGAATTGGTTATTAATATATGTTGATAACAACTTTTAAACCTCAGACAATTTTTAGATGGTTATTAAAATTAAAGTCTTCCAGTATTTGATTTACGGTATCAAGGTCATTTTTGTGTACCTTAAGTTTTATGCCGCCCAGTGCCAGGCCATACATTGGTACTACGCTTGCCATAAATTCGTTTTCAAAGTAAAATTGCAGACCGGCGTCCTGTAGCAGGTGTTTTAGTATAGCGGTTTCATAAGGATAGGTAAATACGGCGGCGGTAACAAAATGCTTCATATTGAGAGTATTATTAGGCAATACCTGTATAAAAGTAAGCAATAATACGTTATTATTTCATTAAAACCGTTTATAATCTGTTAGTTATTCGTAATTTTCAGGCATATTAATATATGTATGAAGAAGAGACACGGAAAACCGTCGGTTAAAAAAGAAAAAGACTTTTCGCACAAAATTTACAAGATACTTGCAAAAGACCCAAACAAGTCTTACAACTATAAACAAATTGCAGCAGTACTGGAACTTGACGACACACAAAGCAGGAACGAAATTATTAAAGAACTTAAACTCCTTGCTGCCAGGGAGCAGATTGAAGAAACAGAGAGAGGCACCTACCGTGTAGTAACCAATGCGGAATATATAGAAGGAAAAATAGACATGACCAGCCGGAAAACGGCTTATTTTGTATCGCCGGAGCTGGAAGAAGATGTTTTTATACCTACTAATAACCTTAATAAAGCACTTGATAAAGACAAGGTTAAGGTTTATATCTATAACCGTAGGAAGGGCAGGAGGCCCGAAGGTGAGGTAGTAGAGATTATTGAGCGCCATAAAACCGAGTTTGTGGGCGTTATAGACATACAAAAGAATTTTGCCTTTGTAAGCACGGCAAACGCCAAGATGTATACCGATATTTTTATCCCAAAAAATAAGCTGGGCGATGCAGAAAATGGTGATGTTGTACTGGTAAAGATGGATGACTGGCCGGCTAAGGCAGACAGTCCTTTTGGTACCGTAATACGCGTATTGGGCAAGCCCGGTGAGCACAATACTGAGATACACGCTATACTCGCCGAATATGGGCTACCAAGTGATTTTCCGGTGGATGTAGAGGTATTTGCACAAAAGCTTGATACCGAGATACATCCTGAAGAAATAGCCCGTAGGAGGGATATGCGCAATGTGTTGACATTTACCATAGATCCTAAGGATGCCAAAGATTTTGATGATGCATTGTCATTCCAAAAGCTGGAAAATGGTAATTATGAAATAGGCATACACATTGCCGACGTATCGCATTACCTTGAGGAAGGCACCATATTGGATGCCGAAGCCTACAAGAGGGCCACATCAGTTTACCTGGTGGATAGGGTAGTGCCCATGCTTCCGGAAGTGTTGAGTAACTTTGCCTGTTCGCTACGCCCGCATGAGGAGAAATATACCTTTTCGGCCATATTTGAGCTAAATGAAAAAGCCGAGGTTAAAAACCAGTGGTTTGGCCGTACGGTTATTTACTCAGACCAGCGCTTTGCGTATGAAGAAGCCCAGCACATTATAGAAACCGAAGGCGACACAATACCTGTAGACATATCAATAACAGGGGAGGAGTACACCGTTTCGCCCGAAATACAATTTGCAACCCTTAAGCTTAACGAATTATCTAAAATACTGCGACGCAAGCGCATGGCAGCCGGCGCTATTTCATTTGATAAGGTAGAGGTAAAATTCCACCTTGATGAAAACGCAGAACCTACTGGCGTGTACTTTAAAGTAGCCAAGGATGCCAACCACCTTATTGAAGAATTTATGCTGCTGGCCAACCGCAAGGTGGCAGAATTTATAGGTAAACAACGCCCGGAGAAAACCTTTGTGTACCGTATTCACGACGAGCCGGATGAAGACAAGCTTATCAACCTGCAAACGGTTATCTCTAAATTTGGCTATAAAATAGACTTCCGCAACAAAGGTGATATTTCTAAATCGCTGAACCAGTTACTAACGGATGTTCAGGGTAAAAAAGAGCAAAACCTTGTAGATACCCTGGCCATACGCAGTATGAGCAAGGCAAAATACAGTACCGATAACATAGGCCACTATGGCCTGGCGTTTGATTATTATTCGCATTTTACATCGCCCATCCGCAGGTACCCTGATGTTATGGCACACCGTTTATTACAGCATTATATTGATGGCGGTACTTCGGCGAATAAAGAGCATTATGAAGAGATGTGCGTACATTCATCTAGCATGGAAGGCCTTGCCGCCAATGCCGAGCGCGACAGCGTTAAGTACATGCAGGTTAAGTACATGCTGGACCATAAAGACCAGGAGTTCCTTGGTGTAATATCCGGAGTTACAGAGTGGGGTATTTATGTAGAGATTGTGTCTAACAAATGTGAGGGCATGTGCCGCATACGCGAAATAAAAGACGATTACTACACCTTTGACGACAAACAATATGCACTTGTAGGAGAAGTTTCAGGGAGTTTATTACAGCTGGGCGACGAAGTATATGTAAAGGTAAAAAATGCCGACCTGGTTAAGAAACAGCTCGATTTTACTTTTCTCCGGAAAAATGAATAGAGCTTAACAGCATTTACATTCTGTCGAACAAACCATAACACGATTTTCACTGGTTAATTTAGTACTGAAAAGGGCACATTTATCCTGGTTGTCGTTAGGGAAGGTTTTAATTATTGTAAAATCATATTTAGCTGCTGCTGCTATATGTGCATCGGTAATTGTTTCGCCAAAAACTATAACTTTTGTAAACTGGGTTTTATTGATCTTCCGGAGTTTTTTAAGTATATCTTTAGCTTCAAAACTGGCTAATGATACATGTACATAAATAAATTCCGGTGAGATAAAGTTCTCATCAAGCACCATGTTAAAAGCTTCAATAATACTAGGAAAGTAATTAAAAAAGATAGAATTATTTAAAGCATTTATTTTTTTCTTAAAGTTTTCGGCACGCTCAAAGTCTGCATCTATTAAAAAAATCTGTCCGGTATATAAAGTGCTCATTTTATTGTGTGGTTGTGGTATTGACAGACAAAAATATCTTTTATAAAACCATTATCAAGCCATAATAGTTAAAACCGTCATTTGTTTCGGTAAGTAACGTTTTTGTAACGTCAAACGGTTGTTAAAATTTAATTTTTATATGTTAGTGTAACAAACCTTTAACGGCACTGTCTTTGTATAAGTAGTTACTTTGTAACGTAAATCATACAATAATTAAAAAGGGACATCATGAAAAAAGTATTATTACTTGCTGTTTTAGGCATAACACAGGCTATATCGGCACAGGTTACTCAAAAACTGGGCGACTTTACTGCTGTACGCGTGTTTGACAGGATAAGCGTTACCCTGGTGAAATCGTCTGAAAATAAAATTGTAATTAATGGCACCAGGGCAGGGGATGTAGAGGTAGTTACTAAAAACCGCGACCTTAAAGTACGCATGAAGCTAAGCAAACTGCTTAATGGAGAAGATATAGAAGCTATAGTATACTATAGTGGGGTAATTGACAATGTAGAAGCCAGCGAAGGTTCGTTTGTAGGCTCGCAGGATACATTTAAAGCTACTGCTTTTGAACTTAACGCTAAAGAGGGCGCTAACATAAAGCTAAACCTTGATGTAGCCAGGCTGAAATCTAAAGCAAATTCCGGGGGAATACTTGAAATTACAGGTAAAGCCACAAACCACGACCTCAGTATTACGTCGGGTGGTATATTTAAGGGCAGGGAACTCTCTACCACACAAACGTCTGTTAGTATAAGCGTAGGCGGCGAGGCAGCGGTATATGCAAGCGAATTTGTTGATGCAAAAACCAAGGCAGGCGGCGATATAAATGTATATGGCGACCCTAAACAGGTAAACCAGAAAACCTTTGCAGGAGGGTCTATAAATATAAAAGGCTAATACTTTAAACGCAGCTATAATAACCCTATGAAATATAAATCTCATAGGGTTATTTTTTTATAGCAACTGTAACATCCTTTAAAAACTACTGTCTTTATATCAACAGATTAAATAATTTTAATAAGAAACGATATGAAAACTCTTTTAGCATTTGCTGCCTTGGCCGCATTTAACCTGGCTTCTGCCCAAAAAACCACTGTACTTAACGAATTTAAAGAACTTACCGTAGGGGCAGACCTTCACGTTACCCTTGTAAAATCTAACGAAAACAAACTTGTTGCGATGTATGAAGAGGAAGAGCTACACGTGCAAAATAATGGTGATAACCTGGTACTTGACGGCGAAGCAGGCACCATTACTGTATATTACAACGGCGCTCTTGAAAGCATTGTTGCCGGGTCAGATGCTGTAATTACCACAACTGATGAAATTAAGTCGGCCACGCTGACAGTAACAGCAGGCTCTGACGCGCGGGTTACACTTACAGTAAATGTAAAAAACCTAAATACAGCAGCAGGTTCTGATGCGCAGGTAACCCTTAGTGGAAAGGCAGATAATCATGCCGCTACCTATGCTTCAGACGCGCAGCTTAATGCTAAAGAACTTACTACACATAATACCGATATTGTAATGTCTTCAGATGCCTCCGGTGATATTACTGTTAAGGGTAATGTAAATGCTACAGTATCTTCAGACGCTTCATTAAAAATATATGGCAACCCTAAAAAGGTAAACCAGGTAACCGGCAGCGACGCACGGGTTGTAGTGGTTAAATAAAGTTATTTATAATAAAAAGGCAACTAAATTACCTTTTTTTAAGTTTAGATATAAAATAGTATCTTGCATTAATTAAAAGTATTTAATGATACAGGATATTTTCAGTGCCATCCCTATAGGGTTTATATTAAGCATAATGCCAGGGGCCGTTTTTTTTGTACTTCTTGAAACCAGTGTTATAAAAGGTTTTAAAGCTGCCGTAGCTTTTGACCTTGGTGCTATTTTATCAGACGTTATATTTATACTTATAGCTTATTTCAGCAGCTATAAACTGCTTGAAAAAGTAAAAGATGAGCCCGCCCTGTTTATATTCGGTGGGCTTATTTTATTGGTTTATGGTGGTGTTTCTCTTTTCCAGGTAAAAAAAACATCCCGAAAAGAACTTATAAGCAACGCCGGTAAAGATATAGTGCGCAAAACCTACCTGAACCTGTTTATAAAGGGTTTCCTGCTTAATTTTATCAACATTGGGGTATTAGGCTTCTGGCTCACGGTTATCATCGCCTGGGGGCCAAAATTAGATTTGAACCCGTACCGTATGTTTATATTCTTCCTTTCGATAATTCTCACTTATTTTGCCATCGATTTTGGAAAGATAACCCTGGCCAAGCAATTGCGCAACAGCCTCACCACACGTAATATTATGAGAATGAAACAGGTAATAAGTATTATTTTAATGGTGTTTGGGATTGCACTAGTGTTTCAGGGGTGGTTTCCAGGGAAAATGGAAAAAGCTATTGATGAGGTGCAGCATATGGAAAGCCACTGAAGCTAGAGGTTACTTAAGTCTTTGGTTACCATAGTCTTAAAAATATTACACAAAAAACGCTTTCAGTAACTGAAAGCGTTTTTATTGCGAGGCATCTAGCGGATTCGAACCGCTGTAGCAGGTTTTGCAGACCTGTGCCTAGCCACTCGGCCAAGATGCCCGGTATTTATTCGGATGGCAAATGTAAGGAAAAATTTAAATTTTTTATTGAAAGATTTAAAAATTTAAGAGATTTAAAGATTCTCACCCTACCATACTTAATCTTTCAATTGTACTTATGCCCTAAATTCTTCAACTTCAATAGTTACAGCTTCAACATCTCCGCCTATGGGTGGGTTAAGTTTAGAAACCTGCAGCAATATGCGGCTTACTTGCGGCAGTTCATTAAAAACACGCTTAATAATACGTTGCGCCACATGCTCCAGGAGGTTAGAACGTACGGCCATTTCTTCTACCACTATGCGGTTAAGTTGCACGTAGTCAACCGTATCGGCAAGGTTGTCACTAAGCATGCTTTTTCGCAGGTCGGTCTTTATTTCAAGGTCTACGCTGTAGTCGCTGCCTATTTTGCTTTCTTCCACCAGGCAGCCGTGGTACGAAAAAGTGCGTATGTTTTTAAGTTTTATAGAACTCATGTTTAAGGTAATTAGGTTCTGAGGCGCTAAGTTACTGAGTTATCATTTGCAAAGAGATAATGAGTTTAAGTTTTTTACACAAGCTTAATGCAGGTTGTATTGATAATTTTTTAGTTTTGCAGTCTTTAGAAAAACCACAAACCAGTTACCGTTATAAAAACCGGCCCGTTTTAACCATGAAAAAAACTATGCTACTATTAGCATTTATGTTAGGCATTAACATAAATGCCCAAACCACTTTTGAAAAAAGCAATTTTGTAAACAAACAAGGCAATGCTGTAGAATGTTTTATTAAAAACTACGACTGGGCATTCATCCCGAAAGAGATAGAGTATAAAATTAACGAGAATGACGAGGTCTCAACAATGCCTGCATCCCAGCTTAACTCATTTTATATTTACGGTACATCGCATAATTACAAGATGTATGATGTGCCTATTATAGGCATACAAAAAGGCGATGTGTTTGTAAAATCAGGCCCGCAATTATTAAAAGTTTTGGTTGAAGGTAAAGCATCTTTATTGAAAAGCAATGATGGTATTTACATTTTAGCCCTTGAGGGAGAAATGCTTAAACCCCTTATTTATAAAAAGTATATCAACGGCGATACCTTTGAAGAAAACGTAGCGTTTCGTTTAGAGCTGTATAATACCCTTAAATGCGAGAGCCTTGAATTAGCAGATTTTAAAAAATTAAGATATACTGATAAGCAGTTGATTAGTGTTGTAAATGAATATAATAACTGCCAGGGTGGGGAATCTAAAAATTTTAAATCTCAAAAGTCTAATATTGATTTTAATATAAAACTCGTCGCGGGGGCAAATTTTTACAGTATAAATACTAATATGCAGATTGTTACAAGGTACTACCAAAGTGATTTCGAATCATTCGGATCGGATGAAAAGGTTAACTTGCAAAGCAATCCAAAAAATAATTTTGTAGCAGGGTTTGAAGCAGAGCTAAGAATTCCATTTAACCATAGAAAATGGGCAATTTTCATTGTTCCTACTTATAATACGCAGAGCGAATTTTCGCAAAGCATCTCGCGTAAAACTGATTTTTTTATATATGACCATAGTTTACCCCCCAGCGAAGCCACCCACCGTATTACTTATAACGGTACTGCAGTACTTAGCAGCCATTCATACATAGAAGTTCCTTTTGGGCTTAGGTATTATTTTATATTGAATAGGAATTCTTCATTAAATATAAATGCTGCTTATGGAACATTAATAAATGTAGGTACTCAGCCAAAATTTATATATAAAAAGGATGATGACGATGTGTATCCATCAGGATTTCGTGTTTATTACAAAACTGATAAATCAAGCCAGTCTGTAATCAGATTAGGAGCAGGTTATACATTTAAAGAAAAGTATAGCGTTGGTATCAATTATTATGTATCAAAGAAACTACAATATAACGATACAAATGGAGCCGTATCTGTACTTTTAGGCTACAAAATTTTGTAGTAAGTTTCATTCTAAGCTTCTTAGAACCTAAGTTCCTCAGAGCCTTTTTTAGACTAAATTAATTACCTTTGCCACACTTATACAAAAAACTATGTCTACCGAAGATAGATCACTCAATTTTATAGAGCAAATTATAGAAGACGACCTGGCAAAAGGATTCGCTCAGGACAAGCTGCGCTTTCGTTTTCCACCGGAGCCCAACGGTTACCTGCATGTGGGCCATGCCAGTTCCATCTGCCTTAACTTTGGCCTTGGCCTTAAATACAACGCGCCTGTAAACCTGCGTTTTGACGATACAAACCCTGCAAAAGAAGAGCAGGAGTATGTAGATGCCATAAAGCGTGATGTAGAATGGCTGGGTTACAAATGGGACAAAGAGCTGTATGCGTCAGACTATTTTCAGGAACTGTATGACTGGGCTGTAGTGTTTATAAAAAAAGGCGTTGCATATGTAGACAGCCAGGGCAGTGACGAAATTGCGAGGCAAAAGGGTACACCTACCCATCCGGGAACGGCCAGCCCGTACCGCGACCGCTCTGTAGAAGAAAACCTTGAATTGTTTGAAAAAATGAGGGCAGGGGAGTTCCCTAACGGGGCGCACATCCTGCGTGCTAAGATAGATATGGCCAGTAGCAATATGCTGATGCGCGACCCTATCATGTACCGCATTTTGCACGAAAAACACCACCGTACGGATAACAACTGGTGCATATACCCCATGTACGACTGGGCCCATGGCGAAAGCGACTACCTGGAGCAGGTAAGCCACTCGCTGTGTACGCTTGAATTCCTTATGCACAGGGAACTTTATGACTGGTTCCTTGACCAGATATATGATGAGACAAAAACACGCCCTAAACAGCGCGAATTTGCCCGACGCAACCTTAGCCACACCGTGGTAAGCAAGCGTAAATTGTTGCAGCTGGTACAGGAAAAACACGTTACCGGCTGGGACGACCCACGCATGAGCACCATAAGCGGTATGCGCCGCAGGGGTTATACACCGGCGGCCATACGCAACTTTGCCGATACCATAGGTATTGCAAAGCGCACTAACCTGGTAGATGTTAGCGTGCTTGAGTTTTGCGTACGCGAAGACCTTAATAAAATTGCACCTCGGGTAATGGCGGTGCTCGACCCTGTTAAGCTTATCATTACTAATTACCCGGAAGGGCAGGAGGAATGGCTAGAGGCCGAGAACAACCCTGAAGATGAAAGTGCCGGCTTCCGCGAAATACCGTTTAGCCGCGAACTATATATAGAGCGCGAAGACTTTATGGAGAACGCTAACAGCAAATATTTCCGCCTTACATTAGGTAAAGAAGTGCGCCTTAAAAACGCCTATATTATTAAAGGAGAAAGTGTTGTAAAAGATTCAGAAGGCAATATTACTGAAATTCATGCTACGTATGATACCGATTCTAAAAGCGGTAGCGGCAGCGAGGCAAGCCTCCGCAAGATAAAAGGTACCATACACTGGGTATCGGTACCCCATGCGGTTAAAGCAGAGGTGCGTATTTATGACAGGCTGTTTACCCACGAAAATCCCGATGGAGATAAAGATGTCGATTTTAAGAGTTACATTAACCCTAATTCGCTCGAGGTTATTACTGGTTATTTAGAACCTTCTTTAAAAAGCGCAGTAGACGGCGAGCATTACCAGTTTCAGCGCCTGGGCTATTTTTGTGTAGACAGGGATACCAATGCAGAAAAAATTGTATTTAATAAAACTGTAGGGCTGAGGGATACCTGGGCGAAGATAGAGAGTAAAGAGTAAGGAAAGGTGCTTAGGCACTTAGTTGATTAGATAGAACAGAACCGGAAGTTGACGCTTCCGGTTTTTTGTGCATCCAAGATTATTACCAAGTACGTTAGAAACCCGATGACTAAGAGGTTATTTGATAAATTTTGTCTATCATTTAAATATTCAATTGTAATTTTATATTTCATAATAGTAAACTATAAAAAATAGCTCTCATATCCTTATTTTAAGGGCTTTTAAAATTTACCCAATGGTATTAGTTATGTGTGGCCGTAAAAATACAGGAAATCGCAGCTAAATAATTTTTGTAATATTTGGCTTTCAATTAACTACACCTTAACATCACCCAAATGTTAAAATGCACTATCTTTATAACACGTTACAGAAAGAAGAATTTTAACCATTAAAAAAAATAATTATGGCTGGTAAAACAGGAACAATCGTTGCCGTACTTGCAGGTGCGGCCATTGGAGCAGCTCTGGGTGTACTATTTGCCCCGGAAGAAGGAAAAAAAACAAGGCAGAAAATTAAAGACGGTGCGGCGAGCAAAGCTGAAGACCTTAAAGAAAAAGTAGGCGAGTTTACCGAAACTGTAAAATCTAAATTTGGCTTTGCCAAAGAAGACATTCAGGCAGGCCTTGATACCCTTGTGGCTAATGTGGAAAACAAAGCAGACGAGGTAATATCTACCCTTGAAAGAAAACTGGAAGAGCTTAAAGATAAAGCTAAGGCATCAGCGCCGTCTGCTAACTAATGATAAAATAAACCTGTGCTATGGCATTTGAAGAAATAAAGGAAAACGCGGAAGATTTAAAGAATGAAGCCAAGAGGCTTATAGATGCTAATATAGAGTACTATAAGCTATGGGGCTTTAAAATTGCAATGAAGTCTACCGCCATGATGCTCAAGCTGTTTATGCTGGCAACCATGCTTGTTATAGTAACCCTTTTTTTCTCAATTGCCCTGGCACTTGCTTTTGGTTACTGGTTTGATAATTTTGCATACGGTTTTTTAACTGTAGGGCTTATATACCTTGTATTAGCCATAGTAATATTTAAAGTTCAGGATAAGATAGTTGAAGGGCCGCTTATTGCTACTTTTTCTAAATTATTTTTTAAAAAATATGAATAGCCATGCCCATTACTAAAGTTTACCGCACCTTTGATGAAATAAATCTCGATCTTAAAATCCTTAAGATAGAGCGCGACCTTGCTTACCTGAGGTTTAAAAAAGACCTTGACCAAACTAAGGAAAGCATTAAACCGGAGAACATGATAGGCGAAACCCCTATGAAGATAATAAATACTTTAGGTGCATTTTCCGGCCCGCTCAAGAGCGCAGCCCTGACCTGGATATTTAAGAAGTTATTTTAAAAACTTTTACATAAATAAGTAAGGCTACCGGGAGGCAGCCTTTTCTTTTATTTACGGTCAATTTTTCTTTTAGCTTTTTGCTCCTTACGGTAGGCAATAAGTTCTTCTTTATCAAGAAACGAGTCTTTGTTTGTATCAATGGAGGCAAAATTTTCCTTCAGTTTACCTTTTTTTGCCTGTTCTACTTCCGTCAGGCTTAGCTTACCATCCTTATCAGCATCCAGCTTGTTAAACATTTCCTGCGGATCACGCTGACCTTTTTTACGCTCCTGCAATTGTTGCGCTTCCTGGGCATAAGACCCTGTTGTGGCAAGTATGGCACCCAGTACCATTACTTTAAAAAGTTTCTTTATCATAATTATACGTTTTTAGTTGTTGTAAGACTGTTGGTTTTTATTATGGTTTAATATCCTGAAAATAAAAATAATAAAAAAAAGCTGCCCTTCGGCAGCCTTCTTAATTTTTATGCTTCTTCAGTACCTTCAGATGATGGCAGCTGGGGTAATTGCTTACCGGCAGTAGCATCCGCTTTTTTCTTGTTTTCATGTTTCATCGTTTCGCCTACTTTGTTACTGGCGGCAAATGAAACAATCATGTTATTAAGCATATCGGTGGCCGCCTGCGGCGAGTTTGGCAGCAGTATCAGGTTACTGTTGGTTTCACTGCCTATAGACTGCAGGGTATCATAGTGCTGGGTTACCACTATAAGCGCCGATGCCTCCTGGCTGTTAATGCCCACTTTGTTAAGCACATCTACACTTTCTACAAGGCCTCGTGCTATTTCACGGCGCTGGTCGGCAATACCCTGTCCTTGCAGCCTTTTACTTTCCGCCTCCGCTTTAGCTTTGGCAACTATGCGTATGCGCTGTGCTTCGGCTTCATATTCGGCGGCACTTTTTTCGCGGTCAGCGGCATTAATACGGTTCATGGCGTGTTTCACCTGTGGGTCCGGGTCAATATCGGTAATCAGGGCATTAATAATATCGTAACCATAGGTAGCCATAGCTTCGTTTAGTTCGCGCTTTACTGCAACCGCTATATCATCCTTACGCTCAAAAACATCGTCCAGCTTTAGCTTGGGCACCTCGGCGCGCACCACGTCAAATACATATGATGTTATCTGGTCGTGCGGGTATTGCAATTTATAAAATGCCTCATAGGCTTTATCCTGTATTACCACAAACTGTACCGAAACCTTCATTTTTACAAATACGTTTTCTTTAGTTTTGGTCTCGATGATAACATCAAGCTGCTGTATCTTAAGGTTAAGGCGGCCCGCAATTTTATCTATGATAGGCAGTTTAAGCTGAAGGCCGGCGTGGCGGATTCCTGTAAACTTACCAAAGCGCTCTACAATAACTACAGTTTGCTGCTTTACGGTAAAGAAGGATGAAAAGAAAATAATAATCCCGAAAAACAGGATGATAACGAGAAAAATTGTTCCCATGTTTATATTGGTTTAAATTGTTTAAAAAGTAAAGTTACGATTTATATACCGCACTTTATTAGTAGTTTAAAATAAGTAAACGTTACAAGTATGTGTTCCAATAAAAAAGCTCCCGGTGAGGGGAGCTTCATGTTATAAAGTTTCGGCAGCTTTAGTAATACGCTTTATGGTTTCATCCCGGCCTATCAGTTCGATAATATCAAACAGGTGAGGGCCTTTTAAATCGCCTACAAGCGCTAATCGTAGCGGAGGCATCACTTTGCCCATCCCTAAGCCTTTTTGCTCAATCCAGGCTTTTACAACGCTTTCTGTATTAGCAGAAGTAAAATCAAGGGTGTTTTGCAGTACAGTACTCAGCTCTTTTAATATTTCGCCGGTTTCTGGTTTCCATTGTTTGGCAACGGCTTTTTCTTCATAAGCTGTTGGCGTTACAAAAAAGTAATCGCTCAAACTCCACAATTCGCTGGCAAACGTAGCGCGCTCTTTAACCAGGCCTACAATCCTTGTAACGGATTCAATAGGCTTGTTGATGCCTTTTTCCAGTAATATATGCGACAAGTAGTGTGCCAGCCTGGTATTATCTTCCCTCTGGAAATACTGGTGATTAAACCACTTGTTCTTCTCCGGGTCAAATTTAGCACCTGCCTTATGTACCCTTTCAAGGTCGAACAATTGCACCAGCTCATCAAGCGTAAACAACTCCTGGTCAGTACCAGGGTTCCATCCCAAAAGTGCCAGGAAATTAACTACCGCTTCCGGCAAAAAGCCCTGCTCACGGTACCCCATAGACGACGTTCCATCAGCGTTTTTCCATTCCAATGGGAATACAGGGAAGCCCAGCTTATCGCCATCGCGCTTGCTCAGCTTACCGTTGCCTACTGGTTTTAATATAAGTGGGAGGTGGGCAAACTGCGGTGCTTCCCATCCAAAGGCTCTATACAATAACTCGTGTAGCGGCATACTTGGCAGCCATTCTTCGCCACGTATAACGTGGCTGGTTTCCATAAGGTGGTCATCCACAATATTGGCCAGGTGGTAGGTAGGCATGCCATCGCTTTTGTACAAAACCTTATCGTCAAGCAGGTTGGTTTCAAACTTTATATCTCCACGTATGATGTCCTTTAAATGCAGCGTTTCATCTACAGGTGTTTTAAAACGCACTACATAATGCTCGCCATTGGCAATACGCTGTTGTACTTCCTCGCCTGAAAGGTTAAGCGAATTATCCAGTGTTCCACGGTTGGCGTGGTTGTATATAAAGGTTTTGCCTTCGGCTTCATCGGCTTTGCGTAGTTCATCAAGCACTTCGGGAGTATCAAAAGCATAGTAGGCCCAGCCGCTGTCTATAAGCTGTTGTGCATAATCTTTGTATATTTCTTTACGTTCGCTCTGGCGGTAGGGGCCAAACTTTTCGTTCTTGCCCACGCCTTCGTCAAAGGGTATGCCCAGCCAGTTAAGCGCCTCAACAATATATTCTTCTGCACCCGGCACAAAGCGGTTTTGGTCGGTATCCTCTATACGCAGATAAAAGGTACCGCCGTGTTTTTTGGCAAACAAGTAATTAAATAGTGCTGTGCGCACGCCACCTATGTGCAGCGGGCCAGTAGGGCTGGGTGCAAATCGCACGCGTACCGGTCTTGACATTTCTTTATCGATTTTAAGGCGCAAAGATAGAATTAATAAAATTTCAAAAAGCAATTTTCAAAAACAAACTGAACGTCAAGCGGGCAGGAGTGAAGCTACTGCTAACTGCGACTGAATACTGAACAATAAAAATTAACAGCATCGCATCATAAGAATTTGTATTTTTATCGGTTATAAACAATTACCAGTATTTTATAAACATTTTGGAAGCAAAAAACATCATATACGCCAAGCTCGAAGCCTTTATTAAAAAGTATTACACTAACGAAGTTATTCGTGGAACAATATTTTTCGTGGGGCTGGGATTATTGTACTTCATAATCACGTTCCTTATTGAATACTTTTTATGGCTGCCCGAAAAAGGCCGTACAGCGCTTTTCTATATTTTTATTTTAGTAGAGGCGATTCTCCTGGCACGGTTTATTTTGTTCCCACTGTTTAAATTATTCAAGCTGCAAAAAGGTTTGGACTATAAACAGGCATCGGCCATCATTGGCAGCCACTTTAGCGAGGTGAGTGATAAGCTTACCAACTTCCTTCAGTTGAGCGATACACCACAGCAAAGCGAACTGCTACTGGCATCGATAGAACAAAAGGCAAACAATTTGCAGCCGGTGCCGTTTACCAATGCCGTGAATTTTAAAAAGAACATGAAGTATGTGCCTTATGCTGCCATACCGGTGCTGCTTATTTTGGTTTTCCTGATAAGCGGAAATACTTCGGTTATAACCAACAGCTTTAGCCGCGTGGTTAATTACAATACCCACTATGCGCCACCGGCACCGTTTGAATTTGTGGTGCTTAATAAATCGCTTACAGCGCAGCAGGATACTGATTTTGTATTGCAGGTAAAAACGCAGGGTAGTGTAGTGCCGGAGAATGCCATGATAACCATAGGAGATGAAACCTATTACCTGGAAAGCGAAAAGCCAGGGGTGTTTACCTACCGTTTTGATAAGCCGGGTAAAGCGATCAGCTTTCAGCTTTCAGCTAATGAAGTTTTTTCACAACCTTATGAACTTGAGGTGGTGGCAGTACCCACCATTGCCAACTTTGAAATGCTGTTACAATTCCCATCTTACCTTGGCAAAAAGTCAGAAGTGGTTAAAGGCAGCGGGAACGCTGTAGTGCCCGAGGGTACTAAAGTTACCTGGAAAATTGATGCGCTTGCTACGACTAACATTAACTGGGTAGGTGAAAATGGTGCTACAGCATTCACCAATAGCGAAAATAGCTACAGCCTTTCAAAAAATATACTGCAAAATACAGAATATCAAATTCTTACCTCAAATGCTAAGGTAAAAAACCACGAAAAGCTGCAGTACCAGATCACAACCATTAAAGACCAGTACCCCAGCATTACCGTACAGGCTGCTCCGGATAGCCTGAAGCTTAAGAAAGAGATTATACTGGGCCAGCTTAGCGATGACAACGGGCTTAGTAGATTGCAGATTGTATACTATCCGCAGGATAATCCTGACGCTGCCAAACGTGGAACACTCCCTGTTAAGCAGCAAACGGTAGACCGCTTTTACTATACCTTCCCACAAGGGCTAAAGGTGCAGGAGGGCGTAAACTACGAATACTATTTTGAAGTTTTTGATAACGATGCGGTACACGGGTTTAAGAGCACGAAGTCATCAGTATTCTCGCACAGGGAACTTACCAAGGACGAGCAGCAGGATAAGGCGCTACAGGAACAAAACAGCAGCATTAGCGGATTAGAGAAATCTTTAAAGAACCAGGACAAGCAAGATGCTGAGCTGGATAAGCTGAAGCAGATGGGCAAAGAGAAATCGAACATGGATTTTAAAGACCAGAAGAAAGTCCAGGATTTTATCAATAAGCAGCAACAACTGGAGCAGCAGAAACAAGAGCTTAATAAGAAACTTCAGGAGAACCTGGAGCAGTTCCTTCCTGAGAAGAAAGACGAGTTCAAGGAGGAGCTTATGAAGCGCCTTGAGAAGAATGAAAAAGAAAGTGAAAAGAATAAAAAGTTGTTGGATGAGCTAAAAGAACTTACCAATAAGCTGAAGGAAGAAGAACTGTTTGATAAAGTAGACCAACTGAAAAACCAGAGCAAAAGCCAGAACAAGAGCCTGGAGCAGCTGGTAGAACTTACCAAGCGTTTTTATGTGGAAAAAAAAGCCGAGCAGGTTGCTGAGAAGCTGGATAAGCTCGCCGATAAACAGGATAAGCTTGCCGAAAGTAAAGATAACGATGCTAAAAAGCAGGACGAAATCAACAAGGAATTTGACAAACTTCAGGAAGAAATGCGAGAGCTTGACAAGCAGAACCAGGAGCTGAAAAAACCTATGGAGGTTCCGGTTGATGAGAAAGAGGAAAAGAATATAGAGGAGGATATGCAGGATGCAAAAGAGGAACTGCAAAAAGAAAATGCCGACCAAAAGAGCAAGCAAAGCAAGGCTAAACCAAAGCAAAAAAATGCCGCGAGCAAGATGAAGCAAATGGGGCAGAAGATGCAAAGTTCTATGCAGGGTGGCGAGTCGGAGCAACTGGAAGAAGACGTAAAAATGCTGCGCCAGATATTGGATAACCTGCTTGCCTATTCATTCTCTCAGGAGGATAATATGGGCCAGTTTAAAAACGCTAACGGGCGCACGGCTAATTTTGCCAAACACCTTAAAAAACAACAGGATTTGAAGATACAGTTTAACCACGTTGACGATAGTATTTTTGCCATGTCTTTACGTAACCCTAAGATAACAGAGGAGATTACTAAGGAGGTAGGTAATGTGCATTACTATGTAGACAAAGCGCTTGAGGACCTTGCCGAAAACATAGTGCCACGCGGCGTGTCTAACCAGCAGTATGCCATTACATCGGCTAATAAGCTGGCCGATTTTTTGAGTGACGCACTTAATAATATGCAGATGGAAATGAGCGGCGCAGGTATGGGACAGGGTAAAGGTAAGGGCAAATCAGGACAGGATGTACAGCTTAGCGATATCATCAAAAAGCAGGAAGGGCTTGCTAAAAAGATGCAGCAGGGCAGTTCTCCCGGACAGGGCAAAGGAGAGAAGGAAGGTGAAAAAGATGGTGAAGGCCAAAAAGAAGGCGGCAAGCAAAAGGGTGACAAACCCGGCGGTGAGCAACCCGGCGGCAAGCAGGGTCAGGGTAAGTCAGGCCAGGGCGAAGGGCAAGGTGATGGTGACGGAAACGGTGGCGAAGGCAATGCCGAAAAGTTATTAGACATATATAAAGAGCAGCAGCAACTGCGTGAGCAGTTACAGCAGTTGCTGGATAAGCAGGGCATGGGCGGTAACGGCCAGAATGCGCTCCGCGAAATGAAAGCCATCGAAAAACAACTGCTGGATAAAGGCTTTAAGAACGAAACTCTTCAGCGCATGCAGAACCTTAAGCAGGATTTACTGAAGCTTGATAAGGCGATGCTGCAACAGGGGCAGGACAATAAAAGGCAGAGTGAAACCAATAAAAAGGAATTTAATAATACAGCTAACGAGCTGCCGCAGGCCGTAAAAGATTATCTGAACAGCGTAGAGATATTAAACAGACAAACACTACCTTTGCGCCCGAATTTTAACCAAAAGGTGCAGACCTACTTTAAGAGCAATGATTAGTTTTAACTACGAAACTGGCTTTGAATTAACCGATGAAGCAAAGTATGAGGCTTGGCTTGCTGAGGTTATTGAGAGTGAAGATAAAACAGAAGGCGAAATCAATTACATATTTTGTGATGATGCTTACCTGCTTGAAAAGAATATTGAATTTTTGAACCACGATACGCTTACCGATATCATTAGCTTTGACTATACCATGGGTAACCTTATTAGTGGTGATATCTTTATTTCGGTAGAGCGTGTAAAGGAAAATGCGGTTGAGTTTAATGTGCTTTTCGAAGAGGAGCTACGTCGCGTAATGGCGCACGGTGTATTGCATTATTGTGGTTATACCGATAAGACCGAAGAAGGCGAGCAGGAAATGCGTGCTAAAGAAGAGGAAAAAATGAAGCTGTTCCACGTGGAACAGTAATTAAATGTTTTGACTGTAACCTATGTTCCACGTGAAACATATTACAATCGAATTTGCATTTCGTTCCACGTGGAACAAATTTATATAAAACAAAATAAGCTGTTCCACGTGGAACAGCTTTGAAAGGAAAAAAGAATGTTTCAGGAAGTATATGATGTAATTGTTGTTGGTGCCGGGCACGCAGGCAGCGAAGCTGCTGCGGCCGCTGCAAATATGGGTTGCAGTACGCTGCTGGTTACCATGAGCCTGCAAAACATAGCCCAAATGTCGTGCAACCCGGCTATGGGCGGTATTGCAAAAGGGCAGATAGTGCGCGAAATTGATGCCCTTGGTGGTTATTCGGGTATCGTGACAGACAAGACAGCTATCCAGTTCCGTATGCTGAATAAGAGCAAGGGGCCCGCTATGTGGAGCCCGCGCGCACAAAGTGACCGGATGCGGTTTGCTGAAGAGTGGAGGCTGATGCTGGAGCGCACACCAAACCTCGATTTTTACCAGGAAATGGTAAAGGGGATTATTATTGAAAATGGCGTGGTAAAAGGCATACGTACGTCGCTTGGTTTGGAGATAAAAGGTAAGACCGTGGTGCTTACCAACGGCACGTTCCTGAATGGCTTAATCCATATTGGGGAGAAACAATTTGGCGGCGGCAGGGCAGGAGAGGGTGCGTCTTATGGCATTACCGAAGACCTGGTTAAGGCCGGATTTACTTCCGGAAGGATGAAAACCGGTACCCCGCCACGTGTTGATGGACGCTCACTCGATTATAGCAAAATGATAGAACAGCCGGGCGACGTAAACCCCGATAAGTTCTCATATATGGATATTACGAAGCCGTTGGTTGAACAGCGCTCCTGTTATATGACGTATACCAGCGAATTGGTGCACGATGTATTGCGTGAAGGTTTTGATCGTTCGCCTATGTTTAATGGGCGCATCAAAAGCCTCGGGCCACGGTACTGCCCATCTATTGAAGATAAAATAAACCGTTTTGCCGATAAAGACCGCCACCAGCTTTTTGTAGAGCCTGAAGGTTGGGATACTGTAGAAGTGTATGTAAACGGCTTTAGCACTTCACTTCCTGAGGATATACAATTTAAAGCGCTGCGTAGTGTAGAGGGTTTTGAGAAGGTTAAATTCTTCCGTCCAGGCTACGCTATAGAGTACGATTATTTCCCGCCTACACAGCTTAAGCATTCGCTTGAAACCAAGCTTGTGGAAGGTTTGTATTTTGCCGGTCAAATAAACGGCACAACGGGATATGAAGAAGCAGCCTCACAAGGCTTGATGGCGGGCATCAATGCCGCGCTTAAGGTACAGGATAAGGAACCGTTTGTACTTAAACGTAATGAGGCTTACATAGGTGTACTTATCGACGACCTTATCACTAAAGGAACCGAAGAACCATACCGTATGTTTACCAGCCGTGCCGAATACCGCACGCTGCTACGTCAGGATAATGCCGATTTCAGGCTTACGCCGCTCTCATATGAGATAGGCTTAGCCAAAGTGGACCGCCTACGCCGAATGGAGAAGAAACGTGATGCAAGTGATGCGTTTGTAAATTTCTTTAAAGAAACAAGCGTAACAGCGGCAGAGGCTAATCCTATACTCGAAGAGAAAGGGTCGTCTCCTATGTCGCAAACCGATAAGATGTTTAAAGTATTCTCACGCCCTCAACTGGAGCTTGAGGATATTTTAAAGTTTGAGAAAGTCGCAGAGTATATCGCCGAGCATAACCTTGACAGGGAAGTGGTAGAACAGGCAGAAATACAGGTTAAATATTCCGGCTATATAGAAAAGGAAAAAAATAATGCCGATAAGCTCAACAGGCTGGAGGATGTAAAAATTCCTGAAAGTTTTGATTACGACAAAATAAAGTCGCTATCCTTCGAAGCCCGTGAGAAGATGAAGAAAATACGCCCTGTAACTATTTCGCAGGCATCACGCATTAGTGGTGTGTCTCCGTCTGATGTTTCGGTGCTTTTAATACACATGGGACGCTAATGTTGTTTCACGTGGAACAAACGAAATTTAAAACCCTTTTTAGAAAAGGGTTTTTGGCATTTATAACAACTGTTTTATTCACTTCTTGCGGCACACCACGCCACACGGTAGAGATACAAGATTATATATTGGTGTCAAACGGAAAACAAATACTTGGCAAAGAGAAAGGGCTTACAGCGTTTATCTTTGAGAATAATCCTCAAAAGGTACCGTTTGTTCAGTTTGCCGCCAACAAATATGGCGTGGGCCAATATGTAGATGTTAGCTACTGGGTAACCGTGGATGGTTACCGGTTTAAGGTATTTGTATATGACAGTGATGAATTGCAAAAATATTTTGACATGGGACAGTTTATGGTTACCCAACAGGAAACTACCCAAAACATAGTAGGCTCAACCGAAAAATTTATTGGCCTCTCGATGATAACCGATGCTAATGAAGATTGCCTTGACGAAAAGTCACTATTTAATAAAATAGCTACCACCTACCTTAAAAGTTTAAAAGACGAATACTACAATCTATAATGGATTTTAAAGAAGACAATACGTACCTCACGGTAAAAGACTATTCGGTATCGGGGGAGACGTTCCAATTATTACGCGACGAAAACTTCGACCTACTGAAAACGCATCCTCAACCGGCCCTGGAAAACTTAGGGCGTTATTATGAAAGCGACGATTACATATCACATACTGATGGAAAGCGTTCCTTATTTGAGAAACTATACCATGCCGTAAAGCAAAAAGCGCTTCGAGACAAGATAAGCCTGGTGCAGCGCTTTAAACCATCGAAAGGCGAATTGCTGGATATTGGTGCCGGAACAGGCGATTTCCTTGTAGTGGCTAAAAACCATCACTGGAACATTACCGGGATAGAACCCAGCGAGAAGGCAAGGGGTATAGCATCATTAAAAAGCGTTCCATTTACGGGAAGTATACAAGATGTGCCTTCACATAGTAAGGATGTAATTACTATGTGGCATGTTTTAGAACATGTGCCGGATGTTCGTACCCACATAGCAGAACTTAAGCGCATATTAAAAGAAGATGGTGTTGTGTTTATTGCGGTGCCAAATTTCAATTCACATGATGCTAAATATTATGGCAGTTATTGGGCCGCTTATGATGTGCCCAGGCATCTTTGGCATTTTAGTAAAATGGCTATCAAAAAACTTTTTGCAGAGGAGGATATGGAATTGATGAATATACTTCCGATGAAATTTGACAGTTTTTATGTGAGCCTTTTGTCTGAAAAATATAAAACGGGGAAAATGAATTTTTTTAACGGGTTTTGGCGCGGATTGGTTTCAAATACCAAAGCAGGAAAAAACATGGAGTATTCTTCCCATATTTATGTAATAAAAAACGCTAAAAATCAAAATAAGGCGATTTAAGAGACTTTTAGGGTCAAGGCTATGGCTTTTATTGGCGAAAAAAAGAAAATGTAATAGAATGCATAATAAAAAGCAGGTTTTTATTGTTCCTGGTTATTGATAACGTTAAACCAATAGATATAATTGATATTGAGAAATCATTAAAAAAATGCCGCATTTTTGGTACATTGTGCGGAATTACTATTTTTACCAAATATTTAAAACAAACTAATTTCAGAAAATGAAAAAATCACTTTTAATACTGGGTGCTGCCCTTGCAATGATTTCGTGTAATAAAGAAGCCGCAGCCCCAGAAGGATTTAAAACGGCTTATGTAGACACTGCAAAACTTGTTGAAGAATCAGAAGAGCTTAAAGACCTTGAGGCAAAAGCGAAAGTTAAAGAGGAGGAACTGGGCAGGGAATTACAACAGGAAGCACGCCAGCTACAGCTTGATGCTGCCAGCTTCCAGAAAGAAGCAATGGTTAAGGGTGAGCAGTGGGCGCAGCTCCGCGGCCAGGACCTGCAAAAACGAGAGCGTGATTTGCAAGTGAAGCAGCAAGCCATGCAAGAAGAATTTTCTAAAGAGTTTGGCGTAAAGCGTGATACCATAGTTAGCCAGATGAAGACGCTGATAAAAGAATTTGGTAAGAAAAAAGGATATGACTATGTATATGGTACAGGCGACGCGGCCAGCATATTGTATGCAAAAGACAGCTATGACATTACTAAAGAGATACTTAAACAGCTGAACGACAAGTTTAAAGGATCTGCTAAAAAAGAGGAGTCGGCAGCTACAGAACCCGCTAAGGAAGAAGCTGAATAATTAATTAATTGAATTATCATGAAAATGCCCTTGGAAACAAGGGTATTTTTATTTTATAAACATAAGATTATTTTCTTAAATTGCACTTTTTCACAGTGCCACTACCATGCAACAACTTTCTCCAACCGCCGAGTATGCCATGCGGTTTATCAACCAGACTAACCGTTCCGTATTCCTTACCGGTAAAGCAGGCACGGGTAAAACTACCCTGCTTAAGGAAATAATCCGCACTACACATAAAAATGTGGTTGTGGTAGCCCCTACGGGTATTGCCGCGCTTAATGCGGGCGGAGTTACGATACACAGCATGTTTCAGTTGCCATTTGCAGGATTTTTACCTACTTCTTCGCAAGAATATGTATCTGATAGTGTACGGTTTGAGAACAAAAATTCGCTCCGTAGGCATTTTACCATGCGCGGCGAAAAGAAAGGCGTCATACAAAATATGGAGTTGCTGGTAATAGACGAGGTAAGCATGCTGCGTGCCGACCTGCTCGATGCCATCGATTATATGCTGCGCAGTATCCGGCAGCGCAATACGCCTTTTGGTGGTGTGCAGGTGCTGTACATAGGCGACCTTTTGCAGCTTCCGCCCGTGGTGCGTAACGAAGAGTGGGATGTACTGCGTAACTTCTATAAGGGTAAGTTTTTCTTTCACAGCCATGTGGTACAGGAAAGTCCGCCCGTGTATATTGAACTGGATAAAATTTACCGCCAGAGCGACGGACGCTTTATAGGAGTACTTAATAACCTTAGAAACAACGTTATAACCAATGTTGATATTAAGATATTAAACGATTTTGTAAACCCTGCGTTTGAGCTTAAAGACCATCCGGGCTATATAACTCTTACCACGCACAATGCCAAGGCCGACACCATGAACGCCAGGGCGCTTGAAGACCTTGCCGGTAAAGGGTTTATATATATGCCCGATATAGTAGGCGAGTTCCCGGAAAAGATTTATCCCGTGGAACAATCGCTTAAGCTGAAAAAAGGTGCGCAGGTAATGTTCATAAAAAATGACCTTTCGCCCGAGAAGCGTTATTTTAACGGTAAAATTGGCATTATAGAATCGCTTACAAAGGATGAAATCCGCGTGCATTTTCCCGATGATAATTATACCATTGAGGTCGAAAAATATGAGTGGGAGAATATCAAGTATACCGTTGACCCGAATACCAAAGAGGTAAAAGAAGAGGTGCTGGGTACATTTGTGCACTATCCGCTGCGCTTGGCGTGGGCCATAACCGTGCACAAGAGCCAGGGCTTAACGTTTGACAAAGCCGTGCTTGATGTAAGCCAGGTTTTCATGCCGGGGCAGGCATACGTGGCCCTGAGCCGTCTGCGCTCGTTAGAAGGGCTTATTTTGCTTTCTCCAATGCGTATGAACGGCATTAATAATGACGAAGATGTAATGCAATATGCCGAGGGCAGGGCAGGAGAGGAGGAACTGGCCGACTCACTCGAACAGGAAACCTTGCGCTTTGCGGCTAATTATCTTAAAGAGAGTTTTAACTGGGTACGCCTCGCTAACCAATGGCAACAGCACAAAATGAGCTACCTGCAGGAAGGTGAAAAGGCTATAAAAACACCCCACCGCCAGTGGGCTGCCCAGCAGGAAGACCGCATTCACGCGCTGCTTGGCGCGGCGGCAAAATTTGCAGCCCAGCTGGATAAACTGTTTAGCACTAATCCTGTAGACAGGGGTTTTGTACAGGAAAGGGTAGTGGCAGCCGTAGGTTATTTTTTCCCGGTGATGGATAACATTGCTACCAGCCTGTATACCAAGGTAGAAGAAGTACGGCGACTAAGGCGTGCCAAGGCTTTTTATGACGAGCTCGCCGCCTTGGAAGAACTGCAAACCAATGCGATGCTTAAAATGCTGCGTGCCAAAAAACTGGCCGAAGTACTGGCTGCCGGGCAGGATATCACGAAGGAATCGTTGCTTACGCCTGAAATGCAAACGTATAAATCGGATAAGATAGATGCCATACGTGCCATACTTAAAAACAGCCCGGTAAGCCTGGTTGAAGAGGACGAAGATGTGTATGAAGACCGTTATGCCCCTAAAAAGGAAAAGAAACCAAAAGGGTCTACCCAACTGGAAACATTTGAGTTATGGCAACAGAAAATGAGTATTAAAGAAATAGCCGAAGCCCGAAAACTTACCGAAACCACCATACAAAGCCACCTGGCCAGCCTGGTGCAGCGGGGCAAAATAGCCATTACCGATTTGCTTCCGGAAGAAAAAATAGCCGCACTTGCTAAGGCTTTTGAAGGTTTTGAGGGTGAAGCCCTTGGCCCGCTTAAGGAAAAAGTGGGCGATGCATTTACCTATGGAGAGCTGCGAATTTATAAGGGGGAATTAGACAGGAACCGTTAGCCCAGGGTAAATTATTTTTTAATGAATTTTTTTCTTTGCCCGCCCGGTGTTGTAAGTAGGTATATCCCGGCAGAAAGGTTTTTTACATCAATGCTTTCCTGTACTGTTCCGGTGGCTACTGCACGGCCAGAGATATCAGTAATGGTATAGTTTACAGAATTTACAGCAATACCCGAAAGGGAAATCGTGTCAGATGCGGGGTTAGGAGATAAAAGGCTTTCCGTAAAAACATTTTGCACTAAACCTAATGCATCCGGGGCAATATTTAAAATCCAGCCATCGCCATTGCCATAATTATCGGTAACATCCATATCGGCAGAATGGGTATAGCCGGTTACTATAAAATTTCCTTCGGTATTGGTATAAATATCATAAGCATAATCCGTTAGGGTACCGCCAAAGTTTTTCTCCCAAACCATCGCACCGCTAAGCCCAAGCTTTACCAGCCACACGTCGCCACCGCCATAATTAGCGGTAACGTCATCAGTAAGGGAATATGTCATACCGCCCACAATATAGCCATCGGCGGTTTCTGTAACACCGTGTGCTTCGTCATAGCCATTGCCGCCCAATGATTTTTGCCAGGTAATAGCACCAGATGCATCAAGCTTTACAATCCAGTAATCATAGCTGCCATAAGCCTGGGTAACGTCACCATTGTAAGAGGTGGTTTGCGCCGCAGTTATATAGCCGCCATCAGCCGTTTGCTTTATGGTAAAGGCCATATCGTCCTGGTAGCCGCCCAGTGCTTTTTGCCATTGCAGGTTACCATCGCCGTCAAGCTTAAGTATCCAGGCATCAAGGGTTATAAGCCCTTCTTCTTCAGTATAATGAAAACCGGTCACATCGCCGTCGTTAGATTGGGTAGCGCCCGCAATAATATAGCCGCCATCAGTAGTATTTTCTATGCCATATGCCACTTCAGACAGCGACCCGCCATACGATTTTTGCCAAACGATGGCTCCCTGCGTATCAAGTTTCACGATAAACACATTCTGCTGTATAAATTCCCCATCCTGGAACTGGCTGTGGCCTGCGACAACAAAGCCGCCGTCTGCCGCTATTGTAATGTCGTTTGCCCAGTCGTAGTAGCCACCGCCCAATAGCTGCTGCCATTGTACGGTTCCGGCGGCATCTATTTTGGCAACCCATATATCCCCGGTACCGTGCGCCGCAGAGAATTCGCCGTCGACAGAATCAGAATATCCTGCAAATATGTAGCCACCATCAGGTGTTTGTAAAATTTTGTATATCTGTTCGTTAAGGCTACCGCCATAACTTTTTTGCCATTCTATGGCCCCGGTTTCATCCAGTTTAGCCACCCATCCGTCGCTTTCGCCAAAATTCTGGGTAATATCGCCATCTGCAGAATAGGCTGTGCCGGATGTAATGTAGCCGCCATCAGCCGTTTGGGTGGTACAGAATAAGCCATCGCTACCAGTTCCGCCGTAGGTATTTTGCCAGGCAATACCCGGCAGTTGTGCAAAAGCCGAAAATGAGGAGAGCAGTAATATGCAAAGGTGTTTTTTCATGACATGTAAGGTTTAGGTTATTGAAGCCAGCTGAGTAACAATACGCATGGCACGAAGTAAATGGCTATGGTACGGGCACCGTCATAATCCTTTGCCAGGCGTTGGCCCAGCAGTAGGAACAGTAGCGTAATTCCACTTAATACACTGGCATAATATGCAAAATGTGTGCTTTCGCCCATCCATATTTTTATCATACCGATAACCGAAAATGCCCCGGAAAGCACTTCTAAAACCAGGATAAGCACTACCGCTGCCGGAACTATATTTTTAATTGGCGTGGCCGCAAAGTGGCTTTTTAGCCAGGTTACGTTGCCGGTCCAGTCCATTATTTTATCGTAACCGCTTTGTATAAAGGTAACCGCGTAGAATGCAAGTATCAGCAATATAGCGGTTTGTAAAGGTGTTTCCATTTGCTATTTTTGTTTATTGGTTGCTCAAATGTAGTAAAACTTTGTTATACAGAAGTTTTGCTTATGTGGGAATTTTTTGCCTATTAAAATCACCACGGCGATTATTTTCTTATATTTGTAAAAAATACTTGTATGGTTTCTACACGATTAGGCGAATTTATAGAAGCGGTAGGCATAAGCTACTACGCATTTGAAAATACCATAGGTGCAAGCCGTGGCGCCATAAGTAAAGCAGTGAAAGATGAAAAAAGCATAGGGAGTAATGTGCTGGAAAAGATACTCATACATTTCCCGCAACTTAACCCGGACTGGCTCCTTACAGGAAACGGTGAGATGTTTATAGAAGGTAGTGCCGACACAGGTATAAAACAATACCGCCTGCGTACGGATAATATCATAGAAAACCAGCGGATCCCCTTATATAATCTTGAGGCTGTGGCAGGTATTGTACCCTTGTTTGGCAATGCTGCTTCCACAAAACCAGCAGATTATATATCAGTGCCCCACCTGCCTAAGTGCGATGGCGCGGTATACGTTACGGGCGACAGTATGCGCCCCATCCTGAACAGTGGCGACATCGTGATGTACAAGATAATAGATGATATTAAGAACAGTATTTTTTACGGCGAAATGTACCTGCTGGGCCTCGACCTGGGCGGCGATGAATATATTACCGTAAAGTACATACACCGCAGCGAAGAGCCCGATCATTTAAGGCTGGTAAGCGAAAACCCGGCCCACTCGCCTAAGGAAGTCCCGCTCGCGGCCGTGCGGGCTATGGGCTTGGTTAAGGGTAGCATCAGGATTAATTCGATGTTTTAAGGCGATACTTTATATCGCAACTATAACTGCATATGAAACATCCTTACCTGTATTTGTGGGCAATAAGTGTTTTATGCCTGGTTAGTCTTTTATGCTATTCCTCGTCTGATAGTACTTTGGATATCAACGTTCACGATGCCTACTACGTTATTAGGTACAGCCATGCTTATCTGCTTTTAGCAATGTTGTATTTTGTTATTGGATTGCCATATTTGCTTCCGGTTTTTCTGAAGAGAAAGCTGTACAAGTGGCCTGTGTATTTACATGTTTGGGGTAGTATAGCTTTTTTAATTTACCTGCTCAGGCTAATGTATCCTCCCGTATTTTTACCAGAACGCTATTATACAAACTCCTCTTATGCTTTTGAAGATGCAATAAATTCAGTTCTTGTAATGCTACTGTTTGTATTATTTTTTATCTTGATACAGTTATTTGCACTAGTAAATTGTGTTATTGCAGTCATCAAAAAAACGTGACCTGAGAGGGTAAACAGGCGAAGTAAACCTGAGACTAGACTTTATGCATCCTGATGTGCGGGATATCGTCTTCCAGATAGCCGGCCCCTTCCTGTACAAACCCATGTCTTTCATAAAATTTCTTCAGGTATTCCTGTGCCGAAATTGTTATGGCATCAGTTCCGTAATGCTCCTGTATTCCGGCTATGGCTGCACACATCAGTTCGTGGCCCCACTTGCGGTGGCGGTAGTCTGCTGATACAACTACGCGTCCTATTGAGGCATTATCAAAATAATAGCCCGGAGCGAATAGCCGGGCGTATGCTACCACCTCGCCGTTGAAAATCCCCAGGAGGTGTAGTGCCTTGCCGTCTTTTCCGTCAATATCCGGGTATATGCAATTTTGCTCCACCACAAACACATTTGCGCGCAATTGCAGGGATTGATATAACTCTTCGGTAGAAAGCGCGTTAAAACGCTTTATTTGGAATGTAATGCTCATTTGAATTGTGCCGATCGTATAATGCTTTCCAGTTCGAGTATCAGGTCGCGCTTAGGTGATGACGGGCTGTATATAAAACCTTCGATAACCAGGTAGTTGCCGTGCTTATCGTCGCGAATGGCGTAGTTAATAAACGGGCCTCCCATAAAATCATTCTTCATCTCCCAGTTGCCGCGGGTTTCAAAAGCGCCGTGGTCTTTAAAACTGGTCATAAACATAGAGGGCGAATAGGCTTGCTCGGTTATCATGTAGGTATCTGCCTCCCTGCCGTGTATGTACAGGCTTCCGATGCTGTCGCGCATTGCAATGATGTTGTTTAGCATTTCCTTGTTGCGTTCCAGCGTAGTATAGGGCACTTTATAGAGCAACACACTTGTATTGCCGCCCGGAATTTCTTTTTTAAGCCAGGTAAACACTTCATTTTTTAACGCAAATCTGTAGCTTACAGGTACCTGCATTTTTATGCCGTAGCGTTTCATAAAAAAGGTAGAGTCGATAAGGCCTTCAGCTACATTCCGTTTTTGGCTTACTGCAATTTCGCCCAGGTGTATGGCCTTTATGATCTCGTCGCTGTACATCCGGATGGCTTCGAGCAGTTCGGGGGTGTTTTTACCGCTAATGGTAAATACATTTTGAGGGGTGCAATAGTTGTTCTGCCGGTACCTGTACCCCTGGTTAATGCTGTCTCCCTTTTCAACAAAAATTATGTTGCGGCCTTTTTTGATGTCGCCGTCTACGTCAAATGCCTGGCCACGGTACTGGTTTAGCGTAAAAAGCGGCTCTTCCTGCGTAAGGCCGTCTACCGGGGCGGCAAATTTTTTACGGAGGCTGTCGCCTACCTGCCCGTTCCAGAGCGCGTCGCTCATTATGATATTTACCTCATTGAGGTTCCCTTCGCTTACGGCTTTGGCTACAGTATCTTTTTTACATGAAAAAGTGCAGCTAATAAGTAAAGCCAGGGCTACTATTTGCTGCACTCTTTTCATAAAAAATATGTTTACCGGCGTTAGTTATCGCCTATTTTCAGTTTCATGCCCGGCTTTATGCTCTCGCCGTTTATTTTGTTCCACGTTTTGAGGTTCTCGACCGTTACGCCCGGGTGCTGCCTGGCAATGCTGAACAGTGAATCACCTTTCTGAACAATATACAGGGCAGCCTCTTCATAGCTTGTTTCACGTTTTTTAACGGTAGCTATGCCGGTTTTAGCCTCTGTAGCCGTTGTGGCGTCACCATCATTGGTCTGATTGTCATCATTAGCAGCCACCTGCGGGTTAGTGTCGGCTGCATCTTTAGCAGTTGTTGCAGCCAGCGCTGTTTTACCTGTAGGCACCACAACTTTTTTAGCAGGGGTAGAGTCTTTAGCAACCGTAGCGGCGATAGCCTGTTCCGGCTCCTCTACAGCAAGGGTTTCTTTAACGGTAATTGTTTTTTGAATCTTAAGTTTCTGGCCGGGGTGTATCATGTTGCCTTTAATGCGGTTCCATTTACGTAGCTCCGCCAGGCTTACACCATACTTATCGGCAATAGAACCCAGGGCATCGCCACTTTTTACGGTGTGCGTTTTATAGGTTGTTTTTGTATTCCTGCTGTTTTTACTGCGTTTTGGTGTATATGCCGCTACAGATTCTTCCCTTCCGTTTACCCAGTAGGGCCTTTCGCGCTGTGCTTCCTCATGGTCTATGTAAGCGTAAATGGAATTTTCGTTGCTTACAAACAAGGCAACTTTATCCTTCGGCAGGCGCAGGAAATGCGCTTTACCCTCGGTATGGGGTATCACGTCAAGTTTATAGGTAGGGTTAAGGAACTGTAGTTCGCTTACCGGTACGTCTACCAGGCTGGCAATTTGCTTAAACGACATTTTGCGCTTTACCATTATGGTATCAGTTTCAAAATACGTTGTTTTAGCCCTTTTGCCATTAATACCGTGCTCCCTTGCATACTCATATATGTACATGGTAGCCAGGAAGGTAGGGTTATACGCCTGTGTTTCCTTAGGCAGGTTTTTACGGATGTTCCAGTAGTTTTTATAGCTTCCGCTACGGCGGATGGCCTTGGTTACGTTGCCCGGCCCTGCGTTGTAAGAGGCAAGAACAAGGTCCCAGTCGCCAAAGATGTTATATAGGCTGCTAAGGTACTGGCAGGCTGCTTCGGTGGCTTTAAGCGGGTCTAAGCGCTCGTCTACATAACTGTCTACATTCAGGTTATACTGCTTCCCTGTAGGGTACATAAATTGCCATAGGCCTGAAGCGCCTACCGGGCTTTTAGCCCTCGGATTTAGTGCACTCTCTATAATGGCAAGGTACTTAAGCTCAAGCGGAACGTTATATTGTGCAAGGCGCTCTTCAAACATCGGGAAGTAATACTCGCTTATCGCCATTAGCCTCTCGTAGCTGTTGTGGCGGTTTTTAAGGAACGACTTTATAATGTTCTCCAGGCCTTTACTGTATTCAATATTAAAGGGAGATTTTGCATCAAGTGCCGCAAGCCTTTGTTTTAATACCGTTGTAGACAGGTTGTAGTCTACCTCTACATCAGGGTCGATGGTTTTGAGGTCGGCCTGCATGTCTGCAAAAAGGTCTTCGTTTGTAAGTTCGTTCATCCAGAGGCTGTCGATACGGGCCATATCCTGGTTACGAACAAACGTAGACTTGACTGAATCAAGGTACGATAGTTTTACAATGGGCTGTGGTACATCTGATGTTAATGCCAGTTCCTGGGCAAAAGCACCCATAGACAGTAGCGATAACGCAAAAAACAATGTTCTTTTTTTATTCATAATTAACCTTATGGTAAGTTAAATACAACGTATTGCAAAGCAACAATGTAGAGTATAACTTTAACTTTTAATTTATATTGCAACCTTTAACACTGCTTAGTCTAAAATAGCAGCAATGCCGGGAAGTGTTTTCCCTTCAAGCATCTCCAGCATGGCGCCGCCACCTGTAGATACATAACTCATTTTTGGCTCAAGGCCAAATTGTTTAACCGCCGCTACCGAGTCGCCGCCGCCCACAAGTGAGAACGCGCCGTTTGCAGTAGCCTCAGCTATAAACTCGCCAAGGGTAATGGTACCATTGGCAAATTTTTCCATCTCGAACACGCCTATCGGGCCGTTCCAAAGTATTGTTTTACTTTCCAGTATTACTTTCTTAAAGTTCTCAAGGGTTTTAGGACCCGCGTCAAGACCCTGCCATCCGTCAGGAATATCATTTACGTCAACAACTTTAGTATTGGCATTGTTGCTAAAGTCATCTGCGGCAACCACGTCTACCGGTATGTGTACCTGTACGTTATTGGCTTTGGCTTTTTCAAGTATTTCAAGCGCGAGGTCAAGCTTATCAAGCTCGCAGATAGAGTCGCCCACGTTACCGCCCAGGGCTTTAATGAAGGTGTAGGTCATACCGCCGCCTACGATAAGGTGGTCTATTTTAGTAAGGATGTTCTCTATAACGGTAATTTTTGTAGAAACTTTACTACCGCCCAATATGGCAGTAACCGGCTTCTCGCTGTTTTTTAGCACCTTGTCTAAACTTTCTATCTCTTTAGCAAGCAGCGCGCCGAAAACCTTAGCCTCCGGGAAAAATTCAGCAATAATGGTGGTAGAAGCGTGTGCACGGTGCGCGGTACCAAAGGCATCGTTTACATATACATCGCCCAGTTTTGCAAGCTTGCCCGCAAATTCTTTGTCACCCGCTTCTTCTTCGCTGTAAAAACGAAGGTTCTCTAAAAGTAACACTTCACCCGGCTTAAGGTCGGCCGCCGCTTTTTCGGCAACGTCGCCTATGCAGTCTTCGGCAAACTTAACTGCTACACCCAGCACCTCGCTTACCTTGGCAAGGATGTGTTTAAGCGAATACTTTTCCTCTTTGCCTTTCGGGCGGCCCAGGTGGCTCATAAGAATAGCGCTTCCGCCGTCTTTCAGTATCTTATCAATTGTAGGTTTAGCAGCGGTAATACGGTTATCGTCAGTTACGTTAAAGTGCTCATCAAGAGGTACATTAAAGTCAACACGGATTACAGCTTTTTTGTCTTTAAAATCGATGTCTGAAAGGGTTTTCATAAAGGGTATATGTTTATTTACGTTTTGGTGAAAGGCAAATATAGTTTTTTCTGTTAATAATTATATAAATATCTTTTTTTGAAGCGGGTTACAATGATAGCAATTAATTGTTTTACAGCTGATTATTTAAGTGTTAAATTTTAAAATCCTGCACAAGGCGGTAGTTTTTTGTAATGAGATGGGTAGGGCGGAGAAAGGCGAAAACGGTTGCGAGAGGATATAGATTTTTTTATACAGGATAACGCAAATAATTGCATTCGTTAAAAAATACACTTTTTTAATATAAAAAAAAGATATACTTTTGAGTAAACAATTTAGCTATGAAAACAGTATCTCTAAAAATTGATGATTCTATTTTCGGTGAAACGGAAAAAATCCTCATAAACATTAAAACTACCAGAAACAGGTATATAAATGAAGCTTTAGATTATTATAATAAAATTCAGAAGCGTAAATTACTGGAAGAAAAGCTTCAACGGGAATCACTTCTTGTGAGGCAGGAGTCTATTAAAATATTGTCTGAATTTGAAAATATTGATTATGCAGATTAATCAATATGAGATTTGGTTAGCCGACTTAAATCCAAGGGTGGGTACCGAGCCTGGAAAAACGAGACCTGTAGTAGTTATTCAGACAAATATACTCAACCACATTTCGCATCCATCAACAATTATATGCCCAATAACCACTAATGTTCAGAAAGAATCAGAAATATTGAGGATACATTTAAAAAAAGGCACAGGAAATCTTTTAGAAAATTGTGATATAATGTTAGATCAATTGCGTGCGATAGATAACAAACGCCTGATAAAAAAGATTGGCGCGCTACCTCTAAATCTGGTAGATAGCGTGAAAGAAAACTTATCTGTTATTCTGGATATGGAATGAAAAACTAAGTCTCTTAGCAACTCAGCACCTAAGCAACTTTCTTTATCTTTGCCCCATGCTTTTTTCAGAAATCTTAGGGCAAATACACATCAAGAACCACCTGGCCGCCAGCGCCACGAGTGGCCGTATACCTCACGCCCAGCTGTTTATAGGCCCCGAAGGATCAGGTACTTTGCCATTGGCCATAGCCTATGCGCAATATATTTTATGTGCAAATACCGGCGGCGAAAACGAGGGCGGCAACGCGGCCTGTAACCTTAAGTTCCAAAACCTGTCGCACCCTGATTTGCACTTTGTGTTTCCGGTGGCAGCTAACGGCGAGGTAAAAAGCCACCCAGTGAGCGCCAACTTCTTAAAGCAATGGCGCGAGTTTGTGGCCCAAACGCCTTACGGCAGCCTGTTTGACTGGTACAAGAAAATTGATATTGCAAACAAGCAGGGGCAGATAGGCGTTGACGAAGCTACAGAGATTGTTAAGTCGCTGTCGCTCAAAGCGTATGAGGGCGGCTATAAGGTGATGATCATTTGGATGGCCGACCGCATGAATACTGCCACGGCAAACAAGCTCCTGAAGCTGCTGGAAGAGCCGCCACAAAAAACGGTGTTCCTGCTAATCGCTGAAAGTGAGGATGATATACTGCAAACCATACTGAGCCGCTGCCAGGTGCTGCACTTTAACGGCCTGCCCGAGCAGGTAATTGCTAACGCACTGGTTTCCAGGGAAAATATCGACCCGAATACCGCGATGAAGCTTGCCCACCAGGCACAGGGCAACTACAATAAAGCCCTGCATTTACTGCACAAAACCGACGACGGCCTGCCGTTTGAAGAGTGGTTTGCGCAATGGGTGCGTGCCGCCTTTAGAGCTAAGGGCAACGCTGCGGCCATACACGACCTTATTAGCTGGAGCGAACAGATAGCCGGCATAGGCCGTGAGGCGCAAAAACAGTTCCTTACGTTTTGTATCGATATGTTCCGGCAGGCGCTGCTGCTTAACTATAACGCTAAGCCACTTGTGTTTATGGAGCCCGCGGTTGATAAATTTAAGCTGGAAAATTTTGCCCCTTTTGTAAACGGCAACAACATTAACGACATTTTTAAAGAGCTTAGCGATGCCCTGTACCACATAGAGCGGAATGGCAATGCTAAGATTATACTTACAGATTTAAGCATAAAACTAACGCGGCTTATCCATAAGAAATAGTGCTCAGTTTTTGCAGTCGCAGTTTGCAGTAAACCGGCAACTGTTGATAACTTTTTTTTTAACCTGGAGTGTTCCACATTGGGTAGTCTCTCTTTCCACTTTGTTGAAGAAAACGGTGAAAAACGCCAAAAATTAAGTAGTTGCTTTTCAGTCAGTTAATTTTTATATTCCACAATCGATTAAAAAACTGTACAATATTATTTTACTGAACGAATGCCTTCAGTACTCCACCTGCTGTATTGGCGTAATTTTGCAGAACAAATTTTTGGGTTGGCAAGGAGGGAATAAAAAAATTTGCGGATGCCCAAAATAATCCGGCAGAAAAAAATTGGGGGCATCCGCAACAGTATTTCTTAAAATAGATTTTTTTTCTTAAACATTAATACCCCTATTAACGATATTAAAAATGACACCAATGCGATAATCCATAGCCCGTAGTTATTATTTTGCAGGCTGTTTGGTACGTTCATGCCGTAAAAACTGGCAATAAGCGTGGGTATCATCAATATTATTGAAATAGATGTAAGCCGTTTCATGATGACATTAAGGTTGTTAGAAATCACGCTGGCGTAGGCATCCATGGTGCCGGTAAGGATGTCGCTGTATATATTGGTCGTGTCCTGGGCCTGGCGCAGCTCTATTTCTACATCTTCAATCAGGTCCGGGTCAAAAGTGTCGCGGTAGCCTTTAAGGTTGCGGATGCGGTAAAACAGCATCTCGTTACCCTTGATGGACGTTATAAAATATACCAGGCATTTTTCTATTTGCAGGAGTTGTTGCAGGTCTTCATTCCGGATGGACTTCTCGAGGTTGTCTTCGGCGCTCTTTATGAGCTGGTTAACCTGTTTCAGGTACTTCTGGAACCAGATGCTCGACGATATCAGCAGGCGCAGCACGAGGTCAAAATGGCCTTCGGGCCGGATGCTCTTTTTTTGCGAATAGGTAATGAAATCGCTTATCATATCGTTTTGCTCAAAGCATATCGACACAAACGTGTCACCTTTAAATACTACGCCCAGCGGCGCTGTGGTATAGGGCAGGCGGGGGTCGTTGTGCTTCAGGGGCATCCGCAGTATGATAAGGCACCACCCGTCTTCAAACTCTATGCGGGGGCGCTCGTCTATATCTTCAATATCGTTATAAAAAGCCTCGGGTATGCCCAGCTCGCTAATAAGGTAGTGTTTATCGGCCTCGGTGGGTTTAAGGGCGCTTATCCAGGTGGCATCGTTTGCCGATTTTGCTGTGGTAAGGCCGCAGTTGTCTTTGGTGTAAAAGGTTACCATAATTACTTTTCCCTCAAATGTTTAGCTACAGGGAAAAGCCATGGTTATACTATCCCTGAAAGGTTATTACTTGTATTTTCTGTCGGTAGTCGTCCATGGGTGGAACAAATTTTTTGCAAAGATAAACAATTGTGACGCCGGAAGATAGCCGGCTTTGAGGATTTTTAAATACAATAGCCATTTTTAATGAAATATTCATTAATCTTCATTCCATTTCTGATTAAACCGCAATTCAAAAAACAGTTGATATAACCGGTTTAAACCAGAGGTACCTACTAGCCCGTAATCTTTTATTTCTTTAACCGTCCCGTTGTTATAGGTTACTTTTAAGGTACAGGTTTGATCATCAGTCCAGTTTACTGAATAGCTGTCTTTTAAGTTAGGGAAATCTATATAGTCAAGCAGGCTAACTATATCAGAAAATGATTTTTCATCGATTTCTCCGCTAAAAGTTCCGCTGATGGATTTTGATGGTTTTGATTTCCAGTTCTCAACATTATATTTTTCAGCCTTAAATATAGCAGCCCGGTTTTTATTTATCTTGATATAGAATTTTGGACAAATGCCATAGCACATTGAGGTTTGGTATTCAATTTTTTCAATATCATGTTTTTTAGGTGACGGATTAAACTCAACAAAATCATTGAATTTTAAAATGAGGTCTTTAAATAATAATCCAGCTTCCTCTTTATCTAATCCATAGTTTTCGCTTAAATAATAATAGCGGATGACGCTGTCATTTAAAATTTTCGGGAACACACAATCCTGAAAGCTCCGCCTGGTAAGTTGCTTAATCTTGAATGAATTTTTCCCTTGATTAAGCGCTACTAAAACGGCGAAATCACCAAATTCTCCTGTGACTAAAAGATCGGTCAAACCATTTCTGTCAAAATCAGCCTTATAAAATGATTCAGTAATACCTAAGGAATCGGCAATGTATTTACATGACTTTTTAGTTTCTCTGTGGTAATTAGTAAAGGATGCTATTTTCCGTATTTTGAAAGACTCATAATCCTTATCAATACGATGTATAAATTTTTCTGCTAAGCGTTCGGACGTTACGTTATCAACATTTAATTTTTGGGCATATACCACAGGATTTAATAAAATATTGACTATAAAAAGAAGCAGAGTTTTAACTTTTAATAATTGACCTTTCATTGTATAATTAGTTAGATGGTTGAAAGGCCAAGTTACTAAATTTAAGTTTTAATCGTTTTTAATTTTACCCCCGCTCCACATACCGCTCATCCACAGGCAATACATGCCCGCAGCAGTCGCAGGTGCGCAACGCCTCAGAATTATAAAAATGCTTAAAGTGCGGCAAAAAGTCCTTTTCAATATCGTGCAGCTCAAAAAATACCTCATACAGCTTGTGGTTGCAGTTTTCGCAAAACCACAGCAGGCCATCGGTAAAGCCGCGGCCGGCACGCACCCGCTCTATTACCAACCCAATAGAGCCTTCGCTGCGCACGGGGCTGTGCGGGGTGCGGGCGGGGTGCAGGTACATATCGCCGGCACTGAGTTCCATTTCTTTGCGTTCGCCATTTTCCTGCACTATAACCTTTATGTTGCCTTCCAGCTGGTAAAAAAGCTCTTCGGTTTCGTTATAGTGGTAGTCTTTACGGGCATTGGGGCCGGCTACTACCATAACAATATAATCTTCAGACAGCGGGTAGATGTTCTTATTCCCCACGGGCGGCTTTAGCAGGTGGCGGTTTTCATCAATCCATTTATTAAGGTTGAAAGGCTTAGTAGTAGGCATATTTTTAAATTTTAAATTATCGCGGATGGAAACATCCATGAAATAAAATTACGGCTTTATGGTAAGAGTAGCGCTGATATTTGTCAGTTTTTTTCCTCTCCGCCGACCCTTCTCCTTCGGAGAGGGGCTTCAACGTACGGGTACAGTTCGGTAACGAATGCTATAAACCACTGCTAATCGGTAATCAAAACATCAGAGTGAAGCTGCTCCCTCTCTTTCGGAGAGGGCTGGGATATGATAGGGGCTTCCGGAAAGTAACCTAACATAGGTGAGGGGCTTCGGAAAGGCCTAAAAAAGGCTTTGCTGCACCGGCGGGGTTTCATGCTCCAGCAGCCACTTTTTACGCCACAGGCCGCCCGCATAGCCGGTAAGCGACCCATCTGACCCTATAACACGGTGGCAGGGCACCACAATCCAAAGCGGATTTTTGCCATTGGCAGAGGCTACGGCACGGATGGCTTTTACATCGCCCAGCTTTATAGATAATTCCTGGTACGAGGTGGTAGAGCCAAACGGTATTTGCAGCAGGGCCTGCCATACTTTTTTTTGGAAATCAGTACCATGCGGATTCATTGTGAATGTAAAATTGCGGCGCCTGCCTTCAAAATACTCAGTAAGCTCGCGTGCGGCCGGGTACAAAATTTCCGGTACGGCATCAGATACCGGCACATCGCCGTCTAGCATACTGATTTTAGAAATGCCATATTCGTCGCCCTCAATAAGTGCCGTACCTAATGGTGTTTTTATATAAGCCTGCTGCATTTTATTGTGAAACTGTGTACAAATTTATTCAAAACACACGGTTAAGCACAAAAAAAGCCGCCACAATCGTGACGGCTCTTTAGTATAGTATTTTACCTATGGCTTATTTAGCAGAAGGTATTTTTATAACCTGGCCGGTACGGATAACTTTTGAAGCAGGAATCGCACCTTTGTTAGCGTTATAAATTACATCATACTTATGGATATCGCCATAATATTTTTTAGCAATTAGCGAAAGTGTTTCTCCTTCGGCTACAGTATGTAGTTGCACACCCGGTGTAGCAACTGCTGGCTGTGTTTTAACAGGTGCAGCGGCTACATTAGTAGTAGTTGCCGGTGCCGGTGCAGGAGTTTCTTCACCTATTACTTTACCTTTAATGCTTAGTATTTTATTCTGGTCTGTGTCGTTAGTGGTAACGGTAACTGTTTTAGTAAACGCGCCGGGGTGTGCGGCGTTATAGGTAGCGGTTACATTACCAGACTCTCCCGGTTTAATAGGGGTTTTTGTCCAGCTTGGTGTAGTACAGCCGCAAGACGCTTTTACGTTAGTGATAAGTATCGTTTGGTCAGACGTGTTTTTAAACGTAAACTCGTGTGTAGCAGGCTTTCCTTTTTCTATATCGCCAAAGTTAAAAGAATCTTCTTTAAAGGTAAGGCCTGTAGGTTTTTGTTCTTTAACCTCAGTAGCCGGTTTCGCAGCTTCCTGGGCATGTACCGTTGCAGAAAGCATAAGGGCGCCTACAGCAGTAAATAAAGTTAGTTTAAGGTTTTTCATAATTACTTAATTACTATTTAGTTAATAAATTTTTTTTTACGTTAAAATATTTTGATATCACAAATATATCACCTTCTGTGTACGCTTTTGTTAACCGCTTTCAAACTCTTGTTAATGAGTTGTTAATAGCGTCTGGTAAAATTGTAATACTCATTGTGTTTGCAAATAAACAAATATTGTTCCAAAAAATTAAAACTTTAACGAACGCGCTTCTATAGTTTATTTTATACCGTAGACTATGTAAATACAACATTACAAAAATAACCATAAGTATGTGTAACTTTGTTAACTGCTTTCAAAGGCTTGTTAACTAACTGTTAAAGGCTTGGTTCTATAGTATATTTATGCCTTTTCAGGCACATATTTGTATACCAAATTTAGTAAGGAATTGAAATTCAACACACTCAACATAATTGTTTTTATAGGCCTTGTGGGCATTGTGGGAGTTATTACCATGCAGCTGGTAATGCTTAGTGAAGCCTATAAATTTGAGCGAAAGGAAGTAGCCGAAAAAATTCACTTTGCCCTTCAGGATGTGGTTACTAAAATTTACCTTGACAACAGCACCGAGGCCCCGGTAGACAGCCCCATTAAAAAGGTTAGCGACGATTACTATGTAGTTAATGTAAACGATGTTTTTGAGGCTTCAATATTAGAGTACTATCTTAAAAATGAGTTTATAAAGGCCAAGCTCGACCTGGATTATGAATATGCCATATACGACTGCTCCGGCGATGCCATGGTGTATGGTGAATATATTAACATGGAAGGCCAGACGGTAGAAAACCAGAGCATGAAGTGTGTAAACTGCTTTACCAAACGTCCCGGCCTGGTGTACTACTTTGCGGTGCGTTTCCCAAAGATGACACACAGCTACCTGAACTCCCTGGGCCAGTACTGGATATATACCGGTGTGCTGTTCCTGGTGCTGGTAATATATGTATATTCGGTGTTCCTGCTGCTTAAGCAAAAGCGCTATACCGAGCTGCAAAAAGACTTTATAAATAACATGACGCATGAGTTTAAAACACCATTATCGTCAATACTTATCGCGGGAAACTATGCTGCAAAACAGCCGGAGATAGAAGATAACCCCAAGCTGAACCGTTACCTGAAAATAATAGTAGAACAGGGCAACAAGCTTAACCAGCATGTAGAGCGCATCCTTTCGGTAGCTAAAAATGACAGTGGCATAGGGAGGCTCCAAAAAATACCCTTTGGGCTTACTGATACCCTGGAACTGATAAAGGAAAACGCCTCGATAAAATTTGAAAAGGCACACATTACCCTTAACGCCCCTGATAATAAATACACTATACTGGCCGATGAATTCCATGTATATAATATCTTATTCAACGTGGTAGAAAACGCCATTAAGTACGGCCCGGCAAACCCTGAGGTAGTCATAAGCGTTACCCCGCAGCCCAAAGGTGTGTTGGTAGAAATAGCCGATAATGGCCCGGGCATACCGCCGGAACATATTGATTTTGTGTTTGACCGTTTTTACCGTGTTCCCCGCGAAAACAAAACCGATATAGAGGGATTTGGCATAGGGCTTTTTTATGTGAAAAAGATTTGTGAACTTCACGGGTGGAAAATAACCCTGAAAAACAATACCGGCAAGCCCGGACTTACCGTAAGCATAGTGATACCAAAAAGCAGCTTTGCATGAAAAAAAAGATACTTTACGTAGAAGACGACAGCACACTGGCGTTCCTAACCTCTGATAACCTGGAGCAGCATTATGACGTGATACATTTTACCAATGGCAAGGAGGCTTTTGATGCTTTTAAGAAAGGCCCCTATGACCTGTGTATCCTTGACGTCATGCTGCCCGAAATGGACGGCTTTGAACTGGCAGCCGCTATACGTGAACTGGATGTTGAGGTGCCCATTATATTCCTTTCGGCAAAAACGCTTAAGGAAGACCGTATAAAAGGGCTTAAACTGGGTGCTGACGATTACCTGGTGAAACCCTATAGCATTGAGGAGTTGATTTTAAAGATAGAGGTGTTTTTACAGCGCAGCCAGAAACGCACTACTACCTTAAGCCGCGTGTGCCCTGTAGGCTCTTTTAGCTTTGACCCCGATAATTATGCCCTTGAAAGAAACGGCGAGACCATACAGCTTACCGAGAGGGAAAGCGCCCTGCTGAAACTCTTTATAGATAACAAGAACATCGTTTTAAAGCGCGAAAAAATACTTACTGCCCTTTGGGGTACCGATGACTACTTCATGGGCCGCAGTATGGATGTATTTATCTCGAGGCTGCGCAAAATTTTCAGGGATGATGAGAGCATCCGTATAGAAAATATACCGCGCGTGGGCTTTAAGCTTATAGCACCTTAGTTTTAGTGATCAGTGGTCAGCGGCAGGCCTCTCCCCAACCCTCTCCAAAGGAGAGGGAGCAGCTTCACTCGGATATTATCTCATAAAACCCCGCTTCCCCAATTTTTAGGCAACAATATTCCCCAGCTTTCTACACAAGCAACAGGTTTTGGTGCACGTAACAAATGTTTGTGCCAAAACAATTTCTAGGATTTAAAACTATGATTTAAAGTGCTTTACTATTTAAATCTTTCAATAGTTGAATCTTTCAATCTTCCGTTGGCATCAATCTTGTTTTATACTTTTCACAAAACGTAATAAAAAACAAGACATATAAAAAACCGAGATTATGAAAAATTTATTTTTAAGTGCACTACTGCTAACAGGTTTACTGGCCACAGCTCAGGAACCCGTAAAAAAAGAATCGAAAACCAAAACACAAACTACTACTACAACAAGGCCGGCCTCTGATAGTACGGCCACGTCTACCACTGTACCTACCCAGTCTACCACAAAAACTGAGGCTACTACAAAAGAAGAAAGTACCGTGCCTAAAAAAGCCGACCCTGCTAAGAAATCCAAATAAACACTACCGCAGACTTTTTAGCGCCTATTTATATTTTAAAACAGGTTTTCCTATCTATTTTGCCTGTTTTAAAGCAACCCCTGATGCACAACAATCAGGGGTTTTTAGTTGTTAAAGCGATTTTTGGATATTTTTGCTGCAGTTGTAACTAATACTTCGGGTTCTGTTTTGTTCCCCTGAAGTTAATTATGTTAATACATGATTTCTTCAAATCTATATTATATATCAGATAATTGTTTTTATCCACAAGTGCTCTATACGATGACTTGACGGATGATTTCGGAAAAATTTCAGGATTAGATGAGATTGCAGATAATGTGGATGTTATATTCTCTTCAAGATTAGTTATTTCTCTTTGCGTCCATTCTTTTTGAAGATACTCAATAACCTTTGATAATCCGCTTTTTGCTTTGGCCGACCAAATAATTTTTAGCGCCATTTGTCAAAAAGTTTCATCACTTCTTCATGTTCAAAAACATTGCCGTTTTCTATATCAGCAATACCTTCATCAATTTCAGCAAGTTCTTCATCGCTCAACTCATCGGCCCAATCCGTTTGTTTTTTATACAACCTTAACAGGCTCTCAAGTTTATCCAGCAAATTTTCATCGGCATTTGCTAACTCCTGAATAAAATGATATTTCCGTGCTGCCAAATCCATGGTATAGTGATAATAACAAATATACAAAAATATTTTTAGATGCTACAACTTTACACCATACGCTAAATCACCGGCATCGCCCAGGCCGGGCACTATATATTTTTTCTCGTTCAGGTGGCTGTCAGTGTCCGCTATCCAGAGATGGAAGTTATCCGGCAGGTGTTCCTCAAGGTAAGCAATGCCTTCGGGCGCGGCGATTACCACCGCTAAGTGTACGTCTTTTGGGGTTTCGTTTTCAAGTAATTTATCACAGGCCGCTACAAGCGACATCCCGGTGGCCAGCATAGGGTCGGCAATAATTACCGTTTTCCCGGTTAGCGATGGCGCCGCTTTGTATTCCATCACAATTTCAAAGTAGTCATCATTGTTAGGATGGTTGCGAAACGCGGATATAAACGCATTCTCAGCATCATCAAAAAAAGAGATAAGACCCTCATGCAGCGCCAACCCGGCACGCAGCACAGAACATACTACTATGCCGTCTGCCAGCTTAGTAGTTTCTTTTATACCCAGTGGCGTAGCAACGGTTTGGGGTGTAAAGGGTAGCGTTTTACTTATTTCGTATGCAAGTACCTCGCCTATGCGGTGAATATTTTTACGGAAACGCATGCTGTCGCGTTGTAGGGTTACGTCGCGCAGCTGCGATACAAAGTGGTTGAGGATGCTGTTATCTTTATATAAATTATGGACAATCATAGCGATAAATTTTGTTTTGGTAAGATAAAAGTATTAAAACTATATTTGTAAAAAAATTTAAACATGTTTTCAAGCATTGCATTCCCTGTTTTTGAGCAGAGTATTAAAGACTATCACCAGTACGACGATATTGCCCAGCCTATAAATAACCCGTTCCGTAAAGATAAAATAGAACACCTTTTATATGCCAAAAACTGGGTAGATACCGTGCAGTGGCATTATGAAGACATAGTGCGCGACCCAAACATAGACCCTGTAGCCGCGCTCGACCTGAAACGCAAGATAGATGCCAGCAACCAGGTGCGTACTGATATGGTAGAATATATAGACAGCTATTTCCTTGAGCAGTATAAAGAGATACAACCTAAGGCTGAGGCAAAAATAAACTCAGAGAGCCCTGCCTGGGCCATAGACCGCCTGAGCATACTGGCGCTTAAAATTTACCACATGGCAGAGGAAGCTACGCGCGAAGACGCATCGCCGGAGCACCGTGCCAAATGCCAGGAAAAATTAAATGTATTGCTGGAACAGAAAAAAGACCTTAGTACCGCAATAGACGACCTGCTTGCCGATATAGAAAGCGGCAACAAATACATGAAGGTGTATAAGCAAATGAAAATGTATAACGACGAGGAATTAAACCCGGTGTTGTACCAGACAAAAAAGTAAGAAATTAGAAATCCTGCTTTTAACCACGGCAGGATTTTTTTGTTGTAGTCCCCCAGGATGAAACAACAGGCAAAAACCAACACATAATGCCACACACCAAAAAGAAAGGCACCAGAAAACACCTGCTGTTACTCAGGTTTTCTGCTATGGGCGATGTTGCTATGACTGTACCTTTAGTCAGCGCACTGGCAGCACAATACCCCGACCTGAAAATTACCGTAGTGACACGGGCTTCCTTTAAAAGTTTTTTTGAAGGTATGCCTAATGTAGCGGTGTACGAAACTAACTTTGATAAGCAGCACAAGGGCCTTATGGGGCTTTGGCGCTTGTATAGGGAGCTGCGTGGGCTGCATGTATATGCCGTGGCCGACCTGCACAATGTGCTGCGCAGTAAAGTAATAACATTCCTGTTTAAACGCAGGGGTAAAAAAACCGCTACTACAGATAAGATGCGCGAAGCCCGTAAGGCGTTAACCGCAGAAAAAAATAAGCGTTTTGAGCCCATACCGGCAGTAATAGAGCGTCATGCCATTACAGTGGCACAACTGGGCTTTCCCGTAACACTTGATGCCAGGGCTATACGCCCCGCGCTTACGCTTTCTGAAGATGTGCTTGCTTACACAGGCCATCATAACGAAATGTGGATAGGCATAGCGCCTTTTGCGCAACACCGCAGCAAAGTGTACCCAAGAGAACTGATGCAGGAGGTTATTAGCGGCCTCGCAATACGGCCCGGCACTAAGATATTCCTTTTTGGCGGGGGTAGGGACGAGGAGCACCAACTTAAGAAGTTTGCCGAAGGCATGCCCAATGTACTGGTGGCAGCAGGCAATAAACTCTCCATGAAACAGGAATTGCAAATAATAAGCAACCTTGATGTAATGCTGAGTATGGACAGCGGGAACGGCCACCTTGCAGCCATGTATGGGGTTAAGGTAATTTCACTGTGGGGCGCCACGCACCCGTATGCCGGTTTCGCGCCATTTAACCAGCCGCTAAGTAACTCGCTTACTGCGGACAGGGGCCAATACCCCCTTCTGCCTACATCTGTATACGGCAATAAAAACGTGCCGGGTTATGAGGATGCTATGCATACTATTACACCGCAAATGGTAATTTCTAAAGTCGAAAGCCTTTTAGCCGAAGGTCTAAAGTCTTAAAGTCGAAAGAAGTGGCGCCGTAAAAAAGTAAAACAAATAGAAAACCCGTAGAACATAATCGTTCTACGGGTTTTCTATTTGTATTCCAGGAATGTCATATCCGATCCCGGGCTTTAAGACTTTACAACTTTACAACTTTCGACTCAATTACACATCATCAAAATCAATATATATCTCGGCTGATGTAGGGTGTGCCTGGCAGGTAAGTATCAGGCCTTCTGCTATTTCACCATCGGTAAGTATGGCGTTCTTTTTCATTTCGGCACTGCCGTTTTTAATACGGGCCATACAGCTGCTGCATATACCGCCCTGGCAGGAGTAAGGGGCATCTACACCCTGTTTAAGGGCCGCGTCAAGCAACGTAATTTCCTTCGGCATTAAAAAGGTGGTTTCCTCATCATCTACCAGCACCGTTACCCTGGTCTGGCCGCTAAGGTCGGCTTCAATTGTTTTTTCGGCAATAGGGGTAGAGAACAGTTCAAATTTAATGCTCTTATCGGGCACATTGCTTTCCTTAAGCACCTCGTTTACCAGTAGTATCATTTCCTCCGGCCCACACAGGTAAAATTTGGCAAATTCCTTTTCCTTGTGCTTGTTTTTAAGCACATAGTTAACGGCTGCACGGTCTACACGTCCAAAGAGCGCCCCTTCGGCATGTGCCTTGCTGTAAACAAACTGTACAAAAAAGCGCCCCAGGTATTTTTCCTGGAGTTCGTGCAGCTGGTCGTGGAAAATAGTTTCCTCGGGCGTTTTGTTTCCGTATACCAGCACAAACGAGCTTTTGGGTTCGTTTATTAAAACCGAATGGATGATGGCCATTACCGGCGTAATGCCGCTGCCGGCAGCAAAAGCAGCATAGCTGCGCTGGCGCTCGGGCCTGGGCTCAAAGGTAAAATTACCTTCGGGCACGCCTACTTCCATGGTATCGCCTACGGCGAGGCTTTCATTGGCAAATGCCGAAAAACCGCCGTTCTTAACTGCCTTAATGGCTACCCGCAACTCGCCGCTGCCCGGAGCTGAACAAATGGAATATGCCTTGCGCACTTCCTCTCCTTGGTACTGGGTTTTAATATTTATATACTGCCCTGCTGTAAAGGTATATGCCTCGCGGAGGCTTTCCGGTACGGCAAAGGCTATGGAAACCGCGTGTGGGGTTTCACGTTTTATATCTTTTATTATAAGAGGATAAAATCTTGACATTTCTAACAAATTTCCTGCAAAAATACGCATTCCGCAAAAGGGAAGGAAATATTGGAGGCTAAAATGTATATGCCGGGTAGCAGGCGTTGATAATATAGATGGTTACTACTATACAATGCAGAATTGATGGCTGTCAAAAATATTTGTAAATTTTAGGTGGCAACTCTGTTTTTCTACACCGTTTTAAAAATAAATTATCTAAAATCATCTGGTAAAACGTCAACGGTACTGACTATATAATTCCGTAACTTGCCGTTACAATTTTTACACCTTATGACCGAAACAGAACGCAAGTTCCTTGTACTTGCAGACACCTATAAAACCGAATCTTACACCCACAAACGCATTACCCAGGGTTACTTGAGCTCAGTGCCCGACCGTACCGTACGTGTGCGTATTAAAGGAGAAAAAGGCTACCTTACCATAAAAGGCCGCGGCAACGCAAGCGGCACTACCCGCTTGGAGTGGGAGAAAGAAATTCCGGTTGCTGAAGCCGAACAATTGCTGGCCATTTGCGAACCCGGCGCCATTGATAAGGTGCGCTACGAAGTGAAGGTGGGCAGCCATGTGTATGAAGTGGACGAATTTTTTGGTGAAAATGAAGGGCTGGTTATTGCTGAAATTGAGTTGGCCGACGAGTATGAAGATTTTGAAAAGCCACAATGGCTGGGTGAAGAAGTAACTGGCACCGAAAAATACTACAACGCTTACCTGAGCCGCAACCCCTACAACACATGGAAGTAACTAACGATACCTGCGACCTGCTCATCATCGGCGGCGGGCCCATAGGCATGGCCTGTGCCATTGAGGCTAAAACTAAAGGGCTGAGCTATATTATCCTGGAGAAAGGCGCGCTGGTAAACAGCCTGTATAACTACCCGTTGTACATGACGTTCTTTAGTACCGCCGAGCGCCTGGAGGTAGGCAATGTGCCCTTTAGCTGTATTGCACCCAAGCCGGGCCGGCAGGAGGCGCTGGAATATTACCGCAACATACAAAAGCACTTTAACCTGAATATACGGCTTTTTGAGCGCGTTATTTCGGTTAATAAGCAGGAGTCGGGCAAGTTTGTCGTGCACAGCGAAAAAGGCTGGTACAACGCAAAAAACGTGGTTATAGCGACGGGGTTCTATGACATTCCCGTGTATATGGATGTGCCGGGTGAAAATCTGCCACACGTGCGCCACTATTACAAGGAGGCGCATGAGTATGCATTTAAAAAAGTGGTGGTAGTAGGCGCTAACAACAGCAGCGTAGACGCCGCGCTGGAATGCTGGCATAAGGGCGCTGATGTTACCATGGTTATCCGCCGGGGCGAAATTAACGACCGCGTAAAATACTGGATAAAGCCTGATATTGAGAACCGTATTGCAGAGGGTAGCATTAAAGCATACTTTTATTCGAGCATTACCGAAATCAGGGAAAATGAGGTGGATATTTTTACCACCGATGGCGCGTTAACCCTGCAGGCCGACTTTGTATTGGCCCTTACCGGTTACCGCCCTGATATTGATTTCCTTAAAAAGTGCGGCATTGCCGTTAGCGATGATAACCTTTGTACCCCAACCTACAACCCCGATACTATGGAAACCAACGTGCCCGGCCTGTACCTTGCCGGTGTGGTATGCGGCGGTATGGAAACCCACAAATGGTTTATAGAGAACAGTAGGGTACACGCGGAGATGATTGTGGCAAATATTCAACAATAGTTATATTTGTTAAAATTTTTCCAACCAATGACAAAACAACCTGTGTTTACTACCGATGCAATATTTCCTGTAATCGTGATTGTGCTGAGCCTCATGAATATCTCTGCCAGCTTTAATGATATGCTGTCGCTGTCAGTACTGGTATCGGTTGTGGGCATCACCGGGGCGGTGCTATTTTTTATGAGAAATCCCATAGCGCCTAAGATTATATATGCCTGGATTATTGTGCAAATCGTATCCTTTCCGCCTGCTTTTGACCTCTCACAGGGATTTAACCTTGTTATGTCGGTAGGAAATAACAATTCTGAACTGCACGTAAACTTCATCGCTATTGCAATGCTGGGTACCGCCCGGTTACTGGCAACCGCCAGCCTTGCGGGAAGGACCGCCACGATTTACCAATTTCGCGAAAGCAGCCTGGGCAATGTTTTTCCGGTTACGGCAACGCTAATAAAGAGGGTGGTTATTGAAGATGAAAAAAACTGGCTGCTGGCACACCTTAGTACTCCCGTTAATTACAACGAGAAACCGGTACACTATGTGCTGATACGCCGGAAAGATGGCGAAACCTTAAAGTTAGGCAAAGAAAAACAGGTGAGTTTTTTGAGGCTTGTAGTTAATGAAACAGATCTTGACGATACTAATAATGCTAAGCGTTTCCCGTTTATAGACTGGGTTTATGTGGCAAAGTAGCTAATTAGATGGGCATGAAAATCACGATTATACTTCTGTCAATATTAGTTTTGCTTAACCTGGGCTTTTATTTTTCGCTTTTGCCTTACGAACAAGAAATGGCAACCCAGCACATGCGCGGTTCATTACTGGCAATTATGCTTTACCCGATGGCGATTATTATAGCTTTAACAGCAATTATTAAATTCCGGAAAAACTATAAGTTGCTGCTTATACTACTGGCGTATGCCCTGTGCTTTGCAATCTGGGGTTATAAAATACAAAACCTGGTTTGCGAATTATGCTCGAGAAACTGATTAGTTAACTTTTTGCCATTACATACAACCTAAGCCATGCTTGATTAATGAAACCCTGCTTACAATGAAACAAACACTAATCTTACTTGCCTGTTTAATCGCCACTAACCTATTGTGTGCATTTCTTATTGTGCCGTATGCTCAGGGAACGGCAAACAGCCACATTAATATAGGCCCTAATTTAGGCTATGTATTTTATTTTACGGCACTTATTGTAGCCCTTATCACGATAATAAAATTTTGGAAACAACACAGCATGTTACTGTTTTTGTTTGCTATTGCACTAAGTTTAGTGATGTGGGCATATAAACTACAGCACCTCTACTGCATGGGATGCGCTAACAGCGGATAATTAGTTAACCTCCTCCCCCTTAAACACAAAACTCGCCACTACCGCAATAAGCAACACCCCGCCCACTACCGCCAGCGATACCGGCGATGAAATGTGTATAAACGGGCTGATAAGCATTTTTACGCCTATGAATGCCAGTATCACCGCAAGGCCGTAATGCAGCTTGCTGAACATGTGCATAAAGTTGGCCAACAGAAAATATAAAGCCCGCAGCCCCAGGATGGCAAATATATTACTGGTATAGAGTATGAACGGGTCTTTTGGCGCTATGGCAAAAATAGCCGGTATGCTGTCTACCGCAAAAATGAGGTCAGAAAATTCAATAACCGCAACTACTACAAGCAGTGGCGTGGCAAGGCGCTTGCCGTTCTCTATGGTAAAGAAGTTACCGCTGTCAAAGCTGTTGGTTACATTAAAAAATTTATGCACCAGGCGTGCCCCGGGGCTTTTAGAAAAGTCTTTATTTTCGTCGTCATCTTCCTGTGTGCCCCACGACTTTATGCCCGCGCCTATAAGGAACAACCCAAATAAGGTAAGCACCACGTTTATCTTTACATTTTCGCCAAAGATTTTCATTTCAGGAAGGTAGGTAATGTTGATAAGGCCCACGCCGGTAAATATAAATATAGCCCGGAACACGAGCGCCCCTATAATACCCCAAAACAATACCTTATGGTGCAGGTACTTGGGCACATTAAAGAACCCAAAAACCATAATAAATACAAAAAGGTTATCTACAGATAATGCCTTCTCTATCCAGTATGCGCTCTGGAATTTTGCAAAGCCATCAAATCCCATTACATAATAAATAACTCCGCTAAACAACATGCTAAGCCCTATCCATACCGAGGTCCAGGCTATTGCTTCTTTATTGCTAACCTCATGGCTTTTCTTGTTGAAAACGCCAAGGTCCAGCAGTAGCATTATTACTACCAGTATGCCAAAACCTATCAGTACGGCGGGGTGGTTTATCAGTTGGTCGTGCTTCATGGTGCTTGTGTGGTAGAGTTATATTAGTCGAGCTTATCAGTCAGTTTTTTAAATACCTGTTTGGCATCTTTGCCTTCATATAATATGAAGTATACGGCATCTATAATAGGCGTTTTTGCGCCATATTCCTTGTTGAGGTCGTAGGCACTGTTAGCCGCATAGTACCCTTCGGCCACCATGCTCATTTCCATAATGGCGCTTTTTACGGTATACCCTTTACCTATCATGTTACCAAACATACGGTTGCGGGAAAATACCGAGTACCCGGTTACTAAAAGGTCGCCCAGGTAGGCAGAGTCGTTAATGTTACGCTTCATTTTATGCACCTTACGTATAAATTTTTTCATCTCGCGCACCGCGTTGCTCATCAGCAACGCCTGAAAGTTGTCTCCGTAGCCAAGGCCGTGGGCAATGCCGGCCGCTATGGCATAGATATTTTTTAGCATCGCGGCATATTCCGTACCTACAATGTCGTCAGATATTTTTGTTTTTATATAGTGGCTGTTCAGGTTCTTAGCCATTACCTTTGCTGTTTTTTCGTTAGTGCAGGCTATGGTAAGGTAACTAAGCCGCTCTAACGCCACTTCTTCAGCATGGCAGGGGCCGGTAATTACGCCAATGTTATCATAATCAATGCTATACGTCTCATGAAAGTGCTCTCCTACAATAAGGCTGGTTTCGGGCACAATGCCTTTAATGGCGCTAAAAATTACCTTATCTTTAAGGCTTACAGTAAGTTTTTCAAGTTCTGCGCTTAAAAAAGCCGACGGTATGGCAAATATTACATAATCGGCAAAGGCAACAGCCTCGTTTATATCGTTAGTAAGCAGTAATTTTTTAGTATCAAATTCTACCGAACTTAGGTAATTAGGGTTGTGTTTTTGCAGTTTCAGGTGTTCAAGCGCATACGTGCTACGCATGTACCAGGCTATCTGGCCCACGTTTACACAAAGCATTTTAGCTATTGCCGTTGCCCAGCTTCCGCCGCCTATTACCGCGAACTTTGGTGAGTCACTCATTCTTGTTTCTTTGTTTAGGTGTGCCAAAAATACATCATTTTAGGATACTGTAGCCAGTTGCTGTTGTTAAGCATTAGCAACGCCTTTTAAATATTAACATTTTATTATGACGGTTTGCGCAATGAATGGTTGGCTTAACACGTTATGCTATTGATTTTGTTTACTTCCTTAAATTGGATTTACAACAAGGTTAGTTAAATTTTTTGTTTTTGGTGTTTTAAAAGGCATTTGTGCACCGCACGGATGCCTTTTATTTTATACCAAAGTATGAAATTTACCTAATCAGTACTTGTAAAAGAATGTTAAGTTACTTTATGTCAGCTATTTTCTTTCGCGATATTGCCTGCGTTTCCCATTCTGTCCGCAGGTCATACAGGCGCAGTACCAGGTCGATAAAAATAATCATTTCAATCCGCAGGTAAAAATGCCCAGTTAACAACCCTTTTGCTAAAATAGCCGCGCACAGCGCCAGCAGGAGGCCAAAGCACCATAACCCAATGGTGGCAGCCTTTTTCTTTTCAAGCCAAAGCAGGAAAACGGTAATAAGCATAAACAGGTATAAAAATACCGAAAGCATAGGGTAATAGGGATATGGGATAAGCACATTGGCACGCAGCATATCATATACAAACACGTAGCCGTTTAGCAGGCTGTAAACATCTGATATAAGGTAGAGCGCATTAAACCCGGCATACAATAAAAGCATGGCCCATATCCACCAGGGCAGCAACGCCCGGCGGTAGGTGGTTTTTATAGCCTCAAATTCTGAAAAATCGTGGTCTTCTTCCATAGCATTATATCGGAAGATTAAGGTAGTGATTATTTTTTATAAAACAAATTATGCGTTACATACTGCCACACCTTTTCCGGCAGCAGGGGGCGCACGTTTTTACCTTCCTTAATGCTGTTGCGAATGAACGTAGATGATATCTCTATAACCGGTGCATCAATGCGGTGAATGCGTGCCGCAGTAGCAATTTCGGGCGATATAACTTCGGTATTAATGCGGGGATACACATAAATGTCGTGGTTTTGCAGCAGCACCTCATAATTCTTCCATTTGTGGAGGGAATTAAGGTTGTCTTCGCCCATTATCAGCGAAAACTCGTGCGTGGGGAATTTTTCCTGCAGGTGCGCCAGCGTGTTTACGGTATAATTGGGCTGCGGCAAGCGAAACTCTATATCGCTGGGCTTAAGCTTAGGGTACTCTTCGGTAGCCAGGAACACCATTTGCAGGCGGTGATGGTCATCAAGCAATGTACTCTTCTTTTTGAGCGGGTTGTGCGGCGTTACCATTAGCCACACCTGGTCGAGGCCGCTGTACTCTGCCATATGGTTGGCGATTATTAGATGCCCGGCATGTATGGGGTTAAACGTCCCGAAGTAAAGCCCTATTTTCATTTTCTTTGAAGCTGCTGAGATTCTGAGATTCTGAGTTGCTTAGCAAGTACTGCCCGGTGATTACTCCTCCCTTGGGGGATGGGGGGCGATAAAATTCTTCACCAGCTCATACGCTTCCTGCTTGGCCGTATCAAGGTCATAGTTTTTTATGATGGTATCAAACTGTGGTGCCGTGGCCAGCTCTACCGACGCCTTGGCGATGCGCATGTTTATCTTGTCATCACTCTCGGTACTGCGTTTTTTAAGGCGGATCTTAAGTTCGTCTATACTGGGCGGCTTTACAAATACCGCCAGGGTTTCCTCAGGAAATTTACGCTTTATGCGCAGCCCCCCGGCTACGTCTATATCAAATATCACGTTCTTGCCCATGGCCCAGATGCGCTCTATTTCGCTTTTAAGCGTACCGTAAAAATTATCGCGGTATACTTCTTCCCATTCTATAAAATCGTCGGCCTTAATGTGTTTTTTAAACTCTTCAAGTGAAATAAAATGGTAGTGCTCGCCGTCAATCTCGCCCTCCCTCGCCTCACGCGTGGCGGCAGATACTGAGAATGCCAGGTTAAGCTCAGGGTGCCCCAGCAAATGGCGTACTATAGTGGTTTTTCCCGACCCGGAAGGCGCCGAGAATACAAGTAGTTTTCCTTTGTTCATTTGTGTTGTGTTGGCCTCACCCCAGCCCTCTCCAAAGGAGAGGGTGCAGCTTCACTCGCCGTATTGTTGTTTGTTATTTGTTTCTTGAAATTTAAAGAACATTTAAAACCTGCTCTTTTATCTTTTCAAGTTCGTCTTTCATTTGCACCACCAGCTTTTGCATACCGCTGTGGTTTGCCTTACTGCCCATGGTGTTTATTTCGCGGCCCATTTCCTGCCCTATAAAGCCCAGCTTACGGCCATTAGCCTCACTGCCGGCAAGGGTTTCTATAAAATAGTTAAGGTGGGTTTCAAGGCGTACCTTTTCTTCGGTAATGTCCATTTTCTCAAGATAGAAAATAAGTTCCTGCTCAAAGCGGTTTTCGTCTACATTAACCTCAAGCTCGGCGATGCTGCCACGCAGGCGGTCTTTTACATTGGCTATGCGCTCGTTATCAAAGGCTACCGTTTCGTGCATCAGCCTCATAATGTTGCTAATACGCATCAGGAATTCCTTTTCCAGAGATACACCTTCGCTAACGCGGAAGTTTTGGATGTTTTGCAGCGCCTCGTTTATAACCTCTTGTATCTGTTCCCATTCAGATTCGTCTATTTCCTCGCGCTCTGTTTTCAGGGCATCCGGCATACGCACGGCCATCTTCATCAGTTCGGTGTCATCACCATTGGGTATTACCTCTCTCATTTGGGCGATGTAGGCCTTTACAATGGGCACATTTATTTTAGACGAAGTCTCTTCTGCGGTAATTTCTACATACAGCGAAAAATCTACCTTGCCGCGTTCCAGCTTTTGAGAGATAATATTACGGAGCCCCAGTTCCATTTCCCGGAGGTTGCCGGGCATGCGCACATTAAGGTCAAGGCCTTTACTGTTAAGCGACTTTATTTCTACGGTAATTTTTTTTGTTGGCAGTTGCAAAGATGCCTTGCCAAAGCCTGTCATAGACTGTATCATGAAACGAATTTTGTTGTGCCAAAGGTAATAAAATTAAGGAACACGGATGACACAGATGCTTTGCAAACACAGATTTACACAGATTTTTGACCTCAAATGCGTTAATTTATAAACATTTCAATCAAATCAGTGCAAATCCATTAAATCAGTGTCATCTGTGTTGCTATTTCAGGTAAGCCACCGCATCTTCCACCGTTTTTGGCTTATTGCCAATGAATATTTTATCCCCGGCAATAATAACCGGGCGCTTTAAAAAAGTATAATGCTCCAGGATGAGGTCTTTATAATCTGTTTCGGTAAGGGGCTTGTCCTTAAGGCCGCGCTCTTTGTAGAGGGTAGCGTTACGGCTAAAAAGCGCCTCATAACTGCCGGCCATCTTGTGCATTTCGGTAAGCTGGTCCCCGGTTATAGGCTCCGTTTTTATATCCTGCACCACAAAAGTTTCCAAATGCGGAATTTGCTTTAGTATCTTAGCACAGGTGGAACAGGTTTTAAGGTGGTATATTTTTTTCATAATTTTCGACTTTAAGATGTTAACTACCTCACTAAAATGCCATCCTTAAACAGCACAGGCAGTTCAGTTACATTCTCTTCATTAATACTCCCGGCTTTAAACACAAACTTATTATCATATAACGTGTTGCCTTTAAAAAATGTAACCATAAACGCGTTATTAAGCGCCACTACGCTGGTTTCTATAAGTTCTATTTTTACGGCGGTACCGGGCAGCACTTCTACAAATGCGTGGCGCAGGCTGCTGGTTTTACGCTCTTCGCCATCTATAAGCCCGTAAGCGCTGCTTACTATTATCACGCTCTCCAGGGGTTCGGTACCGTTGTTTATAAGGTACGCATACCAGGTTTTTTCCATAAAGTCGTCGTTCCATTCCTGTAGTGCAGCCACGTATACGTTTTCAACTTTTGGTATTATTATATCTTTTTTCATCAGTTATTAATATTAAAAACAAGGCCGCAAAGTTACGGAAACATCGTTTCATTTTTACGCCAATAATGGTTGCTCGATATGCAGGTTTATGAAATTTTTGGCACTGCCACGATTTTAAAAATTTTACCTTTAAATAACTAAAAAATATAACCATGAAAAAAGTACTTATACCCTGCCTGGGTGCACTGCTATTATTTGCAACAGGCTGTAAGGATGCAGAAAATAAAAATACCATACAACAGCAGGAACAGGGTACACTGCCCAACTCTACAGTAGATACCATACCGCCGCAGGTGCTGGATACCATGACCGCCGATACCGTTGCCGCCAATACCGAAAAACCGGTATGGTACGGCAGCTACAGCGGTAGCCTCCCTTGCGGCGACTGCAAGGGCATACTCACAAAACTAACCCTTAACGCTGATAATACCTATATGCTGTCTTCGCAGTATTTAGGTAAGGAGAACAAGCCAAACATTTACAAAGGCACCTATAACCTTGACGATAAAAAAATTGTAACGCTGGATGCCGAGGGCGACCACCTTAAATTTTTGGTAAAGGCAGAGGACGAGATGCTCGTAAAGCTGGATAAATTTGGCGATCCCGAAAAAGGTGGCCCGGCAGCGCGGTATTTTTTGCATAAGATGGCGTAGGGAGCCTTAACCCTTAAACTTTGCCATATTAATTTACTATTCCCGGGGAGTAAATAGCAGCTTTGCTACTGTTTTAGTCGCGGATTAGCCGAGATTTAGGGTGTTCTTCTTACTGTACTATCAGCCGCTCCTCAAATAGCCGGCGGCGTAACGCGAGTGTAAAATAAGTATCTTTGTCCTCAAATTTAATCAGATGATTGCCTACGTTGTTTTACTGCTGTTTATTATTGGGGCAGGTGTTCTTATTTTCAGGAAACCAAAAAAAGCAATAGTGCAACCATTCCCGGCCCAATGGCAGGAGCTTTTACTGGAGAACGTAAACTTTTACAGGAAGCTTAATCAGCAAAGGCAGCAGGAATTTCAGCAGCGTATAATGAAATTTCTTAGCGAAGTATATATTGAAGGTGTGCAAACCGAGCTTACTGATTTTGATAAAATACTGATAGCCAGCAGTGCGGTAATTCCTGTATTTGGCTTTGCCGAATGGCAGTACACCAACCTGAGTGGCGTGCTGCTCTACCCGGACCATTTTAACCACGACCTTGAATTTGCCGATGGTGCCGATTCACGCAACATAGGCGGCATGGTGGGAAGCGGCCGGTTTGAAAACCAGATGATACTTTCACGCAGGGCGCTGTACCACGGCTTTGATAATACCACCGATAAGGGCAATACGGGCATACACGAGTTTGTGCACCTTATAGATAAAATGGACGGCCTTGTTGATGGTATTCCAGAGGCTTTGCTGCCACACCAGTATGCAGTACCCTGGCTAAAGCTGATGCACAAAAGTATGGAGGCTATAAATGATGATACATCAGACATACGGCACTATGGCGGTACAAGCCAGGCCGAATTCTTTGCCGTAGCTGCCGAATATTTTTTTGAACGGCCTGACCTGCTCCGCATTAAGCACCCCGAATTATACAAAATGATGCTTGCGTGCTTTAACCCGAAGACACATGGGTAAAGCATAGCAAATTAGCGTTGCCCGAAATAGGGAATTATTAAAAAATGAAGCTATCAGAACTGATAGCTTCATTTTTTAATGTAGTACCTTAACACTTATTTAGGAGGGCTATTCCTGCTTAAAAAGATTAAAAAATTATAAAGTTTTGTTAAACCCATATTGTGTTTATTTTTTAAAAACTCCAGTAACCACAAGCTATACCAGAGATATTTGTCCAAAAATTATATAGTTTGCAATGTGTATTAAGAAACCCTTAAGAACCCGTTGTCGTAGCTTAGAGATGTAATACATAACAAACAACATTTATGAAAAAAACAGTTACTCTCTTCAAAAATCTGTTTTTCATCTTTATGCTTGCCGGGCTTACTGCCAATGCGCAATCTATAACGGTGACTAACACTAACGACACCGGTGCAGGCTCTTTCAGGCAGGCAGTAGCCGATATCGCGGCAGGCGGAACCATCCTGTTTGACGCTTCGGCCAATGGCACTATCACGCTGCAATCGGCAGTAACCATCGACAAAAATATTACCATAAACGGTAACGGCGATGACGATACCGTTTTCAGCGGCGGTGGTACTACCCGCATCCTTACCGTTACAGGCGTAGGTATGCTAACCATTAACAACGCAGGCTTTATTAATGGCATGTCGACAGATAATGGTGGGGCTATTCTTTCCACATCCTCTACGCTGCTTATTTACAATGCTGCATTTGCAGACAACGAAGCTACCGGAGCAGCGGCAACACAGGGTGGTGGCGCTATTTTTATTGATGGCGGTACCGTAACGGTAAACTCAACAGATTTTACCGATAACTCGGCCACAGGCACATCGGGCAGTGGCGGTGCGGTATTTGTAGGCACCGGTGCAAACCTTACTATTAACGGCGCTACCTTTACCGGCAACAGTGCTGTGAGGGCCGGCGGCGCAATTGAGGGCAACAGCGGCGCGGGCACTACCGTAGCACTAACCGAGGTAATACTTGACGACAACAGCGCTGGCGCAAACCCCGGAAACGGAGGCGGACTGCACATTACCGGAGCCGGAAACACTACGCTTACCGGCTGTACAGTTACTGACAATACCGCAGCAGCAGAAGGCGGCGGATTGTGGAACGGTACCGGTACCATGACCATACAGAACGTAAACATTACAGGCAATACAGCAAGCGGCGCAGGTGCAGACCAGGGCGGCGGCGGTATTTATAACCTTAATGGCGGTACGATAAACATCAACAACTCGGTTATAACCGATAATACTGCTGATGGAGCAGCCGGAAGCGGCGGCGGTATCCTTAACGATGTGGGCAGTATGTTAACCATTACCAATACCGAAATAAGCGGCAATACCAGTAACCGTGCCGGCGGTGGTATAGAAGATAATTCAGGTGCTACAGGTATGGTAACCCTAACTAATGTAACCCTTTCAGATAACGTTACAAATACATCTCCGGGCAATGGCGGTGGCCTTCACGTAACGGGTGCCGGTACCGTTAACATTACAGGCGGTACAATTTCCGGCAACAGTGCAGGCGCAGAAGGCGGAGGTTTATGGAACGGTACAGGTACCATGACCATAGACGGTACCGAGATAACCGGTAACACAGCCGGCGGCGCAGGCGCCGACCAGGGTGGTGGCGGAATTTACAACCTTAATGGCGGTACCCTTACTATTACCGATGCTACAATAAGCAATAATACGGCTACGGGCGCTTCAGGAAGCGGCGGAGGCATCCTTAACGATGCAGGCTCGCAGCTAACCATTACCGATACTGAAATTTCGGGTAACACGGCAAACCGTGCCGGTGGTGGTATTGAAGATAATTCGGGTGCTACAGGAATGGTGACGCTTACTAACGTAGATCTTACCGGCAATACTACATTTACCTCACCAGGTAATGGCGGCGGCCTGCACGTAACGGGTGCGGGTACTGTAAACATTACAGGCGGAACCGTTGCAGATAACACCGCAGGCGCCGAAGGTGGTGGCTTATGGAACGGTACAGGCACCATGACTATAAGCGGTACCGAGATAACAGGCAATACAGCCGATGGCGATGGCCCCGACCAGGGCGGTGGTGGTATCTACAACCTTAATGGCGGTACCCTTACCATAACAAATGCTGTTATAAGCGATAACTCGGCTACCGGAACGGCGGGCAGCGGCGGCGGTATCCTTAACGATGTGGGCAGTATGCTTACCATTACAGATACCGAAATTTCGGGTAACTCAGCAAACCGCGCTGGCGGTGGTATTGAAGATAACTCAGGCACCAGCACCATAGTGCTTACTGATGTAGACCTTACCGGAAACTCAGCGGGCACGGCACCGGGCAACGGCGGCGGGCTTCATATTACAGGCCTTGGCAGTGCTACCATAACAGGTGGTACCATTAGCGGCAACACCGCTGTAGAAGGAGGCGGCTTATGGAACGGCACCGGTACCATGACTGTAAATAATGCAACAATATCGGGCAATACGGCTACAGGCGGTACTACAACCGATGGCGGCGGCGGTATCTTTAACAACGGCGGTACACTTTCGGTAAACGCGTCTGCAATTACAGCAAATACGGCTACGGGCTTGTTTGGCCGTGGCGGCGGTATACACATAAACGGCGGTACAGCAACGTTATTCAGGAGCACTATATCGGGAAACACGTCCGTTGCCAATGCGGGTGGTATTTACAACACAGGTACGCTTACAGTTAACGCAAACACGATTACGCTAAACACAGCTACTGTTAACGGAGGAGGTATCTATAATAATTCCGCTACTGCGGCAACAGTAAAAAACACCATTGCATCGGGCAACCTTGCCTTATTGGGCGGTGCGGATGTGTTTAGCGAAACCGGCAGCATCACTTCAGCAGGGTATAACCTGATAGGAATTGATACCGATGATTTTACGGAAAATGAAAACGACATTACCGGTACCGTAGCCAATCCGCAATCGGCAAGCCTGCTTGCTTTAGAAGACGATGAAGATGGTGTGCCTTATCACCCGTTTGACTGTCCAAGCGATGCCGCAGATATGGGCGACCCGGATAGTACCTTTAACGACCAGCTGGGTATGGCTGTATTTAACGGCAGGCGCGACATAGGTGCTTTTGAAGCCCAGGAAGAGTGCGCCGTGGCAGCTGTTGCCGATTTTACCTCGCTTAAAAGCAGGATTTTCCCTAACCCGTCTGTAAATGGTTTGGTTAACATACAACTTTCGCAAAACCATAGTGCCGAAGCCAGTATTGCCATTTATGAGCTTGCTACCGGCAAACTTATACAAACTATAAATATAGGTACGGGAACCACTGCACTAGACCTGCAAAATGTAGCCTCTGGCACTTATATCATGAAAATTGTTTCAGATACTACCACCGAAACCCATAAGGTTATCGTTGGCAGGTAATTATTTGGTTTTTAAAATACCCCATATAAAGAAAACCGGCCGCCTGATTAAAGGGCAGCCGGTTTTGTTATATAAGCCTCACCCCGACCCCTCTGTAAAAGAAAGGAGAGCAGCTTCATTCAATGGTAGCAAAGTACTACTACTCGAATTACCGAATTAACACATCTACGAATCAACAAAAAAAAACCCTCCGGCATTCCTAATTTCGGAGGGTTAAAATTCAAAAAATTATTACTAAAAAAACGCTTTCTTACTTGACGATGAGCTTAGTGCTATGGCCATCGGCTGTTACAATATAAATGCCGGTAGCAAGCCCGCTAATGTTTACGGCGGTGTCTCCCGCGGAAACATACTGCTTATGCACCAGGGCACCATACTGGTTGTAAATATTTACTGTAGTAGTATTTAAGGCAGTAATGTTTATAACCCCATGTGCCGGATTAGGGTACAGGCTAAGGTTTTGTTTGCCAAATTGCTGTGTGCCGCTGGTGCTGCCTTCGGTAATATCTATCCAGTTGATGTTATAAGCCGCTGCTACAGTAAGCAGCCTCAGCACGTGGTTGCCCTCAGTAAGCGCCAGCGACGTGCTTATAGTTTGCCATACCTGCCAGCCACCGGTATTGGGTACGTTTATATTATCAATAGTAAGTGCCTCACCATCTATCATCAACTGTATTTCGCCGGTATCTATGGCGCTCGCTACGCGTAGGGCTATAGTATAGGTTCCGTTAGCAGGTACGTTAATATTATAGTCCATATAATCGCCTGCATCGGTATACCCTACAGATTCGCCACCGCCTTCATCAGTAGTAGCTTCGGTTTGCACACCGCTCATGGCAGCAAAATCTTCTGCCTGTATAAGGGCCGGAATTTCGATATACTCAACAGGGGTGGTTGTTTCTTCCCCACATACTTCAAACTCGTATATACTATAGCCATAAGGCGTATTGCGGCTTACGCCGTCCATCCTTAGCCAGCGGTATTCGGCATCAATACCAAAAATGGCATCAGTACGCGGGCCGGGGGCCATATCGGTAAGGTGTTCTATATCCGTCCAGTTTTCGCCATCGTTACTACCACGCAGGTAATATTCTTTTGCGTTGGCAGTTTCCCAGCTTATATTTACGCCGTGCACCATGGTAGTAATACCCAGGTCTACCGTAAGGCTTTGTGGATCTGCAGCTTCGCTCTCCCAGCGTGACGCCATGTTGCCGTCTATAGCAAGGGTAGCAATTCCTGTGCTTGCCTCTGCTGCCGCTGCGGTTATCGCGTTGCATACCGGTGGCGGTACTATTGCCGTGCTGCATATATTAACCTCATATATGCTATAGCCGTAAGGGGTAGTGCGTGTAATGCCGTCAATTTTTAACCATTGGTACTGGGCGTTAATGCCTTCTATAATATCGGTACGCTGCCCGGCAGGCATATCAGTTTTATATACAATATCTACCCAGTTAGTGCCGTCTACACTACCGCGCAGGTAGTACTCTTTAGCATTTGCGGTTTCCCATTCTATGGTAATTGCATTAACATCGCTTAGCGCGCCCAGGTCTATTGTAAGGCTTTGGGGGTCGGCGGCTTCACTCTCCCAGCGGGTGGCGCTATTGCCGTCTATTGCCGCGGCGGCATTTCCGGTAGTTGCAGTTGCCGAAACAGGTGTAACGAGTTCGCAGTCCGGCGGCGCTACCGTAGCGACAGCACCATGGGCATTAACAAGCGGCAGTGCGTTTGCCTGCCACATCCCTAAAATAAGTAATGCAAAACAGTAATTTTTTTTCATAATGCAAGATTTTGGTTATTTGGTAATTCAAAAAGTTTTTGGAAAGGCTAGTGATTATAATAATAATTAGCACTTGTTTACTGCGAAATTATTAATAAACCATATATTGTAGAGGTGCATGTGTAGTGTTGTATAGGTAAAAACAACAAAAATTTACATTTTCACTATATCGATATAGTAAAGATGGTGGGGTTGTATAGTGATTGCCGGATAATAGCGATGAAACTAAATTTCAGTTTTATCAAAAAATACCCATTAATGGGTATTGCGCAGCATGCGTTTGGGGTGTAATTTGGCTCCTGTTTAAATGACAGTTAATCACACCAACCAGTGAAACAAATAATCCTCCGGCGTTCTGCTCAGGAGGATTTTTTATTTGTTGTAATAGGGGCTGTCCCAAATGTAGGCGTTAAAGTTTTTTCCTTTCCAAAAACAGTAATACAGTGCTATGCCGCAAAATGCTTTAAAGCTAAACAGGAAGCCTAAGAGCATAAACTGGCCTGTATGCGTACCGGTAAAAAGCAGCTTTGTAATAAGTGCAGTAAACACCAGGCTGGCAAGGGCAAGAAACGCCAGAAGCGAGCCAAAATCGCGCATGGGGCGTACCATAACTTTACGGAACTTGCTGAGGTCGTTGCCCCACTTATGTATGAGGTAGTAATAACCGTTGCCGATAGGCGCAAACAGTAGCGGGTCGTCATAATTTTCAAGATGAAACTGGCTTGACGGTGCCACAATCTTAAAACCCTGTAGTGTAGTGCGATGTTGTTTTTCGAGGTGCTTTATTTTCGAGACAGCTTCGTGGGGAATGGCGCTTTTATACAGATGGCTTCCTAAAAACCGTAGGCGGTAATCGATACAAATAGCCTTAATCTGGTTGATATGGAAAATACTGTCTGATTCCAGAAGGTCAAAGACAAACAGGTTTTCATCAGTCCCTTCACCGTTGCACAGCTGTTGTTTTATGGCGTCCCGTGCCGCTTCATCACGGTTAAGAATGCTTTTTACGGAATCCATCAGCGCATCTTCGGTAACTGCTTTACGCCTTTTTTGCAAAAGGGCATCATTAAGGTTATTTGTTTCCCACCACATTGTTCGCCATTTAAGATTAATACCTTTAAAATTAACCAAATATAAATAACAGTTAACTGGCACAAACGTTAAAATTCCTGCTTTCTTAAATTAACTACTTCACGCCTTTAAAAAATTCCAGTGTTTCTTTAAGTAAATCGTCGCGGTTTTCTATATGCGCCATGTGACCGTAGGGGTAGGAAACAAGTTTAACGGCAGTGCCTTCTGCCTGCGGGGCGTGCTCGCTGTACACCAGGCTTTGGTCTTTTTTGCCCAAAACGAGCAGGATAGGATAGGGGGCAAAATGCAGCAGCACCTCGCGGTCTTTGCGTATCTTCATCCCTTCAAGCGCGGCCACTATGCCCTGCACAGGGGTTTGCACCGCATCGGCCTTAAGCTGTTCTATTTCGGGTGCATACTTTTCACGGTTTTCTTCGCTAAAAAGGTTGGCAATGCTCATACGCACAAAATTAACAGCGCTTTGTTTAACGGCTATTACGGCACGGTCGCGGTTAGCCTTGCGCTCATCGCTGTCGGCAAGGGCGCTGCTGTTTTGCAGTAAAAGGCCTTTAACCACATCAGGATATAATTCGGCAAAAGCCAGCGCCACATAACCACCCATGCTGTGCCCCATCACCATGGCCTTGCGGATGCGCAGTTCCTGTAATACGGCATGCACGGCATCAGCCTGGTCTTCCATAGTGTGAATATAGCCCAGGCAGCCGGTTGCACCATGCCCCAGCAGGTCAAGCGTTATAACCCTGTATTTTTTAGCGTACTCCTCTACAAAAAAATCCCACATGGCTTGGTTTTCAAGGAAACCGTGCAGTAGTACTATACAAGCACCCTTACCGGTATCGGTATAGCTTATGGAAATATTTTTGTAAGATAGTTGTTTCAAGTTTCAAGGTATATCATTAGGTACAAATTTAAAGATTTTATAGCATAAGACATATATGTTTTATAAAGGTTTAGTATTTATCCCTTCCACAGCCCTCCCCGAAAAGGAGGGGTCAGCTTCACTCGGATGTTTGAGTGCGAGTTCGCCGCAATGTCGTAGTATTTGTTGGCGAACTGTACCCGTCAGTTGGCTCCCTCCCTTTCGGGGAGTAATGGAGAGGGGAGTTCAAAGGCTGTTGTGCGCGATATTTATAAGATTTTTTTCTTTTAAAAATTTTAACTATTTTTGGGAAACCAAATTGCATAAATGAGAATCATTTCATACAACGTAAACGGCATACGCGCCGCCTATACCAAAGGATTTATAGACTGGCTAAAGCAGGCCAACCCGGATATTATCTGCCTTCAGGAAACCAAGGCCAATGTAGACCAGGTAGACGTGCAGCACATAGAAGAGGCAGGTTACCCCTACCACTACTGGTTTAGCGCCCAGAAAAAGGGGTATAGCGGCGTTGCGATATTTAGCAAGCACAAGCCTAATAATGTAGTATACGGTACCAGCATACCCCACATGGATTTTGAAGGCCGCAACATCCGGCTTGATTTTGATACCTTTAGCGTTATGAGCCTGTACCTGCCCAGCGGCACTAACATAGACAGGCTGGACCATAAGTTTAAATACATGGCCGATTTTCAGGAATACATAAACACATTAAGGCTGGAGCATCCTAACCTCATCATCTGTGGCGATTATAACATTTGCCATGAGGCTATAGATATTCACGACCCTATACGCAATGCAAAAGTTTCTGGCTTTTTGCCGGAAGAGCGCGCCTGGCTCGACGGGTTTATAAAAAGCGGGTTTATAGATACCTTCCGCCATTTTAATAAAGACCCCCACCATTATAGCTGGTGGAGCTACCGCGCCAATGCCCGCAACAATAACAAGGGCTGGCGTATAGACTATGCGCTGGCTACCGAGCCTATGCGTGAGCGCCTTACCCGCGCCGTGATATTGCCCGAGGCCAGGCACAGCGACCACTGCCCCATACTGGTAGAGTTTGACTAAAGAGGTTTTGCTCAAAAAGAACAATTGTTGACCACTAAAAATTTACACAAATATGAACATCAAAACAATTTCGGCAGGGTTACTGGCACTTGCGCTTACTACCAGCAGCTGTGTTTCTAAAAAGGTTTACAAGGACCTTGAAAACAAATATGCCGACCTTAAAAAGGAAAGCCGCGACATTGCCGACCAGAATGCCGCGCTGAGTAAAGAAAAAAATGAACTTGACCTGAAAAGCAAAGACCTGCAAAGCCAACTGGATAAAGCCATTGCCGAGCGCGATAAGCTACAGGCCGATTATACCGCTACTAAAGCCAGCCTTGACAACCTTAAGGCCAGCTATACAGCACTTGAAAAAGACAGCAGCAGCGCCCTTGATGCTAATGTAAAAAAGAACCGCGAACTGCTTGCCCAGCTTGAGGCAAAAGAAAAAGCCCTGGCAGCCGAAAGGGAAAGACTTGACAAAATAAGCGCGGAACTGAAAGACCGCAGCGAGCGTGTAAATGAACTGGAAAGCAAGATGGCCGCGCAGGAAGCCGGCATGAGTGCCCTAAAAGACAAGCTGAGCAAGGCCCTTAACAGCTTTGAGGGCAAAGGCCTTACCGTAGAGCACAAAAACGGAAAGGTATATGTTAGCATGGAAAATAAGTTACTCTTTGGCTCCGGGTCGTGGACGGTAGGCACCGAAGGTAAAAAAGCAGTGGTTGAAGTAGCCAAAGTATTAGGCGATAACCCGGATATATCGGTACTTATAGAAGGCCATACCGATAACGTGCCCTATAACGGCGGCAACGGCGTGTCTGATAACTGGGATCTTAGTACCAAGCGCGCAACGGCCATTGTAAACATTATAAAAGAGAATAAAAAAGTAGACCCTAAAAACCTTACGGCCGCCGGCCGCAGCGAGTATGCACCTGTAGCCAGCAATGATACCGCAGAGGGCAAAAGCAAAAACCGCCGTATAGAAATTATACTTACGCCGAAACTTGACGAAATAAGCAAGCTGCTTAACGAAGTAAAGTAGGCGCATAAAACACAGATTAAACAAGGCTGCCGGAACTATAGTTCCGGCAGCCTTGTTTTTTATAGCGATGAGTGTGTATATCAAACTTTTCAAATTCTAAGCCAAACACCGTAAATACTAACCCGCATCGTGGCAATACACAATAGCTCCTAAATGTTTCGTGCTAATAGTTAATTTCGTTAACTTAATTACAATGCCACGGGCTTTATACCAAACTGTTGATGAAAAATAGGGTTTTAATAATTTCGATTGTCATTATAATAACTGCCTTTGCAGGCGCTTATGTTTGGTACGGCTACCTCTACAAAGGCACACGTGATGTTAACAGCGAAGAAGCGGCCTATACCATAACCGCCGACAGCCTTACGGCCGATTACCAGGCCGCGCAGCAAACAGCCGATGCTAAGTACCTGAACAAAACCATAGTGGTAAGCGGCATAGTAACTACCGTTGCAGACAGTGTTGTTACGCTAAATGACAGGGTGTTTTGTGGCTTCGAGAAAAAGATGAATGAACCTGAAGGTAAGGAGGTTACCATAAAAGGCAGGTGCATAGGCTATGATGAGCTATTTGGCGAGGTAAAGCTCGACCAGTGTACCCTTAAATAAGCACCATATAACACCTAATATAATGAAAAGATTACTATCTATTGCCTGCCTCTTGGGTGCAATGTTTGCACATGGGCAGGACGACCTCCTTAGCGAACTCGACTCTACACAGGTAGATGACGGCTATGCTTCAGCGGCTTTTAAGGGCCTGCAAATTATAACGCTTCAAACCACAAAAATGCCTGCGGCTAATGAATGGTATGTAGTGGTGTCCCACCGCTTTGGTTCGGTAGAAAAAGGGTTTGATACTTTTTTCGGGCTGGATAATGCCACTACAAAACTGGGCGCTATTTATGGTGTAAACAGCTGGCTTTCGGCAAGCTTTTCACGCCATACGCTGCTTAAAATGTATGAGGGCTCGCTTAAATACAGGCTGGCACGGCAGGGTAACGATTTTCCGGTAGATATTGCGGGCTACAGCACTATTGATGTAAACTCGTTCATTGAAAAAGACGAATATCCGGGGCTTGAATTTTCAGACCGGCTTATATATATACACCAGCTGCTTATATCACGCAAGTTTAATAAGGCGCTGTCGCTGGAGCTGGTACCCTCATTTATACATAAAAACCTGTATGAACCTACACTGGAAAACAATGACCAGTTTTCACTTGGCACCGGTGGCCGCATAAAGCTAACCAAGCGCATGTCGCTAAACCTGGAATATGCGTATAATTTTGATAAGCCAGATTATTACAAAAATCCACTATCAGTGGGGCTTGATATAGAAACAGGCGGCCACATCTTCCAGATGGTATTTACTAATTCGCAGGCCATGACCGAGAGCGGTTACCTTACTTCTGCCGCGGGCGACTGGGGCAAAGGCGATTTTTTCTTTGGGTTTAACTTATACAGGGTATTTTAAAAATTGCAGCAATGATAAAAAGATATATACTATTCCCCATATTGTTGGTCGCGCTTGCTTCATGCGAGTCTACAACCTATGAGGATATACAAGACAACACGGTTATAGATGGCGATGTAACGTACAACGCTAATGTAAAAACGATAATAGACGCTAACTGCGTAAGCTGCCATACACCCGGTGGTTCGGCATCCTTCAGGCCGCTGAGTACGTATACCCAGGTTAAAGACGCGGTAGAGAATGCCGGATTGCTTGACCGTATACAGCGGCAAAACGGCGAAGACGGCGCAATGCCACAAAGCGGCAGGATGCCCCAGAGTACGATAGACATTATCTTAGAATGGGAAAATGATGGCTTATTAGAAAACTAGAATTGCTATGAAAAAGAATATTTTAATTTTAATAACCCTGCTAATTAGCAGTGTTATGGCGGCCCAGAAGTTTACCACTAAAACAGGTAATATAAGGTTTGAAGCCAGTGTGCCTTCTTTTGAGGAGGTGGCCGGCGAAAGCAAAACGGCTTCGGCGGTTGTGGTACCCGAAACGGGCGATATCGCGGTGCTTACCCTTATTAAAGGCTTCCGGTTTAAGGTTGCCCTGATGGAGGAACATTTTAATGAAAATTATGTTGAGAGTGATAAATACCCAAAAGCTACCTTTAAGGGGAAGATAGAGGGATTTGATATTTCTAAAATTTCGGCGGAAGCCAAGACATATACCGTAGCCGGCGACCTTACCCTTCACGGCAAGACGAAACATATTACCGGCCCTGCCAAGGTTTCAAAACAGGGCAATACGCTAACTATAACCGGGGCATTTGATGTAAAGCCCGCTGATTTTGACATAGAAGTGCCCGCGGTGGTTAGCAAAAAAATAGCCGACAAAATTAAAGTAACCTATAACCTGCAGCTTACAAAATAACCACTCAAAATTTAGGACTATGGAACGATTAGTTATACTCCTCATCACCGTTATCATCCCGGCATTTTGCATGGCGCAGGGCAAGGATGTTTTTGATACCGCCCGCACCGGTACGCTTGATGAGATGAAACAGCTGGTTGTAAAAAACCACGATACCATAAATGCGGTAAGCGCTATGGGCTTTTCGCCGCTTATACTGGCGTGTTACAGGGGCAACGAGCATGTGGCACAGTACCTGGCGGCAAATGTAAAAGACATAAACTTTAACAGCAGCAGCGGCACAGCACTTGCGGCAGCGGTGGTAAAGGGTAACGCCGGCCTTACTAAGCTGCTGCTGGAAAATAAGGCAAACCCTAATATTGCTGATGCTTCGGGCGTAACGCCTTTAGTATACGCTGTGCAGTTTGAGAACAAAGAAATCATCACCCTGCTGCTAAAGTATAAGGCAGATACCAAGGTAAAAGACCACGAAGGGCACTCACCTTACGACCATGCCCTTTTTACAAAGAACCCCGAGATCATTAATCTTTTCAAATAACTAAATAAAACGCTCATGAAAAAAGTATTACTCACAGCCTTACTGGCTTTTACAGCAGGGGCAGCATTCGCCCAAAGCAAAACTACAGGCACAGTTACCCTTACCACGGGCATGACTGCTAAGGTAGACCTTAACAGCGGTACTTCTACGGCTACCCTTACCCTTACTGGCCCACAAGACCGCTGGATAGCATTACAATTTGGCTCATTTGCAACCGGTGGCGGCATGCAGGACGGTACAGATGTGGTATACTACAACGGCACTACCCTTATAGACGCAAACCAAAACGGAATAGGCAGCGCGCCTTCAACCGATACTAACGACTGGACAGTAACAAGCAACACTGTAAGCGGAACCACACGCACCATAGTTGCTACCCGTGCGTTTGCAGGCGGCACCGGCGATTTTACGTTTAACTACACCGATGCTAACATTGATTTTGCCTGGGCAAGGGGGTCGAGTGCAAGTTTCTCGCTCTCTAACCACGGCAGTAACCGCGGCTATAAACTAAACCAGGCGTTTAACTGCCTTGCCCCAAATGCCCCTACAGCAGAGGCACAGTCTTTTTGTTCGCCGGCTACCGTATCCCAGCTAACTGCTACGGGTGAAGAGGGCGCTACATTCAGCTGGTATCAAAACGCAACAGGCGGTACTGCCCTTACCGGTACTACCGCCCTAAGTTCTGCCACTTACTATGTTTCTCAAACGCAAAGCGCGTGTGAAAGTACGCGTACACCGGTTGTTGTTACCGTAACTTCTGTACCGGAGCCTGGGGGTGCCATAGCCCAAACGCTGTGCAACGGCGCTACCATACAGGATATTGCTGTAACGCTGCAAGACGGCGCATCGGTAAGCTGGTATGAAAGTAATTCGGCTACAACACCTATATCATCGTTTGCAACAATAGGTAGCGGCACTTATTATGTAAGCCAAACACAGGGCAACTGCACCAGCACCCGTAAAGCCGTAACAGTTACCTTAGATATTCCCGCACTGCCCGGGGCAGCCGGGAACCAGTCGTTTTGTGAAGGCGCAACCGTGGCCGAACTTGTTGCTACAGGGACTAACCTTAAATGGTACTTAGAAAACAGCGGCACGCCTCTTGCACAAACGGCAACCTTAACTAATGGTGTATACTATGTAACACAAACGCCTGCGAACTGCGAGAGCGAAATACGTACGGTAAACGTTACTATAAATCCTATACCTGCAGGGCCGGGCGCTGCCCCTGCGCAAACCTTTGATGCCGGAGAAACAGTTGCCGACCTTCAAATTTCTATCGTGATAGGCAGTACTGTGCAATGGTATACCTTAAACGGTACTACTTATACTGCAATACCGTCAACCACTGCTCTGGTAAGCGGCACTACATATTACGTAACCCAAACCCTTAACGGCTGCGAAAGCGACTATACGGCGGTTACCGCGACAGCGGCGGCAGGCACGGCCACATTTACCATAAGCGGCCTTAAAGCCTATCCTAACCCGGTAAGCGGCATTGCTACGATTTCAGCAAATAACAGCCTTGCAGCAATACAGGTACACAACCTGCTTGGCCAGCAGGTACTGGCACAAAAAGCCTCGGGTAACAGTGCTGAGATAAATATGGCACAGCTAAGCGCGGGCACTTATATTGTAAAAGTAACTGCCGATAATGGCGCTACCGCTACAGTACGTGTTGTAAAACAATAAGTATATATATTAGGTTTTCTTATATTGGTTGGTGCAAAGTCGCTCCCTTTCTTAAGGGGCGGCTTTGTTGTTTTTATGAGTTTCTGAGCTGCTGAGTAACTTCACTTTTATCTAAGCATATGGCTGCGCAGTAAAGGCTCGCTATCGTTACACCCCTTAGTGAAGCTACTGCTTCTGCCTGCTAAAAATAAGCCCTTAGCTGCACGCTGCCGGTGTGTACTGCCTTACTGGTTTCGCTCTTTCGGCCCTGGTAGTTAACGTTAATGTCTAAAAACTGGGTAAGGTTTTTTTGCAGCAGCAGGCGCCAGGTAGTGTTTTTACCGGCGGTAAGCCCCTGCAGCATCTGGTAGCCCGCGGCACTGGTTTGGCTGCCGGTATATTTGTTGTCGTATAATGAAAGTTCGCCATTAGCGGTAAAGCCTTTTTCTGATGCATAGTTAAACGACGTACCCAACCGGTGCTGGTTGAGTTTTTCCATTTCACTTATGGTATTTTCCTTATTTTGGAATTCATAAAATACATCCCAGCTCGCATTGCGCGAAAAGATATACGACACCTTCGGCCCGATGATATAATTATTGATGTCAAAATTCTTGCTGCCGTAATTTTCTGCCTCTGATGATGAGGTGCCCTTTTGCGCGTTTAGAGAGAGCAGCCAAATCTTTTGGATCAGGTGGGCATACTGCAACTGGTGCGACAGTATGCGGCTGTCCTGGCTGCCTACTGATAGCAGCGTTTTGCTGCGGTTGTTGAGGTAGGTATACGTTACGGAATGCTTTTGCTTGCCTCGATGATAAAAAATGCTGTTGCGAAAAGCTTCGTTAAGGCCCAGCAGGTTAGTTTCGCTTTGCGAAAACGGGTTAAGGTCAAAATTGTTGCCGTCGCGCTGTATCTTGCGGTCTACCAAATAAGAGGCCTGGTCGTAAAAGTACGAAAGGAATTTTTTAAAGCCGGTGCTTCCCTGCCACTGCCCCGGATTTAATGTAACGGACTGAGAGAATTTATTCTGGTGGGTGCCTATATACACCTGGTTGGGCAAATAAACCCGCACATAAATAGCCTGGTCAGGGAACGGCGCTACCTCAAACTCCTGAAGCTCCTGTATGCCGTTGCTGTTATAATCGTTCCAGCGGTACACGCCCTGCCCGGGCGCTACCTCAACGTAGGTGAACTCCTGCTGGGCAATGGTGCCTGAGAGGGTTTCAAAAGCGGTGGTAACCTGTACAAGCTGGTCCCAGTAGCGGTCGTTATACAACAGGCGCGAGTTGAGCGACGGCTGGTCCTGCTGTATGCCGTCGGTAAATTTTAGCTTGCGGTAGTTTACAAACAGGCTCAGGTCGCTCTTGTCGGTCTTCAGCAGGCGCGATTTAAGGTAGTACGAGCGGGAAGTATTTACCCTGTCCAGACTTTCGCCTACAAGGCTGTCGTTAGCGCGTTGCAGGTAGCCCAGCTCTACATATACTTTCGTGCTGTCGCCACGGCCTATAAAGGCACCATATTCCGTAAAGCTCTGGCTTAAGGTGCTGTAGGCATTAGTGGCTTTTAGTTTTTCTTTATTGTTTTCAAGGCGCAGGCTCGCTCCCACCCAGTTTTTGCCAAAATGGTATTTAGAAAGCGCCTCATTGCGAATAAACGCCGATTTGCTGTACACTCCATCGCTTTCCAGCCAGCTGCCGTTGTTTTGCACAAGCAGTTTGCCAAAGTTCATTTGCCCCGTAACCACCTGCCGCGTACCGCTAAAGGCGTTGCCAAAATCAAGCTTTTCAAGCTGGTAGGTGGCCTGGCCGTTTTTGGGTAGCTTCAGGTGGGTACCCGCTATCAGGTAACTCTGGTTATTGTCGGTAGTAACAATATTGGTAAGGTTCCAGTCGCGGCTGAACTCGATATTAAATAACCGCTCTATGGTACGGAAATCCTTTTGCACAAACTGGTAGTTGGCAAACGCATCCAGCAGCCATGTTTCTTTGGTAAAGAGGCGCTGCCTTGCGTCAAATTTAGCGGCGAGGCCCGTGTTGTTGCCGTCGTTTATGGGCGAATACAGGTTAATGTCGTTGTTGCTTATGCCGGCCTCAAAATCTACGAGTGTCTTTTCGGATGGGTTGTATTTGCCGAGGACTGTGGCAATCTGGATTTTAGCAGGGGGCGTAAGCCGTATCACCGGTTCATAATTGCCCTGCGGCACGCCGTTTACAGGTGAAACATATTCATATATCTTGCCTATCGCGGCAGCGTTGCTAAGAATATAGTTACCCAAATTGTTACCTACCAACGTAAACCGCACGTTGTACAATTCGTCATCAGGGTTGGTAGAATATTGGTATACTTCAATCCCATCCTGATTAATTTTTCGATACAGAATTTTATTTTCACTGTAGCTGTCTACGTACGCCGATGGCGCGGTCATTAAGGCTGTATCATCGCCGGCCTGCTGTAGCGCGGTTACCTGTTCTGTGGTCAGGTTTTGCTGCAGTGGCTGGTTTTTCATGTCGCTTTCGCTATATACATAGCCGCCTATGCTCCAGTCTTCTTCCCTGTGGGTAATGCCGCCATAGGTAACAAAACGGGTGTAGTTTTGCTGTGTATACTGGTACTCTACATTAATGCGCATCTCGCTGGTAATGGGAAACAGCGAGGTAAAGATGATCTCGCCGGCGTTATAGTCTATAACATAGTCATTGCTCTCGCCGCGTTCCAGCAGCACACCGTTTACATACACGCGCTCTGAACCAGAAATCACCAGTACATACAGTTCGCCGTTATTGCCCGTAAGCTTATACGGCCCCTGGTTGCCCTCCTGCCCGGTAAAGGTGCTGCGGGCATATTGCCCCCTAACCAGCGCCGCTGCCATGCTTATGGTGGTTTTACTATCGCCCTTTCCGAAGGTAAAATTAGTATTAAGCCCCTGTACTTTTTTGTTGAAGTTCAGGAAACGGGACTCCCGGTTTTCGAGGAAAAGGTCGCCCGCGCGCACATTCCAGTTGTCGCTGAACATTTCGATGAATATCTGGTCAAACTCATCCAGCCGCTGAGAGTAGCCGCCCTCCTGCAAGGGGATGTTGCTGTCCTGTATGCTGGCGCGCAGGCTTACTTTGTCTGACAATTTACCGGTAATTTGCAGGTCGAGGTTAGAATTAACTACCGCATTCTGGTTGTTGCCTATAGTAATGCCCCGGGTAATGCTGCCCGATGTGGTAAGCCCGTTAAAGGGTTTAAAGGTGCTAACAGCGCCCTGCTGGTAGGCAAAGCGCTGGCCGGTTTGCGCGTCGTTAGCTACCACGCGGGAGTTGTCATACAGGCTGTATTTTTTTGTAAGGAAATCGGGGTAGGGCAGGTAGGTAACCTTCAGGCTGTCTGCCGGGGCACCGCCGTTTTTAAAAATGACTTTTGCCGAAGAAAAATCAACCCGGTAAAGTGTAGTGTCTATGGCCTTGCCGCCGCTGTCAGTCAACTGAAAATAAGCAGGGTTGACAGAGATGCTGTCGATACGCACCGTATCGTTAACGGCTAATACATTCCGGGTTTTATGCTGCACAGGGTTGTCCTGCCCGTAAAGGCTGGCCGCGCACAATAAAAACATCCATAAAAGCCCGTTCTTTAGCATCTTATCCCTATAAACTCAAAAACTACAAAAGTAGTGTATTTGAGTAGGAAATTGGTTGCTGGTTGGCGGTTGTCGGTTGTTGGACTGTGCGATGGCGGAAGGCCGGTGCCTGATGCGGTGGGTGAGACCTATTCAATGCACAATATTCCCCTATAAGCGTTATTCAATCACAATCTTTCAAAAAAATGTTATAACAGAGTTATTAAAAAGTAAAATCGATAATTTTATTACTTTATCTTTGCGCAGTAAAACACAACACACTACATGGCGAACATTTTAATAATAGGCGCTTGCGGACAGATAGGTACAGAGCTTACCAAAAAACTCCGCGCCGTTTATGGCACTAACGCAGTAATAGCGTCTGATGTACGCAAGGGCGACCCTGATTTTGTAGCTTCGGGACCCTTTGAAGTTGTAAACGCGCTCGACTATAACCAGGTAGAGCATGTTATAGAAAAATATAATGTAGAGGATGTTTACCTTATGGCTGCACTGCTAAGTGCCACCGCCGAAAAAAACCCTGCCTTTGCCTGGGACCTCAACATGAATTCGCTTTTCCATGTGCTTAACCTTGCCAAAGGCGGCAAGATAAAAAAGATATTCTGGCCCAGCAGCATTGCTGTTTTTGGCCCTACCACCCCTAAGCAAAATACCCCGCAGTATACCATTATGGAGCCCAGCACCGTATATGGCATAAGCAAGCAAAGCGGCGAGCGCTGGTGCGAGTACTACCACAACATTTATGGTGTAGACGTGCGCAGCATACGCTACCCCGGCCTTATTAGCTGGAGCACCCCTCCCGGAGGCGGCACTACCGATTATGCTGTAGACATTTACCATAAAGCCCTTGAGAATGGAAGTTACACCTGCTTTTTAAGCGAGGAAACCCGCCTCCCCATGATGTATATGGACGATGCCATTCGCGCCACTGTAGAAATAATGCAGGCCCCGGCTGAAAGCATCAGCATACGCAGCAGCTACAACCTGAGCGCTATGGACTTTACACCTGCTGAGGTAGCTGAAGCCATACAAAGGGAAATTCCGGATTTCACGATAGGCTACGAGCCCGACTTCCGGCAAAAAATAGCCGACAGCTGGCCGCAAAGCATAGACGACAGCAGCGCGCGTGCAGACTGGGGCTGGCAACACGAATTTAACCTGGAAAGCATGACTAAAGATATGCTGATCCACCTGGAATCACTAAAACACGAAAACTAGACTATACTCAACACACTACTACCCGAAACGCCCGCAGCCAACTACCTGCGGGCGTTTTATTTTAATTGTTGTTATTGTTGTTACGTGGATTCAGTATTAGGAACTTCGAAGAACTTTGCTACTTTACCTCTCTAACTGCCTACTGCCGCTGACCACTGACCACTTTCCCTATCTTTGCAAAAAAAGACAATGAGCAATCCCACACTTATACACCACACCATAAATTTTGTTAAACAACAACTTGAGGGCGCTGAAGGCGGGCATGACTGGTTCCACATACAGCGGGTGTATAATAATGCGTTAAACATAGCACAAGGAGAGGCTTGCGATTTACTTATAGTGCAGCTGGGCGCGCTGCTGCACGATGTAGCCGATAGTAAATTTTACAATGGGGATGAAACCATAGGGCCACGCGTGGCGCGTGAATTTTTAGAAAGCCACAGCGTAAACGGGCAAACAATTGCCCACGTTATTGCCATTATAGAGAACATATCGTTTAAAGGCGGCAATTTTGAGAAGAAATTCAGCAGCATAGAGCTTGATATTGTGCAGGATGCCGACCGGCTTGATGCCATAGGTGCCATAGGCATAGCACGCACCTTTAACTACGGCGGGTTTAAGAACCGCCCCATATATGACCCCGGCATTGCACCGGAACTAAACCTGACAAAAGACCAGTACAAGGCCAGTGCGGCCCCCACAATCAATCATTTTTATGAAAAGCTGCTGTTGCTTAAAGACCGCATGAACACCGCCACGGGCCGCAAAATTGCCGAAGGCCGGCACAGGTATATGGAAGGCTTTCTGGCGCAGTTTTATGCCGAGTGGGAGGGGGAGCTTTAGTGTTCAGTAATCAGCAGTCGCAGTAGGCAGGGGCTTCACTCGGATGTTTGGATTGGAGCAAACCGAATTAACGAATCATCGAATTAACAAATTAACGGCGCAGCCTAAAACCCATAATTAGCCGATACGCCAAACACCTGCCTTACCTGGAAGCCCTGGTAGGCATTGTCGTCATAAATGGTCTGGAAGCTAAGGTTTGTGGTAAGGTAGCGGTTTATTTTCATTACTATATTCAGCTGGTAGTCGATATCCACATTTTGCGGGTCTTCCAGGTAGTTTGAATACAGGTTTACTATGTTCTCAAAAGTTACATTGGCAATGATGTCCAGCTTGTAATACAGGTTAGCATTAAAACCTAACTCATAGCGCATACTCTCCCCTTCTTTTACGCCAAAATACGCCTCGTTGGGCAATGTAAAGTTTTTATCTACAAAGGTAAATTTAGAGGTAGCGGGAGACAGGTTTATCTTAAAGTTTTCATTGCGGGTATACTGCATACCCGGCCCTACCAGCACATAAGCAGGCGACATAAAGTTTGTATATTCCTCGCGGGTTTCGGCGCCGTTTTCATCATTCTCATATAAATAGCCCTTAGTAAACTGTGTCCTGAAGTTTAAAAACGCGGTATACATCCAGCGTCCTGTAGCCTGCTTGCCCACCACCGAATTAAAGTACAGCCTGTCATCAGTTTTTTTGGCAAAGGCGCTGTTGCGCGTTTTTATAATGCCGTAAGAGGCTATTAGCTTGTTGTCCCAGCTCCAGGCACCTTTTTTATAATTAAAGTCATAATTAAGCCCAAGCGTACCCGATATGTTGTTCTCGCCGCCGGCAAGCCAGTTATCAAAAGTACTCTGGTTAAACATAAGCGATGCGTTGCCCTTTTTAGTCCACGGGCCTATGGTATCGTTATCTGCCTCTGCCTCATTAACCGGATTGTCCTGTGCGAAGGAGGTAAAAGCGGAAAGGCTGAACGCAAATAGTAAAAGTATTTTTTTCATGACAAGTAGGTTTCTCAAATTTACTGCAAACACCGTGCCTTAGCCGCGTGTAGGTTTTTTAATGTAAAAAATGACTATCTGCGTTTGTAGAGGGGTACCGACGAGCACGCCTCGCCAAACATGATGCTTTTAGCTACCGCCATTATCTTTTGGGTAGCCATTACATAGGCTTCCTGCGGTACCGGCTTGCGTGAGCAGCCTTTTATAATAACCGGTTTATCAGTATAGGGTGTATAATCAAGCCCGTCTAAAATTTCCTGGTAAATAAGCACATCAAGCTGCGCTACCGTTCCCTGTATTACTTTTTTGGCCACGGGCTGTAAGTATGTAGTTATAAGCATGTAGGCCCATGCGGGCACTATGGCATCGGTACTGCATTGCACCGCCACATATGCCCCGGCATACTGCTGCCAGTCATGGTTTTTAAGCGCTTCGCGAAAATCTTTTTCACGCAGTACAAAACCTTCCCACAACCATCCGGAAATGTCGAGTGTCAACCGCTTTCCTTCGGGATAATAATCTTCAAGGTCAAAAACCTGGAGGGCGCTGTTAGCCACACGGTTTACAATTTCGTCTTCTGTATTTATTTCGGGTTTCATATGAATTTTTTTTTAACGAGGCTGATTTAAATTGCCCGATTGCAGTAACACACCCCTAACCTCTCTCAAGAGGGGAATAGCTTCACTCGAACAAAAGCATCAGAGTGAAGGTATTGCCAGGGAAAACTGCGCCTGTTCGATGCGAACTTTATATACTTTCGACTTTCAAACTTTCGACTCAATTAAAGCATCCCCAACTCCAGCTTGGCTTCTTCGCTCATAAGGTCGCGGGTCCAGGGCGGGTCGAATGTTATTTCTACCTCAGCGGCCACCACGCCTTCTATTTTCCTTATTTTTTCCTCTACCTCGGCAGGGAGGCTTTCTGCCACAGGGCAGTTGGGCGAGGTAAGTGTCATTAATATTTTTACTTCACGGTCGGTATTAACCATTACGTCATACACAAGGCCAAGTTCATAAATATCTACAGGTATCTCAGGGTCATAAATGCCCTTAAGTACCTTTACTATCTCTTCCCCCAGTTGGGCGGTATCAATTTCCTGTTCCATAATTTATTAGTTTTTGGCACTAAAGGCCAGTGCATACATTTTTATTTGTTTTACCATGCTTACAAGGCCATTAGCACGCGTGGGCGAAAGGTGTTCCTTAAGGCCTATCTCGTCAATAAAACCTGTATCAGCCTCCAGTATAGCCTCAGGCTTCTGGTTGCTAAATACGCGTATCATTATGGCAATAAGGCCCTTGGTAAGTATCGCGTCGCTATCGGCAGTAAACACTATGTTGCCGCCCTGCTGTTCTGCATACAGCCATACTTTACTCTGGCAGCCTTTAATGATGTTATCCTCAGTTTTATACTGCTCATTAATCAGCGGTAGCGTTTTACCCAGGTCTATTACATACTGGTAACGCTCGTCCCACTCCTCAAACATCGAGAATTCATCTACAATCTCGTCCTGTATCTCTTTAATCTTCATGTTTATTTATTTGTCTCCATTCCCGCAAGCCTTATCATTTCATCTACCAGCCCTTTAACCTGTGCTGGCGGGTTGCCATGGTCAAACGTTGGGGTCCTGAACAGCTGGTCGCCTATCATTACCGTAAACGTAGCTGCAAGCGCGCCGTCGTACTGGTGTTTTTTGCTGGGCGCTTCAAGATCCTGCAGGCCACTGAGTTTTTTCTCTATATTTTTTTGGTAAAAATCCACCATATTGTTCCAGTCGGCTGTACTTATAGCTACGTTTTGTGGCTCTGCATCCCTGCCGTTTGTAACCTTAAGGCCTTCTGCTGTGGCAATAACCTTTTTATAACTGCCCCTGGTTAAGGCGGTATATTCAAACTGTAGCCCCTGGCCTTTACGGTCTGTTGAAGCTTGGGCTGTTTTTTTTGACGAACAGCAGCCCATGGTTACTGTAAGTAGTATCAGAATTGAAAGTGCTTTTTTCATTTTATGTTTTAATTATACACAGAGTTTCACGGAGTTTTTCACAGAGGCTCACAGAGAATTTTAAATTTTTAAAAACAGATGAAGGCAACTCTGTGAATCTCTGTGCCTCCTCCGTGTATCTCTGTGAAAATTTCAATCTTCAACATAAAATTAGCAAAAATATTGCCACTAATTAACTCAGCATCATCTGCGCCTTTTTTACGGCCGCCACAAGCGCGTCTATCTCTTCTTTAGTATTGTAAAAGGCAAATGATGCCCTTATGGTGCCGGGTATGCAAAAAGCGTTCATAACGGGCTGCGCGCAGTGGTGGCCGGTGCGCACCGCAATGCCCATTTTATCTACCAGCGTGCCCACATCATACGGGTGTATACCCTTAAGATTAAACGATATTACCGAAGCTTTTTCAGCCGCGGTGCCTATCAGTTCCATGCCATCTATTTCTAAAAGTTTTTGATTACCGTACTCTAAAAGGTTTTGCTCGTAAGCGGCTATGGCATCAAAACCCACGCCGTTAAGATAATCTATAGCTGTGCCCAGCACTATGCCGCCCTCTATATGCGGTGTGCCTGCCTCAAACTTGTGGGGCAGCCCGGCGTAGGTGGTTTTTTCAAAGGTAACTTCTTTTATCATTTCGCCGCCGCCTTGGTAGGGAGGGAGTTTCTCCAGCCATTCTTCTTTACCATATAAAATTCCGCTGCCGGTAGGGCCGCAGGTCTTGTGTCCGCTAAAGGCATAAAAATCAGCATCGAGCGCCTGTACATCCGGCTTGAGGTGCGGTGCCGCCTGGGCCCCGTCTATAAATACTGCGGCGCCAGAGGCGTGTGCCCTGTCTATAATATATTTTATAGGGTTTATGGTACCCAACGCGTTACTGATATGGTTAACCGCCACAATCTTCGTTTTTTCTGATATAAGGCGGTCAAATTCCTCCATAATAAGTTCGCCCTTTTCGTTCATGGGGATAACCTGAAGTGTAGCGCCCGTGCGCTCACAAAGCATCTGCCAGGGCACTATGTTACTATGGTGCTCCAGTGCCGATACCATTATATAGTCTCCCGCTTTTACAAACTGTGTAAACCCGCTGGCTACCAGGTTAATGCCGTGTGTGGTGCCGCTGGTAAACAGTACCTCATGCGAATGCTTCGCGTTAATGTGCTGCTGAACCGTTTGGCGTGATGCCTCATAAGCGTCTGTGGCTAACTGGCTCAGGGTGTGAACCCCGCGGTGTATGTTGGCATTGATTGTACTGTAGTATTGTGTAATAGCGTCAATAACTACCTGCGGTTTTTGTGACGTGGCAGCATTGTCAAAATACACCAGGGGCTTGCCGTTTACTTTTTGGTTAAGTATTGGGAAATCTGCCCTAATGGCGTTTATATCGAACAGTTGCAGTGTATCTACGTTGTGTGTTGCATCCATAATGCATAGAATTTTGTACAAAGTTACGAAATAAAATACGGATGCCTTCCTATGTTATGATTACGATTAAGGTTTAACATGGGATATATTGTACCTCCAGTTACCTCTATATCTCAACTTTTTTATAACAGGGAAATTCCCGCAGCGGCAACATATATAGAACCTGTAAGTAGCGAATGCAAAAACGAATACTAACTGATATCTCCACAACAAACCGCCGAAAACGTTGTAATTCTAAATACGGGTATAAACGTATTTAAGATAAGTTTAACTTGACCCCACACAAACATAAATTTACCTAACCTCATGAATTCAACACATTATAAATTAATCTGCCTGGCTGCCTTACTGCTTTCCGTTGCCGGGCATGCCCAGTGGCAAAACGGGCTCTGGACGGGCCATCAGGCGGACAACTGGTACTGGAGCTTTAACCAGGGGCTGAGCTTTGCAGGAGGCGGCCCACAATATGCGGAGGGCGGGCAAACCAGCGTAATGGAAGGTACCGCCGTAATGAGCGACGAAAACGGGCAGCTGCTGTTTTATGCCTCAAACGGAACGGTATGGAATAAAAACCATGTACAGATGCTAAACGGCGACAATATACTTAGCGGTAGCCAGAGTTCTACGCAATCGGGCATCATAGTGCCAAAACCCGGGGCTCCCGGCATCTATTACCTGTTTAACATTGCGCTGGAAAACGGCCTGGTATATTCTGAAATTGATATGTCTCTGGATAGCGGCCTGGGCGCCGTTACCGCAAACAAGAATATAGTGCTTGCCGATGATGCACGTGTGGAAAAAATTACAGCCGTATACCATGCTGATAAAGAGCGTATATGGGTAATATCGCACCGCTCGGCCAGCAACGAGTTTATTGCCTACCTGGTAGATGAATCTGGGATTGCAGAAACACCGGTTACAAGCGCCATAGGATATTCCTACACCACGGCTACTCCCTTCGAAGGTTCGTATATCAACGATGGCCCCGCAGGGCAGCTTAAAGCATCGCCCGATGGCACCCGGCTTGCAGCAGTGCAGGATTCGGGAGATGTTTTTGGGTCTTCTATAGTTAATGCCCAAATAGAAATTTTTGATTTTGACAATACTACGGGACAGGTTTCAAATATGAGGCATTTACAAATTACAAATGCCGGATACGGAATAGAATTTTCCCCTAACAGCCGGTACCTTTATGTTGCCGACAGCAATCGCCTGTTTGTTGGTGCGTTAGGTACTACAATCGTTAAAATATACCAATACGACCTTGATGCCGGAAATGAAAGCGCTATCGCGGCATCAGCAACTACAATAGGCCAGTATAACGGCCGGTATATGTGTGCACTGCAATTAGGCCCTGACGGCAAAATATATACCATGAATTCAACGGGGTTAAACACACTTGTTGCCATTAGCAACCCCAATAATGCAGGGCTGGCAGCCGGGTTTACAACTAATGTACTGACACTGACTGATGGCGATAGCATTGGCCTCCCTACGTTTAACCAAAGCTATTTTCAGTCGGGCATCTTATTTGATGAAAACTGCGGCAACGAAGTTTCCTTCAGCCTGCTGCGTATTCCTGATGTTACCCTTACGGCCTGGAATTTTGGCGACCCGGCCAGCGGCGCAGATAATACTTCTAACCTGGGGTACCACGTTTTCAGCACGCCGGGCACCTATACCGTAACGGCTGATGTAACGAGCAATAATGCCGTGCAAACCGTAACAGCCCAGGTTTTGGTTACCGGTAGTGGTATTGCCTTTACCCCGCCGCAGGATGTTGCCCAGTGTGCAGTAACCGGTACCACTGCAGTATTTGACCTTACCGCCCAGCAGGCCACTATTATGGCCGGGCTTGACGCCAATATTTACACCATTGCCTACTATACCTCAGCAACGGACGCCGATACGAGTACCAATGCAATAGCAAACCCCGCTGCTTTTACCTCTGCGGGGCAAACAATTTATGTAAGGATAACCGATACGGCTTCTGATTGTCATATCATTACCCAATTTGATGTTGAAGTTACCCCGGCCCCGGTTGCGGTTGCAGTGCCCGATTTACAGCTATGTGGTAGCGGTGGTAGTACGGCGTTTAACTTAACGGTTCAAAATGCAGCGTTATTGCAAAACCAGCCCGGCGCTACAGTTGCGTACTTTATTTCTTTGGCGGACGCCGATGCAAACACCAATGCCATAGCTAATGCAGGCAACTTCACCAACGGCACAAACCCGCAAACTATCTATGCCAGGGTGACTTCCGGTGATTGTTATGCGGTCAGCCAGTTCAACCTTACTATTATCCCGGCCCCGGTTGCGGTTGCGGTACCTGATTTACAGCTGTGTGGTAGCGGTGGTAGTACGGCGTTTAACTTAACGGTTCAAAATGCGGCCTTGCTTCAAAACCAGCCTGGCGCAACAGTTGCCTACTTTATTTCTTTGGCGGACGCCGATGCAAACACCAATGCCATAGCTAATGCAGGCAACTTTACCAACGGCACAAACCTACAAACTATCTACGCCAGGGTAACGTCCGGCGATTGCTATGCGGTTAGCCAGTTCAACCTTAGCGTTACCCCGGCCCCGGTTGCGGTTGCAGTGCCCGATTTACAGCTATGTGGTAGCGGTGGTAGTACGGCATTTGACTTGACGGTTCAAAATGCGGCCTTGCTTCAAAACCAGCCCGGCGCTACAGTTGCGTACTTTATTTCTTTGGCGGATGCCGATGCAAACACCAATGCCATAGCTAATGCAGGCAACTTTACCAACGGCACAAACCCACAAACTATCTACGCCAGGATAACTTCCGGTGATTGTTATGCGGTCAGCCAATTTGATATTAAAGTTAACGAAGCGCCGTTATCGGTTGTAGTACCTGATTTGCAGCTATGTGGTAGCGGTGGTAGTACGGCGTTTAACTTAACGGTTCAAAATGCGGCCTTGCTTCAAAACCAGCCTGGCGCAACAGTTGCGTACTTTATTTCTTTGGCGGATGCCGATGCAAACACCAATGCCATAGCAAACACTGCAAGTTTTGCAAATACCGCAAACCCGCAAACAATTTATGCCAGGATAACCTCCGGCGATTGCTATGCAGTTAGCGAATTTGAACTTAACGTTACCCCAGCCCCGGTTGCGGTTGCGGTACCCGATTTGCAGCTATGTGGTAGCGGTGGTAGTACGGTGTTTGATCTAACTACCCAGAATGCAGCGTTATTGCAAAACCAGCCCGGCGCAACAGTTGCTTACTTTATTTCTTTGGAGGACGCCGATGCAAACACCAATGCCATTGCCAATGCAGGCAGCTTCACCAACGGCACAAACCCACAAACTATCTACACGAGGATAACTTCCGGCGATTGCTATGCAGTTAGCCAATTTGATATTAAAGTTAACGAAGCGCCGTTATCGGCAATATCATTTTCTATTGCCGGCTGCCCACCGTTTAACCTTAACGCAGCCGTAGAAGGTGTTTCCGGGGATGTGGTGCTTACCTATTACGCCTCCGAAAGCAATGCTGAAAATGCTGCGGACGCATTGGCCGATACCACGCAGTATATATTTACAGGGGAAGCACAAACAGTATATGTGCGGGCTGAGAGCGCTGCGGGCTGTGTAAGCATTGTGCCTATTGCCATCACGAAAGGCGACTGCATGATACCCCGGGGCATTTCTCCAAATGGCGACACGCTAAATGATAGTTTTGACCTTTCGTTCCTGGAGGTGCGCAAGCTGGTTATTTACAACCGCTATGGCCTTGAGGTATACAGCCGCCACAACTACAAAAACGAATGGTACGGCCAGGCCGACAACAATAACGAGTTGCCCACCGGCACTTATTTTTACGTGGTAGAGCCTGAAATGGGGCAAAGCACCACGGGCTGGGTGTACATAAACCGGCAAACTAATTAATGGATATATTTTCTTTCTATATATCAGTTCCACAAACAAACAGTGCGGTAAAGCCTCCCTCGGGAGGCTTTACTAATTTATTAATTTAACACGTTAAGGCGTTAATCAATATTTATGAGGGCTCCATTTTTATAATTTTATGTATAACTATTGCTTATACTGATATGTATACAAAATATGTAGCCGATATTGCTTTACATAAAAATGCCGTATCTTTGCACTAAATTTAGACTAATTATATATTATTAAGTTATGATAAAAGTATCTGATTCAGCAAAGAAAAGGGCCATTATGCTCATGGAGGATGACGGCTTTAACGCGCAAACCGATTATATAAGGGTGGGTGTAAAAAGTGGAGGATGTTCAGGCTTGTCATACGAATTAAAATTTGACAACGCGCTGAGCGAAACGGATAAAGTGTTTGAAGACAATGGTGTAAAGATAGCCGTAGACAAAAAAAGCGTGCTGTACCTTGCCGGTACTGTGCTTGAGTTTAGCGGCGGGCTTAACGGCAAAGGCTTTGTTTTTAATAACCCTAATGCCAGCAGGACCTGCGGTTGCGGGGAGAGCTTCTCGCTTTAGCGAATTTAAAGTTTAACGTTTCAGGTTTAAAGTTGCTTAGCCGCCTGAAATGAACCCATTAAATAAATACTATTTCAGCCTTGTTTTTACGTTTGAGTAAGCAACCTTAAACCTTAAACCTTAAACCTGAAACAAAAAAAGAATGAGTAAGTATACCGAAGATGATTTAAAGATCGAGCTCGAAAATAAAGAATACGAGTACGGTTTTTATACCGATATAGAGAGCGACACGTTTCCCATAGGGTTAAGCGAGGAAGTTATACGTGCGCTTTCGCTAAAAAAGGAAGAGCCGGAATGGATGACCGAGTGGCGCCTTGAGGCCTATCGTGCGTGGGAGCAGATGACGGAACCAACCTGGGCAAACGTTCATTATGCCAAGCCTGATTTTCAGGCCATTTCTTATTACTCGGCGCCTAAGAAAGCCGACCCAAGTAAAACGCTTGACGATGTAGACCCGGAGCTTTTGGCCATGTACAAAAAACTGGGCATCTCTGTAGATGAACAAAAAATGATGAATAATGTGGCTGTTGATATTGTAGTAGACTCAGTTTCTGTAGCTACTACGTTTAAGAAAACATTAGCCGAAAAAGGCATTATTTTCTGCCCTATATCCGAAGCAATTAAAGAACACCCGGAACTTGTAAGAAAGTACATCGGCACTGTTGTGCCACAAAAAGATAACTTTTATGCAGCGTTAAACTCGGCGGTATTTACCGATGGCTCTTTTTGCTACATCCCTAAAGGGGTGCGCTGCCCGATGGAGCTGAGCACGTACTTCCGTATTAACCAGGCAGGAACCGGCCAGTTTGAGCGTACGCTGGTAATAGCCGATGAAAACAGCTATGTAAGCTATCTGGAAGGCTGTACCGCGCCAAGCCGCGACGAAAACCAGCTGCATGCTGCTGTGGTAGAGCTTATAGCCATGGACAATGCCGAAATAAAATACAGTACTGTACAAAACTGGTTCCCGGGAAATAAAGAGGGTAAAGGCGGGGTTTATAATTTTGTAACCAAGCGCGGCCTTTGCGAAACCAATGCAAAAATAAGCTGGACCCAGGTAGAAACAGGATCTGCCGTTACCTGGAAATACCCAAGTTGTGTGCTTAAGGGAGACAATTCGGTAGGGGAGTTCTACTCTATTGCCGTAACCAATAACTACCAGCAGGCCGATACGGGCACCAAGATGATTCACCTTGGTAAAAACACTAAGAGTACCATTATATCTAAAGGTATATCTGCCGGTAAGTCGCAAAACAGCTACCGCGGCCTTGTACAGATAGGGAGCCGTGCCGATAACGCGCGTAACTTCTCTCAGTGTGACTCGCTGCTTATGGGCAACAACTGCGGTGCGCATACGTTCCCATACATAGAATCTAAAAACACCTCGGCCAAAATAGAGCACGAGGCCACGACCAGTAAAATTGGTGAAGACCAGGTGTTTTACTGCAACCAGCGCGGCATCCCTACAGAAAAAGCTATTGCACTAATAGTGAACGGCTTTAGTAAAGAGGTGCTAAACAAGCTGCCAATGGAGTTTGCTGTGGAGGCGCAGAAGCTTTTGGAGATTTCGTTAGAAGGATCGGTGGGGTAATTTGAAAATGAGATAATTTGAAAAGTTATGGATTTAATTCTTAAAAATGTCGAGGACAAGCATTTACCGGTTTTAAAGTCGATTGCCGAAGCTTTTGGTATTGAAATAAAAAATGCCGAAACAACAGAACCTGTTAAAAAAGGTTTTGATGCAAAAGCTTTTCTTGGAACAGTGAAGTTTGACAAAGACCCACTTGAAATACAAAAAGAAATGAGAGATGAGTGGGAATAAGTTAGTTGTTGATACTAATATAATCCTATATATCTTAAATGGAGATGCAAATACCCTGAATTATATTCAGGGTAAAGATGTTTACATCTCTTCGATTTCCGAAATTGAATTGCTAAGTTATTCAAAACTTACTGAATATGATTTTGTTCAAATCAAGAATTTATTGAAAACAGTAAAAATTGTCGAACTAACCGCTTCGGTAAAAGATTATACGATTTCAATAAGAAAAAAATATAAATTTAAGTTGCCCGACAGTATTGTATTAGCAACAGCGGCTTATTTAGGCATTCCATTATTAACCGCTGATAGACAATTGGCAAGAGCAGAAGAAGAAACCGATATTATAATTTATAACATATCGTAAACATAAAGAATCAACAGAACGAATATGCTTACAATTAAGAACCTGCATGCCAGGGTAGAAGACAAAGATATTTTAAGAGGCATCAACCTTGAGGTTAAGGCCGGGGAGGTACATGCCATAATGGGGCCTAACGGCTCGGGTAAAAGTACCCTTTCGTCGGTTATTGCCGGTAATGAAAACTATGAGGTAACCGATGGCGAAATACTCCTTGAAGGTGAAGACATAGGCGAACTGGCCCCGGAAGAACGCGCACACAAAGGTGTGTTCCTTTCGTTTCAGTACCCGGTGGAGATTCCGGGTGTATCGGTAACTAACTTTATGAAAACTGCTATAAATGAGACCCGCAAGGCAAACGGTAAGGAAGAAATGCCGGCCAACGAAATGCTGAAGCTGATCCGTGAGAAGAGCGAGCTTCTTGAAATCGACCGTAAGTTTTTGTCGCGTTCGCTAAACGAGGGCTTTTCGGGTGGGGAGAAAAAGCGTAACGAGATCTTCCAGATGGCCATGCTGGAGCCTAAGTTGGCAATCCTTGATGAAACGGACTCAGGCCTTGATATCGACGCGCTCCGTATTGTAGCAAATGGTGTAAACAAACTGCGCAGCGAAGACAACGCGGTTATTGTTATCACGCACTACCAGCGCCTTCTTGATTATATCGTTCCGGATTTTGTGCACGTACTATACAACGGAAAAATTGTAAAATCGGGTGGCAAAGAGCTGGCCTACGAACTTGAAGAAAAAGGCTACGACTGGATTAAAGCGGAAAATTAATTTTTAGTTTCAGGTTTCAGGTTTAAAGTTGTTTTTAAAGTTGATTATAGCATGGCGACAATTAAACGGTTTGAAGAACTAGAGATATGGAAAGAAGCGAGGCGCCTTGCAAAAGAGATTCACCTAATTTCAATTGAAACAGAACTAAAAAATGATTTTAGGCTAAAGAGCTAGGTCAAAAGTGCTTCAGGTTCTGTTATGGATAACATTGCTGAAGGCTTTGAAAGAGACGGTAACCTTGAGTTCCGGCAGTTTTTATCAATTGCTAAAGGCTCTGCCGGAGAAGCACGTTCACAGCTTTACAGGATATATGATTGCAATTATATTTCCGCAGAAAACCTGGAATTGTTAGTAGCAGATTACGAAAAGTTGAGTGGCAAAATAAGTAATTTTATAAGTTACCTAAATAAAAAAGATTTTAAAGGGATTAAATTTCAGTAACCTGAAACCTTAAACTTGAAACAAATAGTACGGTTTGAGTAAACAACCTGAAACTTTAAACCTGAAACCAAATAATGAGGATGATTTGGGGTTTGAGTGAGCAACCTGAAACCTGAAACCTGAAACTAAACTATGGACCTTAAAGAAAAACTATTATCGTCTTTTATGGCTTTTGAGGAGCGTGTAGATGTTACCACATCACTGCATGACATCCGTACCGAAGCCATTAAGAACTTTGAAAATAAAGGCTTCCCTACTAAAAAAGAGGAGGCCTGGAAATATACGTCGCTAAACAGCGTGCTTAAGAACGACTTTAGTGTGTTCCCTAAGCAGGACAACGCTATAGACTACCCGGGGCATGTAAAAAAATATTTTCTCCATGAGATAGATACCTACAAACTTGTTTTTGTAGACGGTATTTTTAGCTCATTTTTAAGCAGTACTACCCATGACGGTCTTGATGTGTGCCTTATGAGCAGTGCGCTTACCAAACCAAAATATAAAGAGGTTATAGATACCTACTTCAATAAAATTGCTAATACCGATGACAGCCTTACGTCGCTTAACACCGCGTTTGCTATAGAGGGCGCATTCATTAACATCCCTAAAAGCAAAGTGGCCGATAAGCCTGTGGAGATATTATATCTTTCCACCGGAAACGAAGCCGCACTTATGTTGCAGCCTCGTAATCTTATCATTGTGGGCGAAAACGCGCACGTGCAAATTATAGAGCGCCACCAGAGCCTTAACAGCAACCCGGTGCTTACTAACAGCGTTACCGAAATATTCGCGCAGCCATATAGTAATGTTGATTACTACAAGATTCAGAACGACGTGCAAACGGCAAACCTGGTAGATAATACCTACATCGCCCAAAAACGCAATAGCAACGCCTCTGTGCATACTTTTTCGTTTGGCGGCAACATTACCCGCAACAACCTTAATTTTTACCACCAGGGCGAGCACATCGAGAGTACGCTTAAGGGTATTACCATCATTGGCGACAAGCAGCTGGTAGACCACTTTACCCTCGTGCGCCACGCCACTCCTAATTGCGAAAGCCACCAGAACTACAAAGGTATTTTTGACGGAAACTCCACCGGGGTTTTTAACGGGAAGATATACGTAGAGAAAGAAGCGCAGAAAACCGATGCTTTCCAGCAGAACAACAATATACTGATAAGCGACAAAGCGACCATAAACGCCAAGCCTCAGCTTGAGATATTTGCCGATGACGTAAAATGTTCGCACGGCTGTACCATAGGCCAACTGGACGAAAGCGCGATGTTTTACCTGCAAAGCCGTGGTATCCCTAAAAAAGAGGCCAAGGCCCTGCTTATGTATGCCTTTAGCAACGAGGTAATCGACAGTATCCGCATACCGGAGCTTAAGCAGCGCATTACAAAACTCATCGCCAGCAAGCTGGGCGTAAATATGGGTTTTGATTTATAAGAATTTATCCGTTTTTAAATAGTGAAGAACTGCCTTTCGGGGCAGTTTTTTTGTTTTAGTAATTATATTTTACCACAAAGGACACAAGGATTTTTCACGATGAACACAAAGCTGTATGGGTAGTATGTCGTGTACTAAAGAACACACCCGAGGCGAAGACGAACTGACGAAGTAAAGCTTCGTGTTCTTCCGCCAAAGGCGGTTTGCTTAGTGCACTTTGTGAAAAAATCTTTGTGGCCCTTGTGGTAAAAATTTCGCTATTAAGTCATATCTCACGCAAAGCCGTAGAGACGCAAAGCTAGGGATGTAATATGCGGAATGTAAAAAAATGTTGAATTTGTTTCAAGACAAAAGAACATTACCTTTGCCTCCGCATGGAGACTAAACGCTATACCTACCCAAAAGCCGAAAAGCTCAAGAGCCGCAACCTGATAGGCGATATGTTTACGCAGGGCAAGTCGGTGTCAAAGTACCCGCTACGGCTGGTGTATGTGCCGTTGGATTCGCTCGAGGGCGCGCCGTTGCAAATGGGGGTGTCGGTTTCTAAAAAACACTTTAAGCGCGCGCACGACCGCAATTACTTCAAACGTGTATTGCGCGAAGCCTACCGCCACAACAAGCATATATTGTTTGATGCGATAGACAAGCCCTACGCTATCATGTTTTTTTACCAGACTAAAGACCGGCTTACCCATCAGGAAATTACCGAAAAGACCGTACAGCTATTCCAGAAATTCCTTATCCAGGAGGGATTTGCAAATAAAGCTGAGTAACATACTAATGCTATACACTTTAGCGTTTTACAGCTAAATATACCAACCAACATGAAAAGAACAGTATGCGCATTGCTTATTGCCCTGGCGGTAATGGGCTGCAAAAAAGGGGAGGAAGCAAATGCTGCTGCCGACGTAACCTATGAGGCCAAAGCGGAAACCGTACAGAATGCACCGGTAGCTAAAGATGAATCGGCAGATGCCACAACCGTTGAGAAGCCCGCTCAGGCGCAGCAGATCATTAAAAATGCCGACCTGCGCTTTGAAACCAAAAGCCTCGACACCACAGCGGCTACCATTACCGCGGCCCTGAAAAAATATAATGGCCTGCTGCAAAACGATTCGCAGTCAAAAGAATATAACGAGTTGAGCCGTACAATGACCCTGCGCCTGCCGTCCGGTAATTTTGAGGGCTTTGTAGCTGCGATAAGCAAAGGGGTAAGCTATTTTGAGAAAAGGGACATAACAGCCGAAGATGTTACCGAGGAGTACATTGATGTAGAGGCACGCATGAAAGCCAAGAAAGTACTGGAAGAGCGGTACTATGATATGCTACGCAAAGCCACCAAGGTAGACGACATGCTGAAAATAGAGCAGGAAATATCGGCCATTCGCCAGGAGATTGACGCGGCAGAAGGCAGGCTCCGGTACATCCGCAGCAGGGTTTCTATGAGTACCGTTACCATTCAATTTTATAAAATTACCGAAACCGGTGAAGCGGTTACCGAATCGTATTTCGGCAAGGCCTGGGCCGCTATCAAGTCCGGCTTTAACGGTTTATCAGGTTTTTTACTGGTACTGCTTAATATATGGCCGATAATCGTTATTTTCGTAGGAGCCTATTTCATTTACAAAAGAAGAACCAGAAAAAGAAAAAATGATGTTTAAAAGACTAAAGAAAAAATACGTACTCCCGGCGGTGGCAACCGTAGTGTTGTTTACCACCGTGGGTTTTACCTATAAAGACGATTTCTTTGAAATTGCCAAGCAGATAGAAATTTTCACCACGCTGTATAAAACGGTTAATACCAATTATGTAGACGAGACCAATCCCGGTGAGCTGATGGATAAGGCCATCAAAAGCATGCTGGCAGACCTTGACCCCTACACAAACTATTTTAACGAGGCCGATGTCGCACGCTTTAAAATAAACAACACGGGTGAGTATACCGGTATTGGCGCGCTCATAACCCGTAAAGAGGGTAAGCTAATCATCAAGGAGCCGTACAAAGATTATCCTGCCGATAAAGCCGGGCTTAAAGCCGGTGACGAAATCATACAGATAGGCGATGTAAAACTGGCCGACTTTAAAGAGGATGCCAGCGAACTTCTTAAAGGTTCTAAAAACACTAAGGTGACGCTGGTATACCTGCGCCAGGGCAAAACCATGACGACAGACCTTATACTGAGCGAGGTAGACCTGCACGCTGTGCCTTATTTTACCATGGTAGATAAAGAAACTGGTTATATAGTGTTATCACAGTTTAACGGCAAAACCACAACCGAAACTAAGGCAGCTTTGTTAGACCTTAAAAGCAAGGGAGCGAAGCGTATCATACTCGACCTGCGAGGTAACCCCGGCGGATTGCTTAACGAGGCTATCAACATTTGTGGCCTGTTTGTAAAAGAGGGCGAAACCATTGTTACGACCAAGAGTAAGAACGAAAAATACAACAATACCTACAAAACCCACACCCCCCCGGTAGATCTTGATATTCCGCTGGCAGTGCTTGTAGACGGGCACAGTGCCTCGGCATCTGAGATTGTATCGGGTGGGCTGCAGGATCTTGACCGTGCCGTTATCATTGGCAGCCGCAGTTTTGGCAAGGGCCTGGTACAGCGCCCTATCGACCTTACCTATGGCACCCAGGTAAAGGTTACTATTTCGCGCTATTATACGCCTTCGGGCCGGGGCATACAGGCGCTGGATTATACCCACAAAGATGCCGATGGTAAAGCCATTCGCATTGATGCTAAAAACTACAACGCCTTTAAAACCCGTAACGGACGCACGGTATATGACGGCGGCGGTATACTGCCCGATGTAGTGCTTGAAGAAAGCAAGCACAGCGCCATAGCCGACGCGCTGGACCGTAAGGATGGTATTTTTAACTTCGCTACGCAATACTACTACAAAAACCCTAACCTGGGTGATAAGATTCCGAACATTACCGATGCCGATTTTGATGCCTTTAAGGCCTACCTGAAAAAGGAGAAGTTTGAGTTTGACACCGAAACCGAAAAGGCGGTAAAAGACCTGCTGGTTATTGCCCAGAAGGAAAAGGTAGACGGCAGCATTAAAGCCGAGTACAACAGCCTTCTTACCGCGGTAAAAAACAGTGAAGACAAAGAGCTGGCGGCTAATAAACAGGAAATAAAACAACTGCTTACCGATGAACTTATAAAACGCTACCAGTATAAGGAAGGCCTGTATAAATATTACACCACCAGCAATGCCGAAATTAAAAAGGCCACCGAACTGCTGGCTAATACAGCCGAGTATAACAAGATATTGAAGAAATAAATTTTATGAAGACCCGGCAGTCGCTGGGGCTTTTTTATACAGGTGTAACGCAGGAAATAGCCTACTCAGTTTTCCATTTCGACTGGAGCGCAGCAGAATGGAGAAATCTCGATTTAAAACTTGAGATTTCTTCTATCGTCGAAATGGAAGAACGCAATACTTTAGTATGGAAAACAACTCACCATTAATCACGCTTTCAGAACTTCTTTCATCAAAAGAAAACCCCATCCTTATCGATGCCGGTTCAGGCCAACCAACTTTTACCCGCTACCAGCAAAAGCACATTAAAGGCGCACTATACGTCGACCTCAACAACGACCTTGCAGCCGTACCCGACGATGCCGCACATGGCGGTAGGCATCCGTTGCCATCAATTAATGACTTTGCAAAACTGTTGGGTAATTTGGGCATCACGCCCGAAAGCCATGTTATAGTGTACGACGACAAACAAGGCAGTAATGCCGCGGCACGCTTCTGGTGGATGCTGCGGGCAGTGGGGCATGCTAAAGTGCAGGTGCTGAATGGAGGATTGCAGGCAGCAGAGGCGGCGAGAATCGAACTGAGTCCAGGTATTGAAATTTCTAAACCAATAATCGCTTACCCTGTAACGAATTGGCAATTGCCCATGGCGGACATTAATGAAGTAAGAAACGCCACAAAAAATGGCACGAGTTGCATTATAGACGTGCGCGATACCGACCGTTACCTGGGCCTTACCGAACCGCTCGACCCTGTGGCCGGGCATATCCCGTCAGCAATTAACATCCCGTTTAAGGACAATATGGATGGGGACGGCTTGTTTCTTTCCCCAGAGAAACTCAGGGAAAAATATAAATCAGTTTTTGAAGATCATACCACAGAAAACAGTATCGTACACTGCGGCTCCGGTGTTACTGCCTGCCATACGCTATTGGCAATAGCTGCCGCCGGTTTGCCCCTGCCTAAACTTTATGTAGGCTCATGGAGCGAATGGTGCCGAAACCAATAATAGCGGCGTTGCGTCGGCGTTGCCTATCTATCCCACAACACCCTTACAAAAAATCTATATCCTGCATAAAATGCAGTACATTATTAAAAGGTAGTCAGCTTTTAATTAAATATGCTGTTGTTTGTAACTTTTTAATAAACAAATACGATACACTATTGCAGAGAATGCAATTAGCAATGCCGCTCTGTAAATAATGCCCCCGTGATATGCACTGTTTTTGCAAAATCACGTAACTTTGTAGCTTTAATTCAAACAATTATCGTGAGTAATCAACACCTTAACAAGGTAACCGTAGCCGGGCTTATTGTAACACTAGGAATAATTTACGGAGATATAGGTACTTCACCCCTGTATGTAATGAAAGCCATAGTGGGAGAGGCGCCCATAGATAAAGAAGTTGTATTAGGCGCCCTGTCGTGTATCTTCTGGACACTAACGCTTCAAACCACATTTAAGTATGTTATCCTGACGTTACAGGCTGATAACAAAGGCGAGGGCGGTATCTTTTCGCTTTATACCCTGGTAAAGCGCTTTAAGAAAAAAGGGCTTATTATACCGGCCATCATAGGCGGTAGCGCCCTCCTTGCAGACGGTATTATTACACCTCCCATTTCGGTATCTTCGGCTATTGAAGGCTTACGTATCTACAGGCCAGAACTTAATACCGTTCCTATAGTAATCGGCATACTTTTCGTACTTTTCATTATCCAGAAATTCGGCACAAGTTTTGTAGGTAAATTCTTTGGTCCTATGATGTTAATCTGGTTCGGCATGCTGGGTGTACTGGGCCTTTTACCCATGTTTGAAAATATCGAAGTACTTAAGGCGTTAAACCCGTACTATGCCATACACCTGCTTAGCATTCATCACGACGGTTTTTATGTGCTGGGCTTCGTGTTCCTTTGTACCACAGGTGCCGAGGCGCTGTACAGCGATATGGGGCACTGCGGGCGCAGCAACATCCGCATCAGCTGGATATTTGTAAAGGCCATGCTGGTGCTTAACTATTTTGGGCAGGGCGCATTTCTTATCGCCCACAGCGGTAAAACGCTTTCGGTACTAAGCGGCAGCCCCGAAGTTCCGGGTAACCCGTTCTTTTTGCTCATGCCGCAGTGGTTTTTGCCCTTTGGTATTGCCATAGCCACCATGGCTGCGGTTATTGCCTCACAGGCGTTGATAAGCGGTTCGTTTACGCTGATAAGTGAAGCCATGCGCCTTAACTTCTGGCCTAAGGTATCGGTTAAGTTCCCTACAGAGCTTAAGGGGCAAATTTATATACCCAGTATCAACTGGCTATTGTTTTGGGGATGTGTATTTATAGTGCTCCATTTTGAAGAATCAAGCAATATGGAGGCCGCTTATGGGCTTGCTATTGTGCTCTGCATGATAATGACCACCATACTGCTGGGCTACTATATGGTAATGAAGCGCTATAACCCGATATTTATATTGTTTACCGTAGCGGTTTATTTTACAATAGAGTTTTCGTTCCTGATAGCCAACATGAGCAAATTCCACCACGGGGGCTATGTATCGGTAGGTATTGCCGGGTTGCTGGCTTTTGTAATGTTCGTTTGGCATACGGCCAAAAGGATACGCAGCGAGTATACTGAGTTTACCAAGATTGACAACTATAAAAAGGTACTCGCTGAGTTGAGTAACGATAAGGGCATACCAAAATATGCCACACACCTGGTGTATATGACAAACGCTGCACTGGGCGACGAAATAGAGTCGAAGGTTATCTATTCAATATTGCAAAAAAGGCCGAAGCGTGCTGATATTTACTGGTTTGTACACGTAAATGTAGTAGATGAGCCGTACCGTATGGATTATAAGGTACGCGAAATAATGAAGGACGACGTTATACGGGTAGATTTTTACCTCGGTTTCCGCGTTCAGCCCCGCATCAACCTAATGTTTAAGCAGGTGGTTAAAGACCTGGTTAAAAAGGGCGAGGTAGACATTACCAGCCGTTATGAATCGCTTAACCGCAACAATGTGATAGGCGACTTTAAGTTTGTAATTATAGAAAAATTCCTGAGCTATGACAATGATTTGCCGTGGTTTGAAAGAATAATACTGGATATCTACTTTGTGCTGAAAAAAGTGTCGCTTTCAGAGGGCAGGGCCTTTGGGCTTGACAGCAGTTCGGTAAAAGTAGAAAAGTTTCCTATCGTAATACACCCGCCGGAAGATATAAGCCTGTGCAGGATAAGCGAAAAACAACATAAGGATAAAGAAAAAGAACACGCATAAAGCCATACCATGCTAAAACGCCTTACTTACTTACTGCTCCTCTTTGCCCCTTTGTTTGTAAAAGCACAGGAAGAAACTGTTTTCTCTGTTTACTTTGAGTTTGATAAATACAACCTGGATACTAAGCAGGGCGATAATGCAGTGGCGTTTATTAAGGCTATTGATACCACCCGAATAGAAACCATACAGATATTTGGCTATTGCGATGACCGCGGTAAAGACAGCTACAACCTTAAGCTGAGCAACAACAGGGCAAATACTATTAAGGAGGCCCTGATGGCGCACGGTGTTAAGAATAAAATTATCATTACGATAGAAGGCAAGGGGCGTATAATGCTTGAGGAAGATATAGATAACGTAAGCGAAGCCCGCAGCAAGAACAGGCGCGTAGACGTTGTGGTAAACTTCAGGCCCACACCCCCGCCCAAGCTGGAGCCGGGCATGTACCATATAGACGGCATTAAGGCCAATATGGTTGTGGGCGACCGCATTTACCTTGATAATATACTCTTCCCTAAAGGGAGCAGCCAGCTTACCCTGAGCAGTAAAAAAGAACTGGACAAGATAACTAAACTATTGCAAAAATATAAAAACCTGCAATTTGAAATACAGGGGCATATATGCTGCACACCCACCTTTCAGAAAGAGGCGATAGATATGAGCACACGTAAAAGGGAACTGAGTCAAAACCGGGCCAGGAGTGTGTATAAATACCTATTACTGAAAAAAGTTGCCGAGAAACGCATGACCTACAAGGGCTATGGCAACACTAAGCCCCTGGGCAAAGGCCCGGAGTATGACCGCCGGGTAGAGCTGGTTATTACGAAGTCTTAACAGGCCTCACCCCAGACCTATCCAAAGGAGACGGAGCAGCTTCACTCGAACCCAAGTTCAATGCTTGAATCAGGCAATCTCATAAGGTTAAGCGGTGAAAGCGTAAGATTGGCTTTGTGGCTCTTTGCGCCTTCTTTGCGTTTCTTTGTGAAACTTTTTATCTGTGAGCCTCTGTGCTTCCTCCGTGTAACTCTGTGTAATACTTCACAGCCCACATTGCCAATCGATAAATAACCCTTAATTTGGCTCTACATAAAACAACTCCAAATTAAAATGAAATTATATACCATAGAGAGCGGCAACTTTAAGCTCGACGGCGGCGCCATGTTTGGCGTAGTGCCAAAAAGCATCTGGAACCGCACCAACCCTGCCGACGAAAGTAACCTCATCGATATGGCGGCCCGCTGCCTGCTGGTAGAAGAAGGCAACCGCCTTACCCTTATAGACACGGGTATGGGCAACAAGCAGAACGAAAAGTTCTTTGGTTACTACTCCATGTGGGGCGACCATAGCCTCGACAAGTCATTAGCTGCGCATGGCTTTAGCCGCGATGATGTAACCGATGTATTCCTTACCCACCTGCATTTTGACCACGTAGGCGGCGCCATTCAGTGGAATAACAATAAAACCGGCTATGAACCGGCGTTTAAAAACGCGCACTTTTGGACGAACGACAACCATTGGGACTGGGCCACAAAACCCAATGCCCGCGAAAAGGCATCGTTTTTGCCCGAAAACATACTGCCCATGCAGGAAAGCGGCCAGTTAAAATTTATCACCCGCCCCGAGTCGGGCGACTTTATAGCACAGAGCGAACTGGGCTTTGGCATCCACTTTGCCGACGGCCATACCGAAAAGCAGATGCTGCCCCACATAACCCACAACGGTAAAACGTTTGTTTTTGTGGCCGACCTGCTGCCTACCGCCGGGCACATCCCGCTGCCGTATGTTATGGGCTACGATACCCGCCCACTGTTAACAATGGATGAAAAGTCAAAGTTCCTTTCCGAAGCCGCCGATAACGGCTGGTACCTGGTACTGGAGCACGATGCGCATAACGAGGTAATTACCGTGCAGCATACTGATAAAGGCGTGCGCCTTAAAGAGGTTTTTAAAGCCGCCGATATATTAATCTAGAACTCGTTCAAACTTTTTTGATTGAAGCGAAAAATAGGAATTTTTGCTTCAGATTGCAGCTTTTTTGCACTGCATAGCAGCGCTACGGAGTAAAAAAAGAGGTGTAATATGAGGTGAAAAGGCCATTTTGCAGCCAATTGAAAAAAGTTTAAATGAGTTCATAAAGTTAAAATGTTAACTTTGTGTAACAAACAGGCAATACATTAGACAAATTTTCTAAACGAAATTCAACAACAACGAAATGAAATTCAAATCGATTTACCTTTCTGCTGCCCTGGCGCTGTTTTTAGCGAGTTGTGGCGCAAAGAAAATTACGGCAGAACCCCTTGCCATAACTACCCCTCTTACTGAGAAAAAAGCAAAACTATCTGATGCGGACGAAAAACGCTGGAGCCACCTCGACCTTTTGAAAGATACGGTACCGGGCATGAGCGTAGACCGCGTATATGAACTGCTTAAAGACCGCAAAAGCACTAAAGTGGTTGTGGGCGTTATAGACAGCGGTGTAGATATAGACCACCCTGAGCTTAAGCCGGTTATCTGGACAAACAGCAAAGAAGTTGCCGGCAATAATATTGACGACGATAAGAACGGCTATATAGACGATGTGCACGGTTGGAACTTCCTTGGTAACATAGAGCACGAAAACCTTGAGTATGTACGCATTGTAAAAAAAGGTGATGACGGCAGCGAAACCTATAAAAGGGCAAAAGCTGAATATGACAAAGAAATACAGGAAGCTCAGGCCGGAAAGCAGCAGATGGATTTTATCCTGAAAGCGGATGCTTCTTTCCGTGAAAAAACCGGCAAAGAAAACTATACCGCCGAAGACCTTGAAAAGCTTACTACGGATGACCAGATGCTTACCGCTTTAAAAAGCCGCTTTATACAGATACTGAGCCGCACATCGCGTGCCGACCTTATGAAGCAGATAGCAGGTGGCGTAGAACACTACGACAACCAGCTGAAATACAACCTGAAACAGGACTACGACCCGCGTAAAGAACTGCTGGGCGATGACCCTGACGACTGGAACAGCCGAGGCTACGGTAACAATAACGTAACCGGCCCCGAAAAAGATGGCGCTAAGCACGGTACCCACGTAGCGGGCATCATTGCACAAGCCAGGAATAACAACATAGGCGGTGACGGTGTAGCAACTCCTGTAGTTGAAATCATGTCGGTTCGTGCCGTGCCGGATGGCGACGAGTATGATAAAGACGTGGCCCTTGCCATCCGCTACGCGGTAGATAACGGTGCTAAAGTAATTAACGGCAGCTTTGGTAAATACTACTCCCCGCACAGCCAGTGGGTATACGACGCGCTTAAATATGCAGGCCAGAAAGACGTACTTGTGGTATTTGCTGCCGGTAACGAAGGTATAAACCTTGATGCCGATAAAAGTGAGCGTTACCCTAACGACGACTCTAATACCCTTACAGAATATACAGACAACGTACTTACCATAGGCGCGTTAAACGAAATATACAGTACAGACGAAATGGTGGCACCGTTCTCTAACTTTGGTAAAACTAAAGTAGACGTGTTTTCACCGGGTATGAGGATTTATGCCACTACGCCTAACGATACCTATGAGTTCCTTCAGGGTACATCAATGGCGTCGCCTAACGCGGCGGGTGTAGCAGCACTGGTACGTGCGTATTACCCTAAGCTTACGGCCCAGCAGGTAAAGCAAATCATCATGAAATCAGGTATTGCCATCCCTATCGAAGTAATGGTAGGCGATGTAGAGCAGCCACAGCCGTTTAGCGAAATCAGCCGTTCTGGTAAAATCGTTAATGCGTATAACGCAATCATCCTTGCCGATAAAGTATCAAGGGGAGAGAAGCTGTAATTACGTTTTTCCATTCCGAACGTAGCTATGGCGAAGTTGAGGAATCTTTGAATAAGAAAGCCGCTAATGTATGTTAGCGGCTTTTGTTTTTAAATGAATTTTAAATCCTTATTAGTCAGTTTTAATGCAGGCTTATTGATTTTTTGGATTGATTTTCTAACTCTTATCCTGTCTTTTTGAGGAATTATTGTAGGGACAAGGTTTTCGATTCTAATTTTTAAAACCCGGTGAATTATTATAAGATCCTTTAATACAAAAGGAGAAATACCATTTATTAATTCTGAAATGTAACTCTTGCTATGCCCTAATATCAAACCGAGATCTTGTTGATTTAAATCAAACTTGTTCAGCTTATCAATAATAATTTCTTTTCTTTTTTGGATAAACAATCTTTCCTGTTCGGCTATAAATTCCGCATTGTCGCTCTCTTTTATTTTTTCATCACTGATAACAGCATCTGCCGACCAGTTTTTATCCTCATATTCTTTAATTATACGGCGCAGTATTTTTCTCGGCTCCTTAAGCTCAGGATTTTCGTCACTTAGCAACTTAAGTTTCCTGTCTAGAATTAAAGCCCTTTCCAGTTCAAGCTCGTCAGAAATAAACCCTTTCTGAATAATTTTTTTTACTGTTTCTGTTTCCATACTAATCAATTTATCCATTCACGGTCTCTCAACCACTTTCTTATTGTATCCTTGTTATTTTTAAATGTATTTTCATACTCTGCATGCGTTCCGCACCAAACAATTGTTATCTCTCCCTGTTCATCAAACTCGATTAAAACCAGTATACGGTGGATATTTATATTAAAAAAATAAAATCCGTCGCTATGCACACAATCTGCATCAGGCCTTAATCTGTTAAGTTCTTCCTGGTTTAGAAATGTGTTCGATTTAAAGTCAGATATTAATCTATCAATAGCTGTAATTAAAGAAGCATTTCCCTTGTTCTTTCGCTTTAGCTTCTCAACTAGCTTTATATTGATAACGTCCATAATAACCTAATGAAAAACAAAGATACAAAAAGTTCTAAAAATATTAGAACTTTTCCCTTTCCAAATCAACAAATCAACGCATCAATAAATACACCTTTTACAAACTTTCCTTATTTTTACGGCATGAGAACATTTATTACCATAGCCTTACTCTCGGCTACCAGCCTATTCGCACAGCAGCACAACCCTAACCCGGGCTACTGGCAGCAGCATGTTGATTATAAAATGGATGTAAATATGGACGTGAAAACGTTCAAATACACCGGTACGCAGCAGTTGGTGTATACCAATAACTCGGCCGATACGTTACGCCGTGTGTTTTACCACCTGTATAATAATGCGTTTCAGCCGGGCAGTGAGATGGACGCCCGCCTGCAGGCAATAGCCGACCCGGATAAGCGTATGGTAAAAAGCTTTAAAACCGGAGATAAAACCGTAAAAGAAAGCCGCATCGCCACGCTAAAGCCTAATGAAATGGGCTACCTCAACATTACCAACTTTAAGCAGGACGGCACACCCGCCGCCGCTAACGCAGAGGGCACGGTACTTACGGTAGACCTTGTTACTCCGCTATTACCGGGTAAAAGCACTACGCTTACGCTGAATTTTGAAGGGCAGGTTCCGTTACAGATACGCCGTAGTGGCCGCAACAGCGAAGAGGGCGTGGCGCTGAGCATGACCCAGTGGTACCCTAAAATAGCAGAATATGACTTTGAAGGCTGGCACGCCGACCCTTACATAGGCCGCGAGTTCCATGGGGTGTGGGGCGATTTTGACGTGAACATCACGATAGATAAAAACTACACCATAGGCGGTAGCGGCTACCTGCAAAACAAAAACGAGATAGGGAAGGGGTATGAAGATGCGGGTATTACCGTAAAGTACCCTAAGAAAACAAAAACGCTAACCTGGCATTTTGTGGCGCCTAACGTACATGACTTTGCATGGGGAGCGGACCCTGCTTATATCCACGATAAGATAATGGGGCCAAACGGGGTAGAACTTCACTTCTTCTACAAAAACAACCCTGAGTATACAGAAAGCTGGAAAAAGATGCAGCCTAAAGTTGCCGAGCTTTTAGAATTTTACAATACCCATGTAGGCCCGTACCCTTATAAGCAATATAGCGTGGTTCAGGGCGGCGATGGTGGTATGGAATATGCCATGTGTACCCTTATTACCGGAAACCGCAGCTACGGCAGCCTTGTGGGCGTTACAGCCCATGAGTTTGCGCACTCGTGGTTTCAGCATGTACTCGCTACAAACGAGAGCAAGCACGAGTGGATGGATGAGGGTTTCACAAGTTACATAAGCGACCTGGCTATGGAAACCGTGCTGCCGCCAACAGTAAAGGAGGGCGAGGAGCCGGAAAGCCCGTTTAAAGGCGCTTACGATAACTATTTTTATCTGGTTAAATCAGGGAAGGAGCAGCCGCTTACCACCCATGCCGACCGTTATGATACCGGGATGGCCTATAGTATTGCTGCCTACAGCAAGGGCGAAATATTCCTGGCGCAGCTGGGCTATGTTATAGGGCAGGATAAGCTTGCCGAAACCCTTAAACGCTACTACTACGATTATAAACTGAGCCACCCTACGCCGAATGATATTAAACGCAGCGCAGAACGCGTTACAGGCGCTGTGCTGGACTGGTACCTTACAGACTGGTGCCAGACTACAAACACTATAGATTACGCTATTAAAGGCCTTGCAGAGGCCGGAAGCACTACTAAGGTTACATTGGAGCGAAAAGGCCGTATGCCTATGCCTATAGACCTTATTGTGGTATATGACGACGGCACGCAGGAAAGCTACTACGTACCGCTTGCCGAAATGCATTACCAGAAAGACAACCCGTACCCTAACCTGAAGCGCACTGTGCTGCCGGACTGGGACTGGGCGCACCCTACCTATGAGTTTACCCTGCCAAAGGCAAAAGCGGCCATAAAAGTGATTGCGATAGACCCGGCTGAGTTTATGTCCGATATAAATAAGGCAGATAATGCATACATAAAACAGCAGTAAGTTTCTACGATATTGAATTTAAGCAGCACCTTAAAAGTGCTGCTTTTTTTGTTTTGGCCATGATGCGGTTATTTCAGATATCTGCGAACACTTTTGAGGAAAAGGATTTATAGTTTTATGGAATTTGATGAGGGAGGAGTAAACGAAAAGAGTATAGTTTTTAACGAATTGCTGAAGTGATTTATTCTCTATTTTTTATATAAAGCTCCATTATCAGTAATATACTTTACACCATCAATAGTATAATCAATAACCAATAATATTTGAATTTTTGAAGCCTTTATTGCTCCTTTATCATCAATCTTTCTTTTCTGGTTCATCACTGTAGATATGGAAACATTGCTATTGAACTTTATCTTTCCATGCTGTACCATTGATTGAAATGTATCATCAAGCATTTCAAATGAAATAATCTGATTACTGTAAAAGCCTTTCCATAAAAATTTTCCGGGCTTTAAAACAGGAGAAATTAGGTCAATTTGAGCTTCCTCAATTTCAATATCAGGTAACTCATCAGAATGTAAAATATAATTAGAAAATCTATCTTGTCTAACTTGTTTCTCATTTCCGATAGGTATGTCATCTAAAAATCGCTGGGTAGAGATTTTCGTTATCTTGGGATATATATTTGCCTTCTTATAAAAATTACTTCTTCTCCAAATAATTTTATAGTTCAACATTAATAAATCCAATAATTTAGTAATCAAATCATTAGTAATGTCATTTTCCGTTAAAGTTTTTAGGTTTAATTTTTCGAGCTCCTTTCTTTTCAATTCGTTATCAAGTTCTAGATTTTCAATCTGTAGTTGAGTTAATTTTTTATTCTCAACAGGTTTTCTTGAGACTATTAAAGTTGCCAGGGTTATTAACAGCGTTATTTGAATGTTATTGTCACTCAAGAATTTCCAAAACTCAGCAAAACCACCTTCTTTGGGAGGCTCGCTTTCGATATAAAGTTTTAAATCTAACGAGTTTGATATTTCAGTAAAAATATGTAGCAACTCATTTTCACATTGATTTCTGAATAAGGCATCAATATTGTGAGAATCATCATTAAAGTAATAGTGTAATTTTAATTTATTGCATTCTACCATTTAAATGTATGTAATTAGATGTTGAAGTTGGTTTCATAATGTTAAAATTAGTAAAAAAATGTATAGAAAATTAAATACCACAAAAAAAGGCCACCCTTTCAGGTAGCCTCTCTCACTATGTTTGTTTTGTACTATTAACCGTTAAGGGCTTCGGCTCCACCTACAATTTCAAGTATCTCGCCGGTAATGGCTGCCTGGCGGGCCTTGTTGTATGTAAGCTTAAGCTGGTTACGCATTTCGGTAGCGTTGTCTGTTGCTTTGTGCATGGCCGTCATACGGGCGCCATGCTCAGAGGCAAAAGAGTCGCGTACCGCTTTGTAAAGCTGTGTTTTAAGCGACAATGGTATCAGCGTTTTTACAATTTCTTCTTTAGATGGCTCAAAGATATAGTCAAGTGTGGCTGTACTATCCGTCGCGGCGGCTTCAGCGGGCGCCAGTGGCAAAAACTGCTCTGTAAGCACTATCTGGGTAGCGGCATTTTTAAAGTGGTTGTACACCAGCTCTATCCTGTCGTACTGCCCATCAGTAAACATTGCCATAAGCTCTTTAGCTACACCGGCTACGTTATCAAACGTAAGCGTGTCAAAAAGGCCGCTTTGGTTGTCTATTACAGTGCAGGTTTTTTTAAGGCTGTCGTTACCTTTTTTACCTATGGCAAGCACATCTACCTGTTTGCCGGCATACGCCTCTTTAATCAGGTTAACCTGTTTAATAACGTTAGCATTAAAAGCACCGCACAATCCCCTGTTTGAGGTTATGGCTACAATAAGGATTTTATTTACCGCGCGTTGCTCGGCAAATGCGCCTCCTGTGTCACCCTCAAGCGTAGCGCTCAGGTTTTGTAATAATTCGGTTAGCTTCTGGCTGTAGGGCCTCATTGCCGTAATGGCATCCTGGGCTTTTTTAAGCTTAGCGGCCGAAACCATTTTCATCGCGCTTGTAATTTGCATGGTCGATGAAACGGAAGCAATCCTGTTACGTATTTCCTTTAAGTTTGCCATTTTTATACTAGTATTAAGTAGTGGGTATTAAGTATTAAGACTGGGCAGAATCTCAATACCCACTACTAAAATCTAAAAATCTAATTAGTATTTCGCAGCGATCTCAGCAGCGGCTTTCTCAAGCACATCTGTAATCTCGTCAGTAAATTTACCGGCTTTAAGCGCGTTAAGGGTGTCCTTATGTGTAGCGTTAAGGTAAGCCAGGTAATCTTTTTCAAATTCTTTTACCTTGTTTACAGGCACTTTCCTAAGCAGGTTTTTAGAACCGGCATAGATAATAGCCACCTGGTCTTCAACCGTAAACGGGTCGTTAACACTTTGCTTAAGTATCTCTACATTACGCTTACCTTTTTCAATTACATTAAGGGTAGCGTTATCAAGGTCAGAACCAAACTTGGCAAATGCCTCAAGCTCGCGGTACTGTGCCTGGTCAAGCTTAAGTGTACCTGCTACTTTTTTCATCGACTTGATCTGGGCGTTACCACCCACACGCGATACTGATATACCCACGTTGATAGCCGGGCGCACACCTGAATTAAACAGGTCTGACTCCAGGAATATCTGTCCGTCTGTAATCGAAATTACGTTAGTAGGGATATATGCAGAAACGTCTCCCGCCTGAGTTTCGATGATAGGAAGCGCCGTAAGCGATCCGCCACCTTTAACAATAGGCTTAAGCGATTCAGGTAAGTCATTCATATCTTTTGCAATACTGTCATCGGCAATAACCTTAGCAGCACGCTCCAGTAGCCTTGAGTGAAGGTAGAAAACGTCACCAGGATACGCCTCACGGCCCGGTGGACGGCGCAGTAGTAGCGACACCTCACGGTAAGCAACAGCCTGTTTAGAAAGGTCATCATAAATGATAAGTGCCGGACGGCCCGTATCACGGAAGTACTCACCTATCGCTGCACCTGCAAACGGGGCGTATACCTGCATTGGGGCAGGGTCACTCGCGTTAGCGGCAACAATGATGGTATAGGCAAGGGCGCCTTTTTCTTCAAGGGTTTTTGCAATACCTGCTACCGTAGAAGCCTTTTGGCCTATGGCAACATATATACAGTATACAGGCTTACCTGCATCGTAAAATTCTTTCTGGTTAAGTATCGTATCGATACATACGGTTGTTTTACCAGTCTGGCGGTCGCCAATAACAAGCTCACGCTGGCCACGTCCTACCGGGATCATCGCGTCGATAGCTTTGATACCTGTTTGAAGCGGCTCAGTTACCGGCTGGCGGAAGATAACACCCGGGGCTTTACGCTCAAGTGGCATCTCATAAAGGGTACCACCTATCGGGCCTTTACCGTCAATAGGGTTACCAAGGGTATCTACCACACGGCCTACCAGTTCTTCACCTGCTTTAAGTGAAGCGATACGCTGGGTGCGTTTTACGGTAGAACCTTCCCTGATGCCTGTAGACGGGCCAAGCAATACTACGCCCACATTGTCTTCTTCAAGGTTCAATACAATAGCCTCTAACCCGTTTTCAAACTGAACAAGTTCGCCATACTGTGCGTTACCTAATCCGTAAACACGGGCTATACCGTCTCCTACCTGAAGTACGGTTCCTACTTCTTCCAGGGTAGCACCCGATTCAAAACCGGACAATTGTTTCTTTAATATTGCTGAAATTTCAGCAGCTTTAATTTCTGCCATCTGTATAATTAAGTTTAATTACCTGTTTAATGCCTTTTTTTGTGAGAGGAGCCTAATTGCTTAGCTCCCTCTTTAATGTAAGCAGCCTGCTGGCTACTGATGCGTTAAATTGCTTATCGCCTATCCTTATAATGAACCCGCCTATTATAGCAGGGTCTACTATATTTTTTATCGTAATCTTTTTATCAGAAAACTCTTTTATTTTAGCCAGTACTTTAGCTTCCAGCGCAGCATCAAGGGGGAAAGCCGTGGTAACCGTAGCTACCTCTATGCCGTTAGCCTCGTCATACTGTACTTTATACTGTTCTGCAATATGGGTAAGTATGCCAAACCTGCTGTTGCTTTGCAGCAAGTGGAACAGGCCTAAGGTTAGCGGCTGGCTCCCCGCGAATATTTCTTTAAGCGCATTTTCTTTGGCATCTCCTTTTACAGTAGGGCTGCCTATAAAGTCCTTAAGTTCGTTGTTCTCTTTTACCGTCTGGGCAATGTGGGCCATATCATCAGCTACCTGCGCGGCAGTGCCGGTATCCTGGGCTGTTTCCAGTATTGCCTTTGCATATCTAATCGCTGCTCTGCTCATACCGGTGTGTTAGTTTAATTTTACTTCTTCAAGCATTTTTTGTACAAGGTTGTTTTGTGCCTCCTTGTTAGAAAGTTCTGTTTTAAGCAGTTTCTCGGCAATCTCTACAGAAAGCGCCGAAACCTGGTTTTTAAGCTCGGCCATAGCCGCGTTTTTCTCGCTGTTTATGGTAGCCTTTGCCTGCTCTATCATTTTGTGGCCTACTGCTTCAGCTTCAGCTTTAGCATCAGCAACCAGTTTCTCTTTAATTTCACGGGCTTCTTTCATCATCGCATCCCTTTCGGCACGGGCCTCGTTAAGTATACGCTGGTTGTCTGCCTGTAATGATGCCATTTCCTTACGTGCATTCTCTGCAGCGGCAATAGCGTTTGCAATACCCTGCTCACGCTCGGTAATAGCCGTCATGATAGGTTTCCATGCAAATTTTACAAGAAGAAGGATAAGCACCACAAGTATGATTGCCTGCCAAAAGAATAAGCCAAGTGAAAAATCGTTTACTAACTTTTCCATTTATAGTTGTTAATTATAAGTTGTCAATTTAATTTTTTAAAGTAACAACACCTGTAACCAACCGTTACAGGTATTGCTAAACTTTTCTTTAATTACTTGCCTAGGATTAGGGCAGCGAATGCCAAACCTTCAAGTAGAGCCGCAATGATGATCATCGCGGTTTGGATTTTACCGGCAGCTTCTGGCTGACGAGCAATAGCGTCCATTGCTGAACCACCGATTTTACCTAAACCAACACCTGCACCGATTACTACTAAACCTGCACCGATTAAGTTAAGAGTACCTTCCATAAGTATATATATAAAATTAAACTTCTAAAAAATTAAATAATAATAGGTTCTTCATCTGTATGATGATCATGGTCATCAGCGTGGTGATGGTCCTGAACAGCCATACCAATAAATAATGACGAAAGCATAGTGAAGATGAATGCCTGAAGGAATGCCACAAGCAATTCTATAACCGAAATGAATAATGTAAGGCCTATTGAAATTGGCATGTCTGCCGCAAGGTTTTTACCTACAAACATCATGGCGATAAGGCTCATGATAACAACGTGGCCTGCGGTAATATTAGCAAACAGACGTATTAATAGTGCAAAAGGTTTTGTAAGCGTACCCAATATCTCTATCGGCATTAAAACTATCTTCATGGCTACAGGTACGTCCGGCATCCAGAAGATGTGTTTCCAGTAATCTTTGTTAGCACTAAATTGCGTGATTAAATATGTAAACAGAGCAAGGCACACGGTAACCGATATATTACCAGTAACGTTAACACCCAGCGGTGTCATACCTAAAAGATTTAATATCCAGATAAAGAAAAACACAGTAAGCAAAAAGCCCATATATTTCCTGTATTTCTTTTCGCCGATATTCGGTATTGCTACTTCATCCCTGATGAAAAGGATAAGCGGCTCTAACACCCTGCCCATGCCTGTAGGGATAGGGCCTTTTTTATAAGACTTGGCTAATCCAACAAACATCAGTAACAATAAGATTGACGTAAACAGCATTGTTACCACATTCTTGGTAATAGAAATGTCAAATGGTTTTTCTACTGTAGGATGGTGGTGCTCATTAAGCTTCAAGTCGCCTGTAGCATCTGTTTTGTATATTTTACCGTGGTGTAATGCATAAAAGTTGCCATCTACCTCAGCAAGCTTTTCACCATGGTGAAATTCTGAAGAAGAGAAAATCTTAAGCCCGTTATCAATAAGGATAACAGGAAGCGGGAAACCATAATGCTCGCCCGTGGCTTCGTCTGAAAAAAACGTAAAACCATAATCATCCTGAAGGTGATGCTCAATGTAAGCATCAACAGCATCTTTTTTGCTTTCTGGCTCACCTTTTGCAGATTCACCTTCTATCGCAGCATGTACGGCAGATTCTGTAACCGTTTCGGTAGTATCATCGTGCTGGTTAGCAAAGAATAAAGAGGGCATTACAGCAAAAAAGGCTGTCAGGGTATTTTTGAGTAGTTTTCCGGATAACACCATGTTGTAACTATCTTAATTTTACAGTCTTAAAATTTGGTGCAAAGGTACATTTTATGTTGATATTTCAATGCAGTACATTGAAAAAATTTAAAGTAATTTCAGGGTATGAGATTTTTTATTGCTTATTGTTTAACAAACGTGCTGTAAAATAAGCCTCTATTGCTAAAAAGAGCGTAAAAACAATAAAAAAGTTTAGTTTTTCTGTAGGAAATTCAATCGTTTTCGTTAATAACGGCCTGGCTATAGCATAGCTTACACCCATTTTTACCGCCGTAAGCAACAGGAAAGCATAGCCCGTTTGTGCTGCACTTTTACGGTTTACAAATATCAGGATACCTAATATTAAAAATGAGGATAGTGTAAAAAAACCATAGATAAAATACAGGGAGTAATGGTAAATTACATCCGGCACGGGGAAAAACACAAAATAGAGGATGTTGAGCACACAGGCTGTTATGGCTATAATGCCTGTTTTAAAAAAGATACTAAGGTACTGTTGCTTCAAATTGTTATTTGTTAAGTTGGTTTACCTGCCGTATCACGTTATATAGGGCAATGAATACACCCAGCAGGGTAAATATTATACGGTAAACATTTTTTGGGTTAGGATATTCTTCGTCGAGCCAGCCGCCCAGCCAAGAAAATAAAAAGATGATGATACCCATTTGTATGGGTATATTAATAAGCGCTATCCACTTATTGCGCTGCCTGCGCTCGTTGTCTTTGCTATCCGGCGTGTTGTCGCTCATTTATGGGTGCCTGTGCCTGTAGCGGCATTTGTTTTACGTTGCCTTTCATGTTGCAGGTGGCGGTAAACATGGCGCCCGGCTCTACCGAAAGCTGCCCTGTAAGGACCTCTCCCTGTATGGTAGCCTTAGATTTTATAGAAAGCAGTTCCTCCACTTCAATACGGCCGTTAAACCTGCCTTCAATATCGGCATTTATACATTTAACATCGCCTGTAACGCTACCCATAGGGCCTATAACTATTTTACCTGTAGATGTAAAGTTGCCCACCAGTTCGCCGTCGAGCCTAAAGTCGGCCTGCGATACGATATTTCCCTTAATAATGGTGCCCTCAACTACCCTGTTGGTTTTACCCAGGGTATCGGTATAGGATTTTGGTTTTTTTTCAAACATTGCCATATTTGTTACTGTATTGCTAAGTATTGATCAAAATTCTTTTTCATCTGCAGTACCTTATAGTCTTCGCTGCTTATTATTACCGGTGTTTCGGCTACCTTATAATCCTTATAATCTTTAAGTATGGTCGCGGCATCTACTGCTGCCAGCCTGTTTATAAGCCCATGGATAACCAGGAAATTCTCGCCCCGGGTATAAATATCGTTGCTCAGGGTAATACGGTTGTTATTGCCATCTTTAATAAACTGCTTTATTTTAGCGGTAAGCGCAGCAGCTTTAGGGTCGTCCGGGTTTACTTTAAAAATAAGCTTGTAGGTTGTAGGCTTGGCGCCAAATGCTGCCTTCTCCAGCGCGGGGATGTCTTTTTTCAGCAGGGCATCGGCCTCTTTGCCCTCGCTGCTGTTAGGGTAAGTAAGAGCAACATAGTTAAGCGCTTTTTTATATTCGTCTACACCCGCAAGCCTTGCCTGTACACGCGCTTTAAGCAACTCAAACTTAGGCAGTATCTCTTCGCCGTTGTACTGGTCTATATACTCATCAATGGCCACATCAACCTCACGTATCTCCCCATTACTGTACTTGTCAAAAACCGACGTATATACCGCATCAGGAGTGCCCTGTTTTACAGTGTCGGAGTTCGGGTTACGGATAATTTCGGCATACCTGCTGTCAGGATATTGGTTAAGCACCATCTGCTTATATTTTTCGGCATTCGCTGTATCGCCCAGGGCTTCATACAATTTGTAGAGGTTGTATTTACTTGGCAGTATCAGGCGCTCTTCGGGGTTGTTTGTAAGCAGGGTTTCCAGCTTATCAACCGCCCGCCTGTATTCTTTAAATTTCTCCTTATAAATAACACCAAGCTGGTAGTAGGCAAAGTTGCGCTCTGTGCCTATACTGTCCAGGGCTTTCGCCTCGGTAGGAATCTGGCTTATATAAAACTGCGGGTCATATTTTGGCTCCAGCAGTTTATCTTCTTTACTGCCCGACGCTGTAAGCGAATCATTATCAATTGTTGTGTCCTGGGCATTTGTGCCTGCACCTGCTTTTATTTCAGAGGCTACGCGCCAGTTATCGGCATTTGCCCTTTTTCCCCACTGCGACTGAAAGGTAAGTTTGCCATACTGTACTGAGGCAGGCGTATAAAAATAGAATGTGCCTTCTGCCCCGGGCCTGGCACCGCCGCCATTAGCAGCATTCCTGCGCGCCGGCATACCACTCATTGCCCCCACGGGCTCCCCGCCAACTTTACTGCTTGTAGGTGCGCCCATGGACACTTTGCCTAAATCGCCTATCGGGCCGGGCCCGCCATCGGCAGCTTCCATGTTTTCCTTGCGCTGCGCTTCGGCCTCGGCTTTTTTGCGCATTATTTCTTCCTGCTCCTTAAGCTTTATGATATGGTCCTGGTAATAAGCAAGCCGCTCTGCATCAGGCATGCCCGCGACTTTTAAAATACTGTCGTTGCGTTGCGCAATACCTTCATACTTAATTACGTCTTCAAGGTTGTCCCGTTTCTTTTTTATGGTTTTATACTCCCTGGTGCGGTAATCCATATTAACCAGTGTACTGTCATAATATTTACCCGCCATCACATACTTTGCATCTTCAAAGTTTATCTCGGCTATATTCCTGTAGTTTGAGGCAACAAGGTAATGGTCGCCTTTTTTCTTTCTGAGGGAATAATTATAATATTCAACTGCCTTTTTGTTCATGCCCTGCTTATCATAAAACAAGCCTACCTGATGGTTTATCACATCCAGGAATTCCCTGTTTTCCCTGTCTTTAAGCAGGTCGCGGTATTTTTCCATAAAGGCAAGGGTGTCGCCGGTTTTATAGTCAAACTGCCCCGCCTGCATGGCATGGGCCTGTATGGTATATACACGCGGCGATTTACGCTTCATGTCTATTACTTTCTGGTAATAGCTAAAGGCACTGTCGTTTATGTTGAGCCTTGAAAAAAGCTGGCCCGAAATAAAGTAGTAGCGTGCTTTTTTCTCGTTGTCTTTACTGTATTGCGCGGCTTTCATTAGTGCAGATACGGCGCTGTCCTGGTAGCCTTCTTTTATATAAGCCTGTCCCAGCATGGCATTGGCATCGCTGTATATCTGTTCGTCCATCTTGCCTTCCTTCTCCTCTATAAGTTTTTTAAGGTTCTTTATGGCCACACCATCGTTATCAAGCCGGATGTTCGATTTTTCGCGCCACACCTTTACCTCATCTATCTTACTGCTCGACGGGTATTTGAGCAGTACATAGTTAAACGCCTCGAGCGCCGGCACAAAACGGTTATCATAATAACGCGCCTGCCCCAGCAGTAAGTGGGCTTCGTCTATCTGCGGGTTACGCTCGGTACCGCCTATATACATCGAGTGTTTTTGTATGGCCTTTGTAGCCTTATCCTCAGCGCGTTCAAAGTTGGCATTGCGCTTCTCTGTGGGGGCCATTTCTTCCACCGGGGTTTGCATGCGCTCTACGGGCAGTACTTCCCAGTAATTCTCGGCATAGGTGGTCTTAAGTTCCTTAATGCCCGCGTCGAGTGCGAGGCCGCCGTTATACAGCACGTTATATTCAGTGTTAACCGCATGGAAATTACGGTTAACAAACGAGTCTTTTTTAGTAGAGCAGGCTATGGTAATAACACCTGCGCTAAGGAGTAAAATATATGTATACCTGTTGGTTTTCAATGCAAAAGTTTTTTTATCCTTAACTTTTAAAATCATATTTTAGTATAGTGGGGGATAAAAATACGGTTCTTTTTTGTAATGAAGTGAATTTTAGCGAAAAAACAACTTTGATATAACCCGGAAAAGGGACACTGATGAACTGATTTAATAGATTATCACGGATTTTTTTATTAGTATGTAGGCAAAATTACACTCAAAACACCGTCTTGGAAGTCTCTAAGGAAACAAAGGCACTGCGACAGTTGACATAACTGAAACGTTTGCCCCCTCACAACCTTGTGCTAAATTTTCCTTTACCGGCGCGGCGTATATAATAGATTTGTATTTTTACCCTCCTAACCCCAAGAGTACCCCAATGAAGTTCAGGAAGACCAAAGCTGCGATGACCCTGCCGGAATTCTTCAAATTAAATTTTGACGATAATAACCTTTGGGAATACAAAGCCGATGAGGTAGACCTGCTTGTAGACCTCGTAAGCCTTATACGCCCCTCACACCCCGAAGCGCTGCCACCCGTTAACTTAGACGAACTGCTCGAATTATTAGCCGGTAACGAACGCTACCGCCAAAGCCTTTCGCTCTACATTAAAGGGGTAATTAAGCAAAAAAAATTCAGCAAGATACTTACCGATGCCGATATACTTACCGATTCCGACTTCTTTTTTGAAGTAAAGAAACGCGTACTGGCAAAACTGATACCCGACCAGCCCCGTAAAGACACCCTTGAGTACATACTAAACCAGGTGTTTTATAAGAAGACCGATCCCATCTGGATAGGCAGGATACCCATCGAAAAGCTGGAGGAACTTTACACTGCGCTGGGGTTCCATTCGCTTTATGTTTCCAGCGAAGCCAAAAGCCCGCTTGCCGAATTGCTCTTTAGCATGGAGGTGCTCATTCACCGTATTGCCGGGCGTGCGCTCGAAACCGACGTGATACAGATGGTGCCCGAGTATGAAAACCTCGAAAGCCCGTTCCTGGCCATACAAAAAGAGTTTGGTTTGCTTACCGAGCGCCTGCTCGAAGAGCACCGCAACTATGTGGCCCCTGATGATGTGGGTTACCGCCAGCTTATGGTGCTGCACCACCAGTGCGTAAATTATGTTAAGGCGGCCTTTAAAAACAGCGAAAAATATGGCATTTCCATACGGGTTAACCAAAACCTGCTGCGCATACGCCAGCAGCTGGAGCGCCTGGGTGTACTGTTGCCCCTGCTTGCCGTAGACGAAACCGCCGAAGCCCGGACCGATACCATATCGCTGGGGTTAAAAATAATAACATACAACTGCGTTAAAAACAATGTACGCCAGCTGGTAAGCGACAGTACACAGCTTATATCTTACGAAATTACACAGCATACCGCTAATACCGGCGAGCATTATATTACTAAAAGCCGGTGGGAATACTTCCGTATGTTTTGGGCAGCCGCGGGGGGTGGCGTTATTGTGGGCATACTGTGTATTGTAAAGGTTTTTCTCTCTATGATGGAAACCAGCGCCTTTGGCCATGCTTTTTTTTACAGCCTTAACTATTCGCTGGGCTTTATTGCCATCTATGTGCTGGGCTGTACCCTGGCAACAAAACAGCCCGCCATGACGGCAAGCGCACTGGTGCGGGCCCTTGAAAAAGGCCATAAAGAGGGGGGAGTGGCGCAGGAGGAAAAGTTTACTGCCTTCGCAGAATTTTTTGCGCGGGTATTCCGTTCCCAGTTTATTGCCTTTGTGGGCAATGTCTTAGTGGCGTTCCCGGTGGCCTGGGCGGGTATCTGGCTTATAGATATCACGTTTCATTACAATCTTGCACTTACTAAATGGTACCACCTGGTAACCGACCTTAGCCCCATACATTCACTGGCTATTTTTCACGCGGCCATAGCCGGGGTATTCCTGTTCCTTTCGGGTATTATAGCGGGCAGCGTGGCTAACCGCGATAAATTCCGCCACATGTACTACCGCATACAGGAGCACCCGCTGCTTAAAAAAAGCTTTGGGCGCACCCGTGCACAAAAGCTGGCAAAGGTGTACGAAAACAAATGGGCAGGCATAATCAGCAACTTTTGGTTTGGGGTGTTTATGGGCAGCACGGCGCCAATAGGCGTGTTCCTGGGCCTTAATATCGATATCCGCCACATTACCTTTGCCAGCGGTAACCTTGCCCTGGCACTGTATGGGGCCAACTTTAATATTTCTACCGAAATGATTGTATGGGGTGTGGTGGGCATCGTTTTAATCGGGCTCATTAACTTCCTGGTTAGTTTTGGCCTTAGTATGGCACTGGCCTTCCGCTCGCGCAATATCCCGCTTACCGAATTTGGCCCCATATCGCTTTCCATCTGGAAGCATTTTAAGCGCAGGCCGGGTACTTTCTTCTTCCCCAGTTTCCGTAAATAAGCATTACCTGCTGTCAGGGTTTTTGCTATGGGTTTCCACATATTCCTTGATGGGCATACCATCCAGTATAACGTCTTTAACCACTGCTACTTCGCCTTTAACGGCAACTATGGCATAAGCAGGCACTTTATTGTTTTTAGAAATATAGTCCCGATGCAGTAGTTCTGCTTCGGGGGCTTTGCTTTCTTCCATATAAAAGCGCTCAAAAGGGTATGTTACGGTTACCTTATCGTCATAATTATAGTCTGCCGTTATCTTTATAAAGTCGCCTTCATCAGGCTTTTCGTGTACCAGGGTGTCTATTTTTGCAAAGCCGTCCTTGTCTTTACCCAGCACTACATAACCCATGTCACCATACCCCCAGTCGCCATCCTGTACATACACTTCATCAGCTTCAAAATTCAGGCTGATGTATTTTCCGCTAAAAGGGTCGTTAGGGTCTATTGGTTGGGTTTTAAACTTATATTCGGTGCCGCTTGTGTAAGCCTGCTCGTTTTCCCAAACCATTTGGGCGGGTATGGCCAGCTGTGCCAGCGCGGTTATTGCAAATGCTATAATGATATACTTAATTTTCATACGGTTCGGTTGTTACGGTTTCTTTTTTTCGTTTTGCCACGGTATAGTTTGCGGCAAAAAAGCCCAGGCCAACACCTACAAACATCACCCCGCGTACTACAAATGATAAATCGGTATCAAAAAAGCGGCAGGCAGTTAGGATGGCAATTAGAGTCAGGCCAAAGTTTACGGTTCTAAACTCCATTGCAGTTATGCCCGTGCGGATGTAATATAGCCCAACGGCAAGTAGAATGAGGTTAGTTACTGTTGCTGCGGCACTTTCGCTGGCCAGCCCGATGCCGTAAAGAATGGGGAACAGAAAAGGCACCCACTTAAAGTAATTGCGGTCGCGCCAGGTTTTTGTGCTGAAAATTACAAAGCCGGAGCATGCAAGTAATGCCATCCAAATGACAAGAAATTCATAATGGTTATGAGAGTTTATAATGATACCCCACGTAAAACGGAATGAGCCGAAAAATAGCAAAACAATAACACCCAGCTGCCCAATAGCGCGATAACCGTTAGGCTTTTCTCCCAAAGTTTCAGAATAACCAATAACATACAGCAGCCCAAAGAATGCCATATATAAAAAGTAAACAAATTCGTCGGCACCATCCATAAAAGCACCAAAAGTAATGCAGAAGCTGAGCGGTAGCAGCCAGTTAAGCGTTACGGTCATGTGGCTTTGGTTGTTTTCTTTTAAATGTCTGTGGTAAACGGGCGCCAGCGCTGCAATAAACAACAGGTAAGTCCACGGGATAGTAGTATCCCGGAAAGAATAGCCGGCTTCTGCTGCATACCAGGTAGAAAAGATAAGGTGTAGCACCACGGCGGCATTACTCCGCAGCAGGTACATGAGCGGGGTACACAGCAGTGCCCATGTAAGCAAAAACCGGGGAAAATCTCCGCTGATGTTATATACCTGTGCTACGAGCGAAATGCTGGCACCCACGGCGAAGAATATGAGCACTGCAGCCGTCTCTTTAAACACTGCAGTTTTGTTTTTAACGATGCACCAGGCCGCAAATGCCTGAGACAATACCAGCGGCGTAAAAGCCAGCAGCGTTTTTACCTGCCGGGAAAAATTATCCCAGTTGTGGGCAAAAATCAGGATGATGCCCAAGCCTACCAGCACACCGCCCAGCGCGCCGAATATGGCAAGCAGGGGGTTAGCGGCAGTGGCTTTTTTATCATGGTAATAGTTGTGTATGGCCCCTGCGGTTTCGGGCGAAATGACGTTTGCATGCAGCAGCTCGTCAAGGTCTTTTTTAGGTATCGGCATTTGGTACGCGGTTTTGGTTAAATGTAAGAAAAATAAAGGTTGGTTGGCGGGGTTGGCCGGCCTGAAAAGGCGACAGGTGGTTTGGTATTTTTAAAAAGCCCCGCGATACCATTACAATACCACGGGGCCACCGCTAAAGCGTTTATATGGTTTGGGCATCAATAAGCTGGGCATCGCGGGTGTTTTTTTGTACGGCAATGGCCGAGAATACGCTCAGCGTGAATGACATGCCGTAAAATCCTTTTTCGCTCAGCAACAAGTCAGCATTCCATAAGCCTATTACAAGCAGTGTGATACTTGCCAGGGTGGCAAACCAACTCAGGCCGTAGTATAGGTCGGTTACGGGCAGGCCTTCGGCCTTGTCCCTAACGCTTTTTTGTACTGATATTACGGCAAACAGGCCAAAGAGCAGTATGGTAAAGTAGTAGCCTTTTTCGTTAAGCTGCATGGCGGCATTCCACAATCCTACACAATACCCTACCACGCCGGCAAGCAGCGCCGCCCATGAGGCGCCTATAAACGCGCCGGTAGGCTTCATAGGGTTGCGGCCGTTGTTTTCTTTTTTGTTTGAAAATGTTGAAGTTTCGTTTACATCAAATGTTTTTAGCGGTTCCATAAGATTAAATTGTTTTGGTTATTAATTCTGAAGCAAAGATGCGACACAACGCACAGCCACGAAACCTAATCTTTTTAAAAAACTGACGATATATTTTTGTAATTTGGCATTTGTATTTCATTATTTTATATTGCTTATGAATGCTATAGAAGACATAATATCATTGATGAATAATGATGATAATAAGGATTTTACAGGCTATCTCCAAAAGAAGAATAAGCGTGGCGATACCCGTAACATACGGCTCTTTAAATTGATAGAAACTGACGATATAAATGAGATAAAAAATTTATATAAAGGCCAGGATAATAGCGATGCGTACCACGCACTTCGCAAAAGGCTTCACGATAGCCTGGTGGATTTTATGGCAAACCGCACATTTGAGAAAAATACCAGCCAAGCCAATGAGGTATTGCGCCTGCTGGTAGTAAGCCGTTACTTCTTAGAACACCAGTTAACCAAAACCGCATTTAAATGCCTGGCAAAAGCTGAAGCCAGAGCCATTCCGTTAGAGCAGTTTAGCCTGCTGAACGAAATTTACCATACCCGCCTGCAATATGCCCACCTTAACCCTGCCGAAAATCTTGATGCACTGATAAAGAAGCACAAAGACAACGAGAAGCAAATGCAGCAGGAAGGGCAGCTCAATATTGGGTATGCTTTGCTGCGCCGCGAACTGGCGGAGATTCAGCATAAAGGGAAGGTTATCGACTTCAGGGCGTTCATTGAGAGTACCATGGGCAGCCTCGACGTGTCGCTTGATGAAGTGCTGACTTATAAATCGCTGTACCAGATTTTGTTTATAGCTAATGAATATGCCACAATGAACCACAACTTTAGCCTGGTAGAGCCATTTGTAAAAAAGAGCTTTGAGTTTATAGAAGGCAGTAAGGATAGGGCAGAGGGGCAGCTATACTACCACATTTATATACTGTATTTTTTAGCCAACATCAATTTCCGCAACCACAGGTTTGCCGAGAGTGAGGCGTATCTTACCCGCATGCTGGAGCAGATGCAAAAGCAGGGCAGCCGCTATTATGACCGTTTCTATTTACGCCACCAGTTGCTGCTTTCGCTTAACAGGCACTTTAACGGCGACCCCGGCGGGGCCATTAGTTTGGCAGAGAGGACTTTAAAAGCGGCATCACCTAAGGCAAACCCAATAGATGTAAACGACCTGCGTGTGTGCCTGGCCATGTACTGCGTGCAGCTTAGCGACCGCACCGCATTTAACCACATAGCGCAGTTTACGCACAGCGATGCGTGGTACGAAAAGAAGCTGGGAATGCTGTGGGCCATCCGTAAAAGCTTGTTGGAAATAGTTATGTATGCCCAGTTTGGGCACGAAGAATTAGCGCTCACCCGCCTTAAAAGTTTTAAACGCCGTTATAAAAAATACCTTGCTGAGGTAAGCGAGCAGCGCGTTATGGACTATGCGCTTATGGTAGAGCGTTACATCCTGAAGCCGGAAATTGCACAGCACCCGGGTTTCAAGAAGAATATACTCGCACTTATCAATCCGCACATAAAGGAAGACCTGTTTATCATCAGCTTTTTAGGCTGGCTGTTAGCCAAAGCCGATAAAAAAACTGCCTACCAGGCCGCTATAGACCTGATAGGCAGTTAGCAGTATTTCTGCAAACTAAACTTCGGTAATAATAGGCTCTACAGGCAGGCTGCCGGGCTTTTGCAGGGCAATTTTTCTTTTTACCATCCTGCTCACCCTGTACACCAGCAGTATGCTTATTAGTGTAATGGACGCTACAATGTAGCCTACCACTTCATAATGCTCCAGCGGGCTGGCTTTGGTTTTTTGCACAATAATAAGCCCACCCACCCAGGCGCCTATACCCCCGGCTATTTGCTGCATGCTGGAATTAATGCTCATAAAAGCACCACGGTCTTTGGCCTCGGGCACCCCGGTAACCAGCGCAGTGCTGGGCACCATCCGCCCGGTAATGCCCACCATCATCAGCACGTTCAGCAAAATAACTATCCATAATGCTGTTACGCCCAGATGGGTATATACCAGCACTACGACCACCATCCACAAACAGGCAATGGCAAATATCTTAAACTTGTCATACCGGTCGCTAAGCCTTCCCATAACCGGCATCATTACCAGGGTAAAAATACCCGCCACCATATATACCGTGGGCAGCTGCAGGTTAGTTATCCCAAGGTTGTTTATTGCAAACGCGCTTCCAAAAGGCATCATCATAAACCCACCTATAGAAAGCAGTGCGGTAGCAGTAAAACCTATGCGGTAGTCGCTTCTTTGTATGGTATGCCACAGGTGTATAAGCGGCGACTTATCCTGTTTTATTTTAAGGTGCGCTGTAACAGGTTTTAGCTTAAAGAGTATAAGTGCGGCAATTAGCGCGGCCATTACCACAATCCATAAAAAAGGGGCATGCCATCCCCATGCATTTGCCAGGTACAGCCCTAACGGAATCCCCAGGATCTGGCTTGCTCCAAAACCCATTTGTAAAAAGCCCATAACCCGGCCACGTTGCTGTATGGCAAATATATCGGTAACAATGGCCATAGATATAGAGCCAATGACACCACCAAATAGTCCGGTAAATATGCGGGCGGCCACTAATGCCTCATAGCTGTTAACCAGGCCACAGGCCAGGGTGCCTATAATAAAACCAACGTAAAAGAAAAGCAACAGTTTTTTGCGGTCAAATTTATCGGCAAAGCCCGCAGTGAGCAGCCCGGATATGCCCGCGCTAAAAGCGTAGGCCGATACTGCCACACCAAACTGCTTTGGCACCATGCCGATTGATTTCATAAGCATATCGCCCAGCGGCGACATTACCATAAAGTCTAGTATTACGGTAAACTGGGTTATGGCCAGCATAAAGATTACCAGCTTCTGGTAACCTGAGAGAGGAATGGTTTGATTCTGTTCCATTACTGTTCGTTTTTTTTGATGAGTGATGAGTGGTTTTTGATAAGATGATTGAACTCCTTGCGCTTTGTTACGGCGTAAGCGCTTTTATTACGCTTTTAAATGCAGCCTCTTTAATTTCTTCAGTAAGTTTAAAGGGGCTGCCGCCCACGCTTTTGCCTTCCGAATCAAATTTCAGCAGCGTATACAATGGTCCGTAAGCAATGCTCCAGTATACCTCAAAGGGCAGCTGCACCAGCTGGCCGTTAGCTATGGCGTTTTGGATAAATTTACCCAGCACTTCCCTAAGGTTGGCTTTGGCATGTTGCACTATATACTCGTTGTGGGGCGAGTGCCGCAGGGCTTCCCAGCACTGCATCGCTTTTTTATTGGCAGTACTATAGGCTATACGGTTGTCCCATTGCAGGCGCAGCCCTTCGGCGAAAGCCATATCCGGACTGAAATTTTTTAGCGCACCCTTAAAAAACCCTTCACCCAGCTCTATGCCTATTTTCTTGATGAGGTCGTCTTTATCCTGGTAATAGATATATAGTGTAGCTACCGATATGCCACTGGCTTTCGCCAATTTGTTCATACTGAAGCCATCAAACCCTTGTTGTACAAGTAGTTCTATTGCTTTTTCTTTAACCAGGGCTTCTTTATCGGTATTGCGGGTGCGCATTCATTTATATTTTACGCTGTAAATATAAATGAATGTTCGTTTATTTATGAAATATTTTTGAAGATTTTTTTATAAATAATAACGAAGAGTTTGCAAATGAAAAAGCGCTCTAATAAAGGTCTATTTGCCAATATTAAAGCGCTTGTATAATATTACTTCTTAAGGAAGCGAATGCAATATGCCTTTACGGCCTACCAGACTTTATGCCTTTATAACTTTCGACTTTATGACTCTTCTCCATCTTCCTCTTCCTTCTCCACGGCAAGGTTCTCCTTATAATCAGGATATAAAAAGTTATTGTACGGGAAGCGCGAAATGTGTATTTCCCTCACGGCTTCATATACCTTCTCACGGAATTCTTCAAAGTTCTCCTTATTTGTGGCTGAGATAAACAGGGCGTTCTTTTCGCCTACAGTGCCCATCCAGGTGTCTTTCCATTCCTCAAGGGTAAAGTGGCGGGTAGTTTTTTCGGTTACCAGGTCATCTTCGTCTATGATAAGTGGCTGATAGGCATCTATTTTATTAAATACCATTATAGTGGGCTTGCCGTTGCTTTTAATATCCTGCAATATCTGGTTTACCGATGCGATGTGGTTTTCAAACTCCGGGTGCGAAATATCTACCACATGCAGCAGCAGGTCGGCCTCGCGTACCTCGTCGAGCGTACTTTTAAACGAATCTACCAGCTGTGTGGGCAGCTTACGGATAAACCCTACCGTATCAGACAATAAAAATGGCAGGTTTTTTATCACCACCTTGCGCACTGTAGTATCGAGGGTTGCAAAAAGCTTGTTTTCTACAAACACTTCGCTTTTGCTTATCACATTCATCAGGGTGCTTTTGCCTACGTTAGTATAGCCCACCAGGGCCACGCGCACCAGTGCGCCTCGGTTGCCGCGCTGCACACCCATCTGGCGGTCTATCGTGCGAATTTTCTCCTTAAGTAAAGCGATTCGGTCGCGCACTATACGACGGTCAGTTTCAATTTCTGTTTCACCCGGGCCGCGCATGCCTATACCACCGCGCTGGCGCTCAAGGTGGGTCCACATGCCCGATAGCCTTGGCAGCAAATAAATGCATTGGGCGAGTTCTACCTGTGTGCGGGCGTAAGACGTTTCTGCCCTTTGTGCGAAGATATCGAGTATCAGGTTAGTACGGTCAAGCACTTTACAGTCAAGCTCCCGGGTTATGTTTTTTTGCTGGGCTGGGGTAAGCTCATCGTCAAAAATTAGTGTTTTAACGTCGTGCTCTTTTATATAGGTGTTAATTTCCTCTATTTTTCCGGTGCCCAGAAATGTTTTTGGGTTGGGTTTTTCCATACGCTGCCAAAACCTTTTAACTACCTGACCGCCCGCTGTAAATGTCAGAAATTCAAGTTCATCAAGATATTCTGAGAGTTTTTCCTCATTTTGCTCCCGGGTTACAATTCCTGCAATTACGGTCTTTTCAAAATTTATGGTTTCTTTTTCGAGCATACTACTTTTTAATGATTTCACAAAAATACAAAAATTAAATCCGAATAATTTTATTGTAACAAGAATATAACGGCAAAGCCTTTTTATTTGTTAAAATTTATGAATAAGTTAACCGTGTGTTATATTTTTTTAAATTTGGGAATTAAATTTTACCTAAACATAAATCAATATGAAGAAAATTACTTTTGTGATTTTCGCTTTCCTGCTTTCTTTTTCCGTGTTGGCACAGCTTCCTACGGAAACTTTTGAGGGTACCTGGACTCCAGGTTCAGGCCCTGCAGGATGGTCGATAATCAATGTAGCCGGACCGGCTCAAACGTGGATACAGGGTAATGGCGGTTCTGCACAGCCTGCCTACCAGGGAACACACGCGGCATATCTTAACAGGGAAACCGTGGCCGCGGGTGAAGTTACTGAAGACTGGCTTATAACGCCTTCGTTTACGGTACCTACAAATGCGCAGCTCCGCTTTTTCTCGAGGCTTACGCTGCCTGCAGACCAGTTGAGCACTTACAAGGTAATGATAGGTACCGATGCTAATGACACAAGTACCTTTACCGAACTGCAAAGCTGGACCGAGCTTACCCTTAACCCTGTGCAAATAGAGTATGTACAAAAAGTGGTTGACATACCGGCAGCACAAAGCGGCCAGCAGCGTTTTATAGCCTTTGTAATGCAGGGCAACAACGGCGACCGCTGGCTGATAGATAATGTAAGTGTTTTCCAGCAGTGTTTTACCCCTACAAGCCTTACAGCAACCGCTATAACCGCCACATCTGCCACATTGGGCTGGGCTAACCCTGCCGGTTCTACCTCATGGGAAATCCAGATTATTGAGGCTACCCAGGCGCCCACAGGCACAGGCACTGTGGTTACCACAAACCCATATACCGTTACAACATTACAGGCAGGCACATCTTATGCATTTTATGTGCGTTCGCTTTGTAGCCCCTCCGGTAACAACAGCGGATGGGCAGGGCCATTTTCATTCAGCACCACACAGGTGCCGGCTGACCTGAATTTTGCCACTAATTTTGAGACTGCAAATAACGGCTTTACCATACTTAACGGTACCCAAACTAATAAATGGGTTCTGGGTACTGCTACCAGCAACAGCCCTACGCATTCGTTATACATTAGTAACGATGACGGTGTTACTAATGCTTATACAACCAGCGCAATCTCTGTAGTACATGCTTACCGCGATATTAACATCCCGTTAGGTGCGATAGAAATGAACCTTTCTTTTGACTGGAAAAACCTTGGTGAAACCGGCTGGGACTACATCCGGGTATGGAACGTGCCCAGTACATTTACACCTACCGTAGGTACACAGACCACCGGCAACGCAAACCGCGTGCAGATAGGCGGTAACTTTGTAGGCAGCAGTGTCTGGACTACATCAAGCAACACTATAAATGTTCAAGAATACGCGGGGACTACCAGGAGGTTTATATTTGAGTGGAGAAATGATGGCAGTGGCGGTGTTAACCCACCTGGGGCTTTAGACAATATATCATTTTCACTTATTACCTGTTCTCAGCCTACCGCGCTTACGGTAACTAATATTACTGAAACCGGCGCTACGCTGGGCTGGACTAACATAGGCACAGCTACATCTTGGGAAGTATTTGCTGTACCTGTAGGCGACCCTGCACCTACGGCATCTTCTGTAGGAACCATAGTATCTACAAACCCTTATGTACTTACCGGCCTTACAGACAGTACTTCATATAAATTTTATGTAAGGGCAGTATGCGGCCCTGATGATAAGAGTTTCTGGTCCGGGCCAATAAACTTTAACACTACACAAATTCCGGCTACGCTTAATTACAGCAACGATTTTGAAGTAAATAACGGCTTTACCTTTGTAAACGGATCGCAGCCTAACCAATGGTTTTACGGCACGGCTACAAGCAATAGCCCTACGCACTCGCTATACGTTACAAACGATGGTGGTATAACTAACGCGTATAACAACGCAGCGTCTTCAGTTGTGCAGGCATACAGGGATATAGCCCTTCCTGTAGGAACCGGCGATGTAAACCTTTCTTTTGACTGGAAAAACCTTGGAGAAACCGGTTGGGACTATTTACGGGTTTGGGTAGCACCGGTTACTTATAACCCGGCTGCAGGCACACAAACTACAATTGCAAACAGCGGTGGTATACAGCTTGGCGGTAACTTTGTAGGTAATGCCAGCTGGACCAACTATAGTAATACATTTAATGCCTCGGCTTTTGCGGGTACTACCGTAAGGCTTATATTTGAGTGGCGCAACGACGGCATCTTTGGTACTAATCCACCGGCGGCTGTTGATAATATAAACGTTACAGCAATAACCTGTTCGCAGCCTTCGGCGCTAACAGTATCTAACTTAACGCAAAATTCGGCTACACTGGGCTGGACGAACGCCGGTACGGCTACTTCATGGGAAGTGCTAGTATTACCTGCCGGAAGCCCTGCCCCTACGGCATCGTCTACAGGGGAAATTGTTACCGCTAACCCGTATCAGGCTACCGGCCTTACACCAGGTACAAACTATACCTTCTATGTACGCTCTGTATGTAGCCCTACAGATTCAAGTTTCTGGTCGGGTCCGCTCAACTTTAGTACCACGCAGATACCTGCAACGCTAAACTACAGCAACGACCTTGAAACTGAGAATGGCTTTACCCTTGTAAACGGTACACAAACTAATAAATGGTTTTACGGTACCGCTGTAAGTAACAGCCCTACACACTCGCTGTATGTAACTAACGACAACGGTGTTTCTAATGCGTATACTACTTCTGCAAACTCGGTTGTACATGCCTACAGGGACATTGCCGTTCCTGCAGGGACTGTAGATGTAAACTTTGCCTTCGACTGGAGAAACCTGGGCGAAACAGGCTGGGATTATATAAGGGTTTGGGCGGTTCCGGTAACCTATACACCGGCAGCCGGTACACAAACATCGGTGGCTAACAGCGGCGGAGTGCAGCTTGGCGGAAACTTTGTGGGCAATGCCAGCTGGACTACCTACAACCAGATATTTAATGCTTCGGCCTTTGCAGGCGGTACCATGAGGCTTGTATTTGAATGGAGGAATGATGGCGGCGGCGGTGTTAACCCTCCGGGCGCAATAGATAACATAAACCTTTCTATAATTACATGTCCGCAGCCTACTAACGTAACGGTAACAAACATTACCGAGACAGGCGCTACCATAGCGTGGACAAACCAGGGTACAGCCACATCGTGGGAAGTATTCCTTGTGCCGGCTACTGATCCTGCACCTACATCCTCGTCTACAGGAGTTGTGGTAACTACTAACCCGTATGTAACCACTACCCTTACACACAGTACAGGCTATAAAGTATATGTACGGGCAATATGTTCGCCTACAGACGTTAGTTTATGGACCGGCCCTATAAACTTCAGTACGCTGCAGATACCGGCTACCATTAACTATAGCAACGATTTTGAAACCAATAACGGCTTTACTTTTGTAAACGGTTCGCAAACTAACCAGTGGTACTATGGCACCGCGGTAAGCAACAGCCCCACACATTCACTATACGTTACTAATGACGGTGGTGTAAGTAATGCTTATACAAACAATGCTGCATCGGTGGTACACGCCTACCGCGACTTTACAATCCCTTTAGGTACTACCGATATTAACCTGGGCTTTGACTGGAGAAACCTTGGTGAAACAGGGTGGGATTATGTGCGTGTATGGGCAGTACCTGCTACCTACATACCTACAGCAGGCACACAAACCAGTGCTGCAAACAGTGGCGGAATACAGCTTGGCGGTAACTTTGTAGGAAATGCTAACTGGACCACCTATAACCAGATATTTAACGCGTCGGCTTTTGCGGGCGGCACCATGAGGCTAATATTTGAGTGGCGCAATGACGGTGTTTTCGGCACTAACCCGCCGGGAGCTATAGATAATGTAAACATTACTATAATTACCTGTCCGCAGCCCACAGCCATTACCGTAACAGACCCTACAGATTCCCAGGCTACCATAGCATGGACAAACCAGGGAACTGCCACATCATGGGAAGTTTATATAGTTCCTGCTACAGACCCTGCTCCTACAGCATCATCTGTAGGCATTATAACAACAGATAACCCTTACACTGCTACAGGCCTTACATCAGGCACACCTTATAAAGTATATGTAAGGGCGGTGTGTTCACCTACAGATTCCAGCTTTTGGTCGGGCCCTGTTAACTTTAACACCACTATTTGCCTCCCTATAGCGCAATGTAACTACAACTTTATACTTACCGACTCTTTTGGGGATGGATGGAATGGCAATACCATGTCCGTTATACAAAACGGTATTGTGGTAGGTACACTTACATTGCCTACAGGTTCTGGCCCACTTACTATCCCTGTTGCGCTTTGCGATGGTCTGGGCTTCTCACTTGTATGGAATACCGGTGGTAACTTTGCTGCCGAGGTGGGCATTGCCATACAAGATCCTTTTGGAGAAGACCTTTTTGCGCACGCGCCGGGAACCAACCTGCAAGGGCAAACACTGTTTACCGGTGTGGTAAACTGTACACCACCGCCATGCCCTAAACCTACAAACCTTGAGATACTTTGCCTTACTGCAGACGGCGTTACTATATCATGGGATTCGCCGGATACGGTTAGCGAGTGGGAGGTAGTTCTACAGCCCGAAGCAGACCCTGCCCCTACAAGTGGTACTGTGGTAACACAGCCATCATATACCTCTGGCCCGCTTACCCCGGGTGTAGCCTATACCTTCTATGTAAGGACTGTGTGTCCTGACGGCAGTGGCTTTAGTACATGGGCTACCCTCAACTTTAATGGACCGGTAGTTTCGGTAGGAGATGCCCAGGCACTTTGTGCCGGTTTACTTTCTGTGCCGCAAACAAGCAACTCTGGGGGCACAGTACCACCGTACGGTACTGTAGGCTGCCTTTTCAGCACACCTAACCCTACATGGTACTATGTAACATTAAGCGAAGATGGCCCTGTAACCTTGGAACTTTCACAAATAGCTGATGGAACCGGTAACCCTATCGACGTAGATTTCGCGGCATTCGGCCCGTTTGAAAGTAAACTTGAGGCGTGCTCGTTACTGGGTTCACCACCTAATACGTCTTACATTGTAGACTGTAGCTACTCTGGTTCGGCCTTTGAGCAAATAGACATTACTGGTTCAGCAGGTGATGTGTTTGCGCTATTGATTACAAACTTTAACGGTGCTCCGGGTAGTGTTACCATTACACAATCAGCCGGTGCCGACCTTAGCTGTAACCCTACAGTATCACTTGGCCTGGATCAGGTACTTTGTAATACTGAAACATACAACCTTACGGCAAACGTAGATAACCCTGGGGCACCACAGGTGTACACTTACCAGTGGTTTATGGACGCAGAACCGATTACACCTACAATTGTTACCACCACAGATGACTCCCAAACCATTATAGTCGATGAACCGGGAAGCCATGTATACAGCGTTATTGTAACAATGCCTGTACCTACCAGCCCGGATCCTGTAACAGACCAGGTAACTATTGCCCTAAGCGCTCCGTTTACGGTGCCTGTACCAGAGCCAATTGTGCTTTGCGGGGATAGCGGTACTGCAGATGCAGACCTTGCAGCAATTGATTTCCTTGGTTCATTAGACCCTACACTTTATGAACTGGTGGGTGTATATACTACACTTTCAGGGGCTAATACGGGTACAGGTGCTATAGACACTTCCGTACCGTTTAATGCAACTACGCAAACACTGTATGTGGTTGTACGCGATATAGCAGTACCGCAGTGTAAGCAGATTGTAGAACTGGAAATAACAGTCAATACAGCGCCAAGCGGAACAATAGCCTATGCTACGCCTATATGTACTACAAGTACAAGCGCTGCGGTTACCCAGACAGGCAACACCGGTGGTGCATACTCGTCTACACCGGGCCTTTCTATAGATGCTGTAACGGGTACCATTAACCCGTCGTTAAGTACACCGGGCACCTATGTGGTTACTTATACAATAGCAGCTACACCGTCTTGCCCTGAATTTACAACCACCACAACGGTTGAAATCGTGGCACCACCTGTAGTAACCATAAGCTACGATGCTTCGCCTTACTGTAATAGTGCGGGTACAGCAACGGTTACCCTTACAGGCCCATCAGGCGGTACATTTAGTTCTACCACAGGCCTTGCTATTGACCCTGCAACGGGCGAAGTAGACCTTGTGGCCAGTACACCGGGCGATTATGTGGTTACTTACGTAGTTGCATCTCCTGCACCTTGTGGCCCTGTTACCGTAACTACTAACATTACCATAAACGAGTCGTACTCAGCAGTTATAGATTATGGCGCGCCATCCTTCTGTACCAGCAACGGCCCGGCTGCTGTTACTTTAACAGGTGATAGTAACGGAACCTATTCATCAACTGCAGGACTTGTAATAGACCCTGTAACAGGTGAAATTACTCCTGCGGATAGTACTCCGGGCACATACGATGTAATTTATACCATACCTGCAAACGGCTCATGCCTTGAGTTTGTATCGCTGCCGGTAACGGTTGAAATTATAGAGCAGCCTGTAGTAACTATTAGCTATGATGCCTCGCCTTACTGTAACAGTGCGGGCACTGCAACAGTTGCCCAAACAGGCCCTGCAGGAGGTACATATAGCTCTACAGCAGGCCTTGCGATTGACCCTGTTACAGGCGAAATAGACCTTGTAGCTAGTACAGCGGGTACCTATACTGTAACGTATGACGTTGCCATACCGCTGCCATGTGCACCGGCTCCGGCAACTACCGAAATAGTTATTAACGAGTCTTACTCTGCCGTTATTGACTACGGAACTACACCGTTCTGTACTAATGGCGGTACTGCTGCGGTAATCCTTACGGGTGACGCTAATGGTACTTATTCATCTACAGCGGGCCTCATAATAGATCCCACAACTGGTGAAATAACCCTTGATGGCAGTACACCGGGCACATATGATGTAATTTATACTATACCGGCAAACGGTTCATGCCTGGAGTTTGTATCGGCGCCTGCCACAGTAGTTATTGAAGCGGCACCTACAGCTACTTACAGCTATGATAATACGCCTTACTGCTCTAACGGCGGTACTGCAACAATAACATTTAGCGGTACAACCGGCGGTACATTTACCTCTACTGCAGGCCTTGTTATTAACCCTGCAACTGGCGAAGTAGACCTTGCCGCCAGTACCCCTGGCACGTATGATGTAGTTTATGAAAGTGCTGCAACTACGGCCTGCCTTGCACAGCTGTTCCCTGCAACGCAAATAACAATTACATTGCT